>JBDIVL010000025.1:0-65592 GCA_039794405.1 Candidatus Jinrextremum sp. | reverse complement strand
CTAAAATTGATAACTCAACCCTATAAAGAACGTTCTTCCCGGTCTAGGCAGGTCATCCGGTATGGAAATGGGCCCCGGATCGCTGTAATCCTTATCCAGAAGATTGAATACCGTTCCCTGAACTTCCATGGTTCTGAAGAACTCCTTTCCTATCAGAGAAAGATTTACCAGCGCATAAGCAGGCAAATCATCTCTCCTGTCATCCACTTCTCTTGTGCGACTGCCACTGACAAAGGTACTGATGTTGGTATTGATGTACTTCCAGGGCTGAACATTTACCCCAAAATTCCCCTTATGTTTCGCAACAAACGGCAAATCATTTCCATCATCGTCTTCCGGTTCCTGGAATGTATAATTCATAAAAAGGTAATTCCCTTTGGCCAAATCTATTCTGGTTTCCATCTCGATACCCTGAACACGGGCATCTCCATAATTTTCATACCTTAAAACCCTTACGTTATCGTCAAAAATACTCCGCAGAACAATAAGGTCTTTAACGTCATTGTTAAAATAGTTGAGACTGCTTGTAACGTATTTATGAAACTGATAACTTAACCCGACCTCGTATGTCCTTATTATTTCAGGGTCTAAATCTTCATTCCCTTGAATAATAGAATTTCGTTGGTAAATAGCATGCATTTCTGCGAAACTTGGCGCACGAAAGGCTTCTCCATACAACAATTTCAGTGATGCATTCTTCATAAACGCCCACGTTAAACCCAACCGGGGACTGGTTGCACCACCAAAATCACTGTATTGGTCATGCCGTACACCTACCGTAAGATTTAAAGCATCGGTAATATCCCATGCATCCTGCATATAAAATGACCATATATGCCGCGTAGCATCGTCTATTTGCGGATAAGAATCTGAAAAATTCTGGAGCGAATCCAGCGGCTCCGATGTTACGGGATGAACATTACTCAAAAAATGAGTATTATCCTGGTTGATTAAGCGATACTCTGTACCCAGAGTAAGCAAATTTCCATCGAATAGTTTATAATCGAATGGTATCTCCGTACCAACGACTCTTTCAATTACCTTGCTGTTGATATCAAAACCATCGGGATACGTTTCAAAGGTATCTGATATACGATCTCCATCTGTATCTAGAGAAATCGTCGCTCCCTCCGGTAATGCCTCAATATAAGCGTTTCTGTCAAATTGGTCATAGTAAATCCTTGGCTTCAGGGTAAATTTTTCCTCAAAGGTCTTTCTGTATCCTACTTCAGCAAAAACATAATTATTTTCAACATCAGACCCATCATTTAAGGCGAGTTGGGGACCGATAAAAGGCCCCTGATTTTTATTTATGTACAATCCCTCTCCGTAGAAACCCTTGTAAGTGATTTTTAGATTCAAATCATATTCACGTCTCCAGTCCTGAACCCTCCCCCGGTTTTGAAGGACATCACTTTCAACAACACCATCAAACCCGTCTGTCTCCCTGTAGCGGACTAACCCGGAAATGCCAACCGCTCCATAAGATTTTCCAAAAGTGATATTCCCCTCTTTCGTATCAAAACTACCGTAACCACTGCTCACTTTTACACCATCAACGTTTTTTGCATCAAAGGTAACGATATTGATAACAGCCAGGAATGCATTTTCACCGTACATGGCGGAGCCAGGCCCTCTGATGATTTCTATCCTTTTTATATTCTCAACAGGGAAATCATCAAACAGAGTAAAAGCATCACCGCGTAAAGGATTATTTACGAAATGTCCGTTCAGCATTACCCTTACTTTGTTTGCACCTTCAAAACCCCGTACGGCAGGAGCAACACTGCCAAGGGTACCGTTTTTGAGAATCTCAAATCCAGGCACCATTCTCAGGATTTCTACGAATGTACGATATCCTGAATTCTTAATCTCCTCGTCAGTTATCACGGTAACAATACTCGGTGCCTTTCTGATTGGTGTTTTATGTCTTGTCGCAATGGTTATTTCATCTTGATATCCGAACCAGATGGCTTCTATAGAAACCCCTTCTGCCACGACAGTATCCAAAGCGGCCTCCATCCAATCAGTTGAAGACGCCTCAGTAAGATAAACGGTTTTTCCAATTGCGGCAGAAGTGGTATCCGTACCCTCAGCAAAGATTACAGATGGGATGAAACACAGTAAAAAGAATAAATAGAGGAAAAATATTTGCGCCATGTATCTTTACAAGATATAAATCTCAATCTTCTCTTTCGTTTCAACAGCAAAGGTAAGGGAGGGTTATCAATAGTTTACAACCAAAGGAACCTGGTGAGGTTATAGCATCCAATAGATGAAACCGAACAGAATATAATGAAACCAAATAAAATGAACTAGGATTTGATTACAGCATCACGGACAAACAAGTTTGTCCGTGCCACCCGATCTAAAATACTGTTCGGTTTCATCGCTTGAATACTATAATTAGGCATTCGGTGACTTTTTATAACACCTATGTAGGGGTGAATCTTGTGTTCGCCCTTGTTCTGTACGATTCAAAACGTTTGTGTTTGTTTCCTATATGGGCGAACACAAGATTCACCCCTACAAAAGAATATAGAAATTCCTATACAATAAATTTAACACCTTTTTACTTTCCTACCAGAATTGCGGAAAAATCTAACATAATATAAAAACAAAATCAATTTTTTCTTTGAATTTTTATCATTATCGGTAAACTTAAGATTAAACACGCAAAACGTTTCGGTTCAATCGCGGATAAAAAATTTTAGTTGCGGCTGCACCGTACCGGGAAACTCTACAGCACTCACTCAGGAAGGATTCAATATGGAAAACCTACAGCTAAATATTAATCACGTCTGGATTATAGCTGCTGCATGTATGGTATTCTTTATGCAACTAGGGTTTACCTCATACGAAGCCGGATTCGCTCAATCGAAGAATGCCATTAGCGTTTCTATCAGGAATCTCGTAGTATTCCTCATATCTTCCCTTATATTTTATGTGATTGGATTTGGGCTCATGTTTGGGAAAACTTATACAGGCCTCCTGGGAACAAACCATTTCTTTGCCATAGGAGTACATACACATCCCGGTCCTCTTGACTATACCTTTTTCTTTTTTGAATTGGTTTTTGCTGCTACAGCTTCTACCATAATGACCGGTGCTCTAGCAGAACGATCTAACTTTATTTCTAATGTTATCGGCAGCATATTCTTAGTATCTGTTATTTATCCGGTTTTTGGTCACTGGGTATGGGGAAATCTCTTTTATCCGGAACAATCCGGCTGGATAAGTAAAATGGGGTTTATTGATTTTGCAGGATCCACGGTAGTACATTCCGTTGGTGGATGGTTTGCCCTGGCAGGGGCAGTGCTCGTAGGGCCAAGAACAGGGAAATACAATCCGGATGGTTCTTCAAACCGCATGGGTTTACATAATATTCCCCTCGTTACTCTTGGCACTTTCTTCCTTTGGTTCGGTTGGTTCGGTTTCAACGGTGGAAGTCTTTTACGGGCAAGCGCAGATATTAGTCTTGTTATTACCAACACAAATTTGGCGGCGGCGGCGGCAGGGACCTCTGCATTAATATTCACCTATATCAGGGAAAAACGGGTCGATGCTGGAAAACTCTTCACGGCAATATTGGCTGGCCTTGTAGCTATAACCGCCGGATCAAGCAGAGTACATCCTGACGGCGCTGTTTATATCGGTCTTCTTACCGGTATTGTTGCACCCCTTGCCCAGGACTTTTTCGAGAAGATATTGAAAATTGACGACCCGGTAGCTGCCGTGACTGTTCATGGAATTGGCGGCACTGTTGGCACGCTCTGTGTCGCACCCTTTGCTGGAAAAACGACACTTCTGGTAGAGGGAGGGGGCCGGTTACACCAGCTTAGTATACAGGCATTGGGCGTTGGGATTGCTTTCGCATGGTCATTCGGGCTGGGAATGCTCTTTTTCTGGTGTTTGAACAAGATAGTACACCTGAGAGTAAGCCCTGAAGAAGAAAAAAAGGGATTGAATATTTCCGAATATGAGGATATCGTGTCATGGCTTGATTTCATACGTATTGCAAGACTTCAAGACTTGAATATTATACTGGAAAAAAGGATTACTGAAAGAACGGAGGAACTTCAGAAGGCAAATATCGCACTTGAAAAAGCAAACAGGCTTAAATCAGAGTTTCTGGCAACAATGTCACATGAACTCCGCACCCCCCTGAATGCCATTATTGGTTTTGCTGAAGTTTTAAGGGACGAAGTCGCTGGACAGCTTAGTTCTGAACAAAAAGAATACTTGTGCGATATCCATAGCAGTGGCCAACACCTGCTCAATATGATTAACAATATCCTTGACCTTTCAAAAATTGAGGCGGGAAAACTAGAACTCAGTATCGGAAAATTTCATATAAAAGAGGCTATTCGTGAAGTATTGGATACAGTCTCAGAATCTTCTAATAAAAAAAACATCCGCATATATACCCATATCCATAAAGATATTCCCTCAATTACTGCAGATAAAGGAAAACTGAAACAGATCATGTTCAATGTCTTATCAAACGCTATCAAATTCACTCCGGAAAATGGAAAAGTTACCATTCATGCAAATTATATTGATCAATATATTCACATCACCGTAAGTGATACGGGCATCGGCATTAAACCTGAGGATAAGGACAAGATATTTGAGGCATTCCGCCAAATAGATGCTTCGTATTCACGCCAGTACGAGGGTGCAGGCCTTGGCCTGGCACTTACAAAACGTCTTGTTGAATTACATGGCGGCAAAATATGGGTTGAAAGCGATTATGGAAAGGGAAGTACCTTTATCTTCATGTTGCCTCTAAAACCTCCTTCTGATCGGTGGATAGTAAGTAGCAGTTAGTGAATAGTAGGTATAGTATTCAATACATGAAACTGAACGTTCTAAAACTGTCGTTTCGAGCATAGCGAGAAGTTTTTGATCATTGAAAAAACGGTTGGCCCTCAGCAGTTAGCTAATAGTTAAATTACGAGGTTTACGATTTCTTCCAGAGTCAGTAGAGTGGGTTGTTTATCCCCAAACAAGCCGCCACACCTGTCCTCTACCTGGATCGGAGCTGCCTTTTCCACAGAACTAAATTGTTACTTCGCTCCCAAATAGTTTAGCTTATATCCTGTATAACTGTAGTTACTATTCACATTTACAATCTACATTTACATTCTTCCCATATTTCTCATAAAAGACAATCTTTTCAAGATCAAACCTCGGTCTCTGTGCCGGCTCTTCAGCAGGGTATCCTACGGGAAGTATTGCTATAATCTCAATGTTTTTTGGGACTTCGAGAATTTCTTTAACCTTATTATCATCAAACCATCTAATCCAGCATGTTCCAAGTCCCAGTTCTACAGCCTGGATGACTATGTGTTCAATGGCAATATCGGTATTCCCCGTTGCGGCAATCAACAGATGCCATTTTATATCAGCACTCATTCCGCCCTTTTTCAATGAAGGAACGAAAACCTCACGGGTCTTTTTGGGCAAAGCGCCTGCTGCGATAAGTTCATCGATCCGCTCCGGAAATTCACCAAATGCCTCTATATCTGCACAACAGGCAATAATTACAGGGGCCTGTCCAACATGACGCTGATTATATGAGGCGGCTTGCAACTTCTGTCTTGTTTCTGCATCCTTTACTACGATAAATCTCCACGGCTGTGTGTTAGACCCCGATGGGGCAAGTCGGGCACTTTCTAAAAGCTGCAGTATCAATTCGTCTGATACCGGGTCTGGCTTAAATTTCCTAATACTACGACGTTTACTTATGGCATCTTTAACATCCATTTTTATCATCCCTACAATTAAATGAACCATAGACAATACGGATAAACACTGATAAAACATTACTCCGCAGCATAAGTGAAGGAGAGAGTACCTATCACAAAACCGTTTAAACGGCTCAAACTGTTTGAACTATTTTTGGTACTCTTCGCTTCATCCGTCCTGCAAAAGTATATCCTGAAACCCCATGAACAAAATGAAAATAACCGGTATAATACTGCCGTGTAAATACTCCTCTTTTCATTTATTGTATATGAGTATAAAAAAGGATAAGAGCAGATAAAAGCAAAAAGTTATAGAAACTCTGTAAGTGAAAGTGTTAAAATAAAGTGAAATCACGCCTATATGATTAAATTGTTGTGAGATCCGGTGCAGCATGGTAAAAATCACGATTAATAAATCAATTCTAGAACTCGCCGAAGGCGATATTACGAACCAGGAAACAGACGCTATCGTTAATGCAGCAAATACGAGTCTTTTGGGTGGTAGTGGTGTGGATGGAGCAATCCACAGAGCAGGAGGACCAAAAATACTCGATGAATGCAAAAAGCTGGGAGGATGCCCGACCGGAGAGGCTCGGATTACTACAGGAGGAAGTTTAAAGGTGCGGTATGTTATCCATACCGTTGGACCAATTTATCATGGAGGAAAGAGAAAAGAGGCAGAACTTTTAGCTAACGCTTATAAAAACAGCCTCAGCCTTGCTTCCCGATACAAACTCAAGAGTGTAGCATTTCCGTCCATAAGCACAGGTGCTTATGGATACCCGGTTAGCGAAGCAGCTACCATAGCACTAAAAACAGTAATAAACTATGTGAAAGCTCATAGTGATATTGAACTTGTGCGCTTTGTCCTTTTTGATCAAAAATCATATCAAGCGTACGAAAAATCTCTACAGGAAATCTTAAAGGAAGATACTGTTTAAACCAGGCCTTCGGCAACTTTTTATGATACTTCTGTAGGGGAGAACACAAGTAGGGGGAGGTTTAAAACCTGCCCCTACAAAAGAACATAGTTACTTTAAACCTTTGACCACTTTTTACTCTTTTACAGTAAATACCCGTTCCGTGGAAGGCAGGTTGCAACATGCCCATACTTTTGAAATTCTAAACGTTTAGACCCATGTTTACCAACAAGAAAGAAATTATCCTCAATATCAACAGAATTATCTTTTCAAGCCTGGATATCCGGGAAGTTTACCAGACCATGAGTAAAGAACTTTCAAAAGTTATCGATTTTGACCGGCTGAGTGTAACCCTTATTACTGAAAGCAATAATCTTTACGAGACCTTTGTGTTATCAAAGGATTACGAGTACACAGATCTCAAGGAAGGTGTCTTGTATCCCATGGAGGGGAGTTTGATGAAAAGAGTGGTACAATTTCGTGAACCGGTGATTGTGGAGGATACATCAAAGGGCCGATTCCTTACGGATGCAGTATTATTTAAGGAAGGTATACGCTCGCGATTAGGTATTCCTCTCGAATACAAAGGTCGTGTGATAGGTAGTGTGAACTTTGGAAGCAAACGGAGGAATTACTATTCAAGAAAACATATTGATTTCTTTTTAAAAATTTCTTCTCAACTGGCCATGGCAATTGAAAATACCCGGCTTTTTCATAAGATTAAAGAGGCAGAAGAAAAATACAGGACAGTTATCGAAAATTCTCCGGATATCATTTTTGAATGCACAAAGGATGGAAAATTTTCTCTCATGAGCCCTTCCGTTGAAAAGATTACCGGTTACTCGGCAAACCAATTTTATGACAATAGGGCTTACGGACTTTCTTTGTGCCATCCTGAAGATCAAGAGAGGGTGCAACATGAAATCCTCCAGGTGTTACAGGGACTTAATGACAGTATTATGGACCTTGAGTTCAGAGTCATTCATAAACAAGGCCAAACTCAATGGCTTTCCCTCGAAGCACTACCCATTAAGGAAGAAAATAATATAACTGGCATTGAAGGTTTTTGCCGTGATATTACAGAAAGAAAAAAATTGGATGAATTAAAAGATACCTTAATCAGAGATGTTACCCATGAACTAAAAACACCTGTTGCCAAAATAGAAATGGCTGTTGATATGTTTGAACGTTCTGTCTCGGTGGGAAACGGGGGTGTATTAGGAAGAGGTTCTCAGATTCAAGAAATCCTGCGAAACAATGTTAATCGGCTAAAAAATTCAATTAAAAATATTCTTGATATATCTAAATTAGAATCTGGAGTAGAGTCTTTAAAATTGTCTGATGTTTCCCTTAGTGAATTAATAAAACGCACCATCAATGAATTACAGGACAGGGCAAAGGGAAAAAATAATGACCTTATCTATCAACTACCCCTGGATATCCCTCTCATTCATGCAGACCAGGACAAGATATACCATGTGATATTCCATTTGGTGGATAACGCTATCAAATTTACAGAACATGGAAAAATTTGTATATCGGCCAGAGCGC
This sequence comes from Candidatus Jinrextremum sp., assembly GCA_039794405.1. Taxonomy (GTDB): domain Bacteria; phylum Planctomycetota; class Brocadiia; order Brocadiales; family Brocadiaceae; genus JBDIVL01. Next base: position 57,371 of record JBDIVL010000025.1, on the reverse strand, counting down.
TTCCTGATGCGGTAGAGCTAACGGTAGAAGATACAGGCAAGGGACTGGAAGCAGAGATACGGGAACGCGTATTTGAAAAATTCTACAAAGAGGCTCCCTCCGCATATGGATCAGGAATTGGTTTGGCCATCTGCAAAAATATCGTCCACATGCATAAAGGAAAAATCTGGGCAGAATCCGAAGGAAAAGGAAAAGGGGCACGGTTCAGGTTCCTATTGCCTATAGCTGTAGAATATACGGTAACGAATAAACAACTCGTTCGGTAGATACTTGCAAAGGTGCAGACACAATCAGAATGGATTATTGGTTCCAGGTACAGGAAACATGCAAAACGTTTCGGTTCAATCGGGGACGATTAAACCAACCCTGAGGCCTTCGGCGACTTTTTTATGCCACTTCCGTAGGGGCGAACCCTGTGTTCGCCCGAACGGGAAACAAACACATTCGAATTGTACCGGACAAGAGCAAACACGAGTAGGGGGCAGGTTTTAAACCTGCCCCCTACAACGGAACATTGAAACCGCTATACTTTAAAGGAGTTGACAAAATGAAGGAACTGTTAATTGTTGAAGATGATCTTGAAATGCAAGAGTTCTATAAGGATATGATGCAAGGGGAATCATTCAATATTACGCTTGTTTCAAACGCTGATGATGGTCTCAAAAAAATAAAAGAAAATACCTATGATCTGATAATATTAGATATCCTGATGGAGGGTGTTACCGGAGACAGACTTTTCGCTTTACTGAGAAAAGACAGCAGGTACAGGAAGGTTCCTGTTATTATGGCCTCAGCACTGGAAGAAAAAACTTACCGGTGCTTTCAGGCATTAGGAAACGTTTCATTTTTAGAAAAACCTTTCAATAAAGAAAAACTCTTACAAGAAATAACAAAAATGTTCGAGGGTGTTCAATAATTTCCTGGCCAGGCGCAGCCTCAACTAAAAGAAAATATCTAAACCTGAATATACATTTGAGAGGAGAAGAAATGGAAAAAACACATTGGTGGAAAGATGCGAAAATTGGACATTGGTGGAAAAATCCCGATGGTAAACTTTTCGATGAAAGCCATACATTAAAAACCTATTGGGATGAAGAAAATTATTGTTTTCGATGTGGAAATTGTAATACCGAAGTCAAGGAAGGTGTCACTTGTAAATGTGCTGAGAAAAACTCATAATCCTCCTTCAGTGTCTTTTTTCAGTTTCTCGATAACTTCTTTCATTACATTGTTTGCTAATTCAACTTCATCCTTATATGGCACACTCTTACTTACATCAAGAGACCACAGTACCTTCCCATTTCTGGTATCAATACATTCTGCGTTAAAAGATACACTCCCTCGTTGGTAAACCGCTGCGGTAGATAATCCAAATTCATCAATTTCACCAATTACCACGGCATCAACCTTTAATACCTTTCCTAACGTTGTATAATCCCTCCATTTGACAAGCTCATTCTCCTTTGCATCTGCTGCGCTCAATTTGTCTTTAATTTCTGACCGGCTTATAACGCGATATTTCCCCCACCTTGCTAACTCACTGGTCATAATACCCGCAAGCAATTCACCTGCATCAGGATTTGTCACTGTCTTTACAATAAGACCCTTTACTTCCCTTTCTTGAATAACCTCATCATTTAATCGCATAACAGCAAGGGTTTTTATATCCCGATAGGGAACATCCAGGTTCACGTTTGTTACACTGGTAGAAACAGCCTTACACCCTGAGCATATCATACATACAGCGAAGATGAACAATACGATTAGCCTATTCATAACCTCCTCCTTAGGCTTTAACGCACATCATAATCTTTTTAAATATTTCTCACTGTTCCGGAATAGCATAGAGAAAAATCAAGTTCGCTTGCGGGTCCGTATCAATAAGCAGCCCTTTTGTTGTGATGCGAAACCAGAGCACACCCAATATGATACGTGGTAGTCGTTTTACCAACCTCCACCCTTATAGTTAATGAATGAGATAACCTTTTCCATAGCCTAAAGTATGTAAAAGAGGAATAATAATTCATAGGAACACACTGAAATATCAGGCATTTTTTTCGCATAACATTTCGGATAATTACGGTAATATCAATAAAAATTTGTGCCGAATATTACTATAGAATTGATTCAAGGTCAATAAAAATCATGTACATATCAATTTTCAGAAAAAAGTTTGTTTTCAACTTGCCGGAATCTTATAATTATTCATAAAAGAATTTCCGTTTTATTCGACAGGAGAGAAGCCATCGAACATATCCATAGCATAGATTATTATAATATGAAAGATAAGCACGGCCATAGGCACATATTCAGGGCCAATGAACGGAAGAAGCTCATCTTGACAAGTGCTATAACAGGAGCCTTCTTTATTATTGAGGTAATCGGTGGAATCGTTACCAATAGTCTTGCCTTGATTAGCGATGCCGGCCATATGCTTACTCACATATTCGCCTTATTGGTAAGCATGTTCGCCCTGATATTTGCCGCTAAACCGCCTACGTTAAAAAAGACCTACGGTTTCTTCCGTTTGGAAATACTGGCAGCACTACTTAATGGGGTGGTGCTTTTTGCAATCTCCCTATGGATATTCTACGAGGCATATCACCGCTTTAGGCACCCGGAGACAATCTCGAGTGGAAAGATGTTCCTGGTAGCATTTATCGGCTTGATTGCCAACGTTGTCTGTGCCTACATCCTCATGAAAGGTGAAGTAGAACACAAACACAGCCTTAATGTCAAGGCTGCATTTCTGCATATGTTAGGTGACACTCTTTCCTCTGTGGGTGTCTTAATCGGTGCCGCTGTCATCTATTATACTAACTGGTTCGTTATCGATCCCATAATCAGCGTCTTGTTATGCGTACTTATCCTCATCTGGTCATACAAATTGATCATGGAATCTGTGGATGTTTTGTTAGAGGCAACACCCAAGGAAATTAATATCGATGAGGTTATTGCCAGCCTTAAACAAATCCAGGGAATTGATGACGCACATGATATTCATATCTGGACAATTACCTCCGGAATGTATGCCATGAGCGGCCACATTGATACAAGGGACATGATGATCAGTGAGACAACTAAACTTTCCAAGGAAATTAACCATATCCTGAGTGAAAAATTTAAGATTGGGCATGCCGTTATTCAATTTGGGTGCGAGTGCAGAATTAATAGTATACATAACAATCACAACCACAACCATATCTAGATTTTAAAGGCATTCCTTGGATTTTCTAACCGAACGGGTCGGAAGAAACAAAATCCAATGTGGTTAATAGTCAGACAGATTGCATGGTTGAATGGCTAAATGGTTATATTATGTTCACCATAAAATGCTATTCCTCCACATAAGGCACCGTATAACCATTCAGCCACATATTTTTTCTCAACATGTCAAAAGCTAAGATGAAAGACATTAACTTCTCCAGCAGATAAATTGCAACCACGGCAGGCATTACTTTGATTCGGCATAGTATCCTGCCTTCTTCCATGCATCAACACCGCCACGGAGTGCCATCGCATTTTTGTATCCTTTTTCTCTATATTTTGCCGCCAAACTGGCAGAAGTATACTCGTTTGGTCAGGCACAGTAAAAAATGATCTCATGATTTTTTTCCAACATTGGAAGTCTGGATTTGAATTCACTCAATGAGATCGCTCCCTCCAATTGCATCTGTTTAAATCTAGACTCATCATCATAAGCACAAACGAGAAGAGCTGTACCCGATTCCATTTTCTGACGGGTCTCTTCCGGATTAATACGAACTGGTATTACCATAATACACCTCCTGTTTATTCTCAATAACAAATCGTCATAACATAAGGAAACCGATTAATACGAATAAACGGATAATTAACAAAAGATATACCACAAGGAAAAATAATTTCATTGTTTATTCTTTTGGTGATTAAAATAGCTATTTATGATAAAAAACAAGAATATATCGTGGATACTGAATATCGAAAATGTGCCATGTCACAGAAACGTGTCATGATAAAAATGTAACATAATAATTTGTGTATTTATCCGTGAAATTTTTTATAATGCAGCTATGAAAACAGGAATTGCACATCTACCGCTTCACAGCGGTAAGGCACCATTGTGGCTTTTCCAGCGTATGAAACGCCTTGGACGTGAAATCATTATTACCGTAAGTAAATGAATATGGCCCCCAGGAGTTCCTCCGGAGAGTTTCGGATCCATTCTGGCGGAGAGTTTCGGATCCATTCTGGTTTCAGGCACTTGGTTGCTGGGGTTCGATTGGCACTCTAGCGGTGTGACCACGATCACCTGCGGTGCGCTAAAGGAAGGTATTAAGGGGCTCGAAAAGGAACTTGGATTGTTCTTTACGGGTGGCAAGAATGTAACCTCACGGAAAACACCCTCAGAAATTATAGCTGTAGGCGACCAATTATCGTGTGATCCTGAAAAATTAATCTACGCAAGTAGAATGAGTGCCAAGGTAGATAACAGTGCGGTATAGGACGGATATCAACTCTACCATCATTCATTTATCTTTACCGCATCAGGGAATTGGGCCGTTATTCAGCAAGGAATGAACGACGGTAATAAATACGCCCGCCGTTATCATTGGCTGGGGTAAAGTTACAAACTTCGTGATAGAACCCCATAATGCAATTTGCTGCGATTCAAAAAATAATACTTTAAATATGGTAGCAGTTGAAAGCGAAGAGGCAAGACAGGCAACTGTCATGCTTTCTCAAGAAAAGCCTGATACGCTTGTGAGTAAGATTAAAAAAATGCAAAATTTGGATCTACCACCCCGTCATCAGATCGATGTCCATGATATTCACCCTGACAGGCTTTATAAGATATTCACAAAAACTTACGAAAATGTCCTCAAAGATTTTGAATCCTTACTGGGCATTGAGGGCGTAGGACCAAAAACCATCCGAGCCCTGGCCTTCATCTCCGAGATAATCTACAGTAAGACCCCGAGTTTTGACGATCCCGTAAGATACAGCTTTGCCCATGGTGGAAAAAACGGGCATCCGTACCCTGTAAACAGGGAGGTCTACGACCGCTCCATAGAAGTATTAAGAAATGCCCTCGAACAGACAAAGGTGGGCAACAACGAGAAAATAGATGCTATAAAGCGGTTGAGTTATTTTCTGAAAGATACTGTTTGATAAGAAATTGAATGTAATAAGATTGGAGCGGGCGATGGGAATCGAACCCACATACCCAGCTTGGGAAGCTGGTATTCTGCCACTGAATTACGCCCGCTTATATTTTTATGGTATGCAATTTCGACTTTTTTAAATCCTGTCCCTGTACACCTTGAACAGAAAATGAAGCCGAATGACTGCCTATAATAGGCACTGATGAACTGCACCGTGAACCCTGATAAGTACCTCGACGCTCTAGCTCCCTTGTTATTCCTAGGGTAATCTGGGCCTTACTGGCCGTCCATACCGGCGATATAAGAGTATCACCATGCGTATCACCTACAAGTCTCTGTACGGTAACATCCGATGGAATACGTTCCAGGAAATCAGCAGCAAGTTCAATATATGCATCCATATCGAGGGTTGGTACTCTACCCTGAAAATACTCTTCAGCCAGTACGGTACCCTTTGCAACATATAAATGATGAAGCTTAATACCCTGTATGCCCAGCCCTGCGACAGCTTCTGCAATCTCCATCATATCCTTTTTTGTTTCTCCGGGGAGACCTAAGATAACATGAACGCATATACGAATGCAAGTTTTTTTTGTGCTGCATATAGCATCTAAAAAGGTTTTGTAATCATGCCCCCTGTTGATACGTTTCAAAGTAACATCGTGGATGGATTGGAGCCCATATTCAATCCATACATGATATTGTTTGGTATAGGTTTCGATGAGACTTAAAATATCATCTGTGACACAATCGGGACGTGTACCAATGGAAATTCCTACGATATCATTGTCCTTTAATGCCTCTTCATAACATGCCTTTAAAGTCCCGATGTCCGCATATGTATTAGTAAAGGACTGGAAGTAAGCGATAAACTTCTCTGCACCGTACCTTCTTTTATGGAATGCCTTACCCTCTTCTATTTGCTCTGATATGGTAAGGCGTGGTCCTTTGACATTAGGGCTAAAACTTTCATTAGCACAATACGTGCAACCACCAATCCCCGCACGTCCATCACGATTCGGACAGGTAAAACCGGCATGAAGTGGTATCTTATGTACTTTATAAGGAAATTGCTCCTTAAGATACTCACGAAAGGGGTAAAAGCGATGTTTTAAAAGATACGACCTTTGCTGAAATAATACCGATAAATTCATCATAAAATCAATTTAACATGAATAGGGAAATTTATCAATACAAATTAGGAGGGTTTTGTGCATCATTTGACAAACAACACCTATTCTTCTCTTCGTAATTTCTTTACCGTGTTTCTACTTCTTGTATATCCTCTTCGTTCAAGCCATAAGTCTCAATTATACTCATTGATCTATCTTGATCTGTTCGAATGTTTTAACCGGTTTGCTAAATCCTGCTCAATGCCCGCCTTATCCGGCATATTGAGTTCACGGTACATCTTTGCCAAATTAGTGTGGTATGCTGGATTATTAGGAACCAGGGTAATTGCCTTACCAAGTTCCTCAACAGCAAGACCGGTCTGTTTCGTGATAAAAAGGACGATACCTAAATTATTATGGGCATCAGCATCGCCTGGATTCATGCACAAGGCATTTCGATATTCCCGTATTGAAGCATCGTACATCCCCTTTGTATCGTAAGCAAGTCCGAGATTATAATGGGCTATTGGGTACTTGTATTGCACCTCTGACGCCTTCAGTAAGGCAATGGTATATTCCTCTATGGCTTTATCAGTAAGACCTTTTTGAAAATAATCCTTCCCCAGATTATTATGTGCATTAAAACTGCATGATGTGTTATGGACGGTGTAAGACCACAAGGTTCCTTCATCTGACCAAATCCTATTGTACTTTATGGTAAAGGTAAGGTAAAAAAGGAGTATAGCAATGAAACACGTTTTTACCAAATTGCGATACATATGGGGAACATATATGAGTATCTTGATAATAAGTATTCCCAAAAATATGCAAAAACCAAGTGAAGGCATGTACAGGTATCTCTCCGCCATAATATTGCCAAGGGGAACAATATTCATAACCGGTATGAGTGTAATGAATGTCCAGAGAATGGAAAAGGTTATTTCTTTTTGTCTATGATAAAGTTTGAAAGCAATGAATGCGATACAGCCTAATAAGGCAAGAGACAAGAGAAGAGAAGGTTTTATCATGCTGGTATCAAAGATAACATGGTAATCAGCATTGAGAACCATGGGGAAAAATAAGAGTTTGATATAGGATGCTATGACCTTTGTCATGGTAAGGACGTTAATTACAATACTATTCCCCGGATACAACACATACTCAATGGTATTTCTTAAAAAGGTAACTCTGAGAAGCAGATAAGCACCGGTTACAAGAAAAAATCCCATATAATACCAGAACATTTTTATCCTCAAAAGGATCTTGGATTGGAGAAAAAGCGGGTCTAAAACAAGAATAACCAGTGGTAATGAAATGGCCATTTCTTTAGAAAACAGGGAGAGTGAATAAGCGATGAGTGCGGCAGCATACCAGGTGTTTTTATGTGATGAGGCATGGAGTTTTGTATAAAAGAATATCGTCAGCAGAAAGAACATGAAACATAACAGATCTTCCCGAAATCCTACTGAACTTACGGTTTCTGTAAGTATCGGGTGTATTCCAAAGAATAAACATGATATCCCGGCAAGCCTGGTATTTTTGGTTATTTGAAGAATTATGAGAAATACGAAAGAAGTATTCAGCGTATGAATGAACAAATTTGTGAGATGAAATCCAAGTGGATTGAGTTGCCATATCGCATAATCCATAAAATAGGACAGGGTTACAACCGGACGATAACTGAGTTCCCCGGAGATCTTAAAGTAATCAGAATGGAAAAGTGCCGGGAAATGTTTCCAGTCCTTTATAAAAGGATTATTTACAATAACTTTAAAATCATCAAATACAAACTGATGGTGAAGGCTGCTGAGATAGAGAAGAAATGAGATACAAGATATAAGGACAGGCAGGAGAATCCGAATGTTTTTCATGACAAGAAGAAACGATCGGCTTCGGCGCTTTATCGAAATGCGCCAATTCATTTTATGCCCTTGGATGTGTCCTGTCATATACTTGTTTTAATCGTTCTGTCGTTATGTGTGTATAGATCTGGGTGGTTGAAAGATTGGCATGTCCAAGAAGCTCCTGGACTGACCGTAAATCAGCACCCCGATCTAACAGGTGAGTGGCAAAGCTGTGCCGAAAGGTATGAGGAGAAATACGAGACCCCATCCCGGCCTTTTTTGCATACTTTTCTAACATCCTTCCTACGCTGCGTTCGGTAAGGCGCCCTCCCCGTTTATTTAAAAATAATGGCTGCTTCACAGAACCCCTTTTATTCAGATACAATTGTATGGCGTTAAGGGCGTGATTTCCAATAGGAAGCAAGCGTTCCTTTTTTCCCTTTCCCTTTACCTTAACAGTCCCGCTATGGAAATCCACATCTGCAACATCCATTCCCACCAGTTCACTTACCCTCATGCCCGTACTGTAGAGGGTTTCCATAATGGCACTATCACGAATACCTAACAGGGAACTTAAATCAGGAAGATTTAAAAGCAGCTCAGCGTCGCTGATACTCATAAATTTAGGGAGCTTTCGGTCTTGTTTTGGGGTCCGGACATTCTCGACAGGGTTACATTCCAGAATCCCTTCACGACATAGGAACTTATAAAGAGAGCGAATAGATACCAGTTTTCTCGCAATCGTAGTCTTTGAATAACTTTGTCCCTTTAAAAAAGCAAGAAACTTTCTGAGTAATAAGCGTGTGGCTTTTCCAAGATCATTGCAACTCTCGGTGTGAAGAAATGAAAGATATTGGTGTAAATCGTTCTGGTAGGCCCGTAATGTCTGCAGTGAAAAATTTTTATCGTGTTCAATATGCGCAAGGTATTTATTCACGCAGTCCTGCATAAGGGAAGCCTAAATTTGAATTACCTTACCTTCTAGGATAAAATATCTACACAGTGGTCACTGATGCTAGCACACTTGTACGCAAATAACAACAATAAAACAGTTTTTTAAAATTTTTTGCAGGTAATTTGCCTTGACAAAGTTTTATACCACCTCTAGAATTGCTTTTTATATGGTATATGTTCTATTGTAGGCGGCGAACCTTGTGTTCGCCTTTGCCCTGCACGATTCAAAACGTTTCTGTTCGTTCCCTATTTGGGAGAACAAGGTCCGCCTCTCCATAAGTATTATGAAAAGACGCCGAAGACAATAAGTTCGAACGGATTTATCTCTTGACAGAAAAATATATTTTTTAAGGATACATGGGTTTACATAAGGGCTTAGAAGGTGAGATTTTCATTCGTGAGGTTGAGGAGGCATGCCCGCCTTTAGAGGCTTTTTGCCGGTTCATTTCTCAGACCAATTTGTTTTTTCTCGATAGCGCACTGTCGGTAAAAGGAATTTCGAGATATTCCTTTCTGGGTTTTAATCCCTTCTTAATCATGAAAGCGAAACATGGTAAAATTACTCTTACCGATAAAGATGGCGTTCTTGAAATTAAAGGGAATCCCTTTGAGCATCTTCGTGAATTGTTACATCAGTTTTCATTCATAAGTACAAAAGAATTTATTCCCTTTCAATGCGGTGTTGTCGGTTATTTTAGTTATGATCTGTGCCACTTTATAGAGCGGTTACCCAGCAAGGCCACAAGTGATATTGGATTACCCGACATGTATCTTGGATTTTACGATACCATTATTTTCTATGATAATTTCCTTGAAAAATGTTACGTGATAGGGGTAAACTTTGGTCTCGATAATACAGTAAAAAATAGAATGGAACATATCATTGCCGTATTAAGGAAAAAAACTGATAGAGTATCTCAGCCAGGAGACTGCAAACGGAATTCAGGGATATCGGAAACCGCATTGCGATTTAATTTTACCAAAGAGCTCTATATGGATGCGATCAGGAAAATCAAGGAATACATTGCAGCAGGAGACGTCTATCAGGTTAATTTATCTCAGCGAATAGAGACTCACACTGATATTCCTCCTTATGAACTTTACAAAAGACTGCGGATGGTAAACCCGGCCCCATTTTCGTGTTACCTGGCCTTTGATGATACCGCTGTTATCAGCTCATCACCGGAACGTTTCCTGAATGTACACAACAGACATGTCCAAACCCGACCCATTAAAGGAACACGGCCGCGTGGTAAGGATAAAGAAACAGATGAGATTATGAAGCAAACCTTGCTCTCCAGTCCAAAAGATGATGCAGAACTCACGATGATTATTGACCTGGAACGCAATGATCTTGGACGTGTATGTAATTATGGCTCCGTTCAGGTTGTGGAGAAAAAGGTTTTAGAAACATACCCGACTGTCCATCACCTGGTTTCTACTATTGAAGGTGACTTGCACGAGCGTTACGATCTTACAGATCTGCTTAAGGCCACATTCCCGGGGGGGTCTATTACCGGTGCACCCAAGATCCGTGCCATGCAGATTATTGATGAACTCGAACCCACGAAACGAAGCGTTTACACAGGAACAATTGGTTATATAAGTTTTCATGGTGATGCCGACCTAAGCATCGCAATACGTACTTTTGTCATGAAGGACAAGACGGTATACTTCCAGGTCGGAAGTGGTATTGTGGCCGATTCAAACGAAGAGGAGGAATATGAAGAAACCATGCATAAGGCCAAGGCCCTTATTGACTCACTAAAATCATGCCTTACGCCATCTTCTTAAATAATACTATTATTGAAGAAACGGAAGGGTGCTTAAGTACCCTGGATCGGGGTTTCCTTTATGGAGATGGAGTTTTTGAGACCCTCAGGACTTACCATAAAAAACTCCTTCGATTCGAAGACCATGTTACACGTCTCACAAATTCCGCACAGTATTTTGACATCCCCTTTCATTATCCGCCAGATCAAATAAAGCAAATTACCCAACAACTCCTTACCAGGAATAGTCTGGATGATGCTTATGTCCGGATGACATTGTCCCGTGGATTCGGAGCTCATGGGATCATTCCATCGGGCACATACAATCCTACTTTTATAATCCATACAAGACCGCTTACTGTTTATTCAGCATTACTGTATGAAATGGGAATATCACTTATTACTTCTCATATCCGCAGGAGTACTACGTGCCCCCTTTCAAATCATAAGACATTAAACTTTTTGGAGAATTATCTTGTGAAAAAAGAGGCTGTTGAGAAGGGTGCTCATGATGCACTTATTCTGAATACCGATGGCCATGTTACTGAATGTGCTGTAAGTAATATCTTTATTGTTGAAAAAAGTTCTGTTGTTACCCCGTCATTGAAGGCAAATATCCTGCCGGGTATAACACGAAAGATTATTCTGGAGTTGTGCAGGGAAAATAATATTCAAAGCTCCGAGGAACTCTTCGAACCGGAAAGGGTCTTTGGGGCAGATGAAGTATTCACCACCAATTCACTTATGGAGATTATGCCCGTTTCGAGAATTGACGGAAAACCGGTAGGAGGATCTCTTCATGGTACCATAACAAGGTTTCTACACGACAAATACAGGGCATTAACTAAGTAGTATCTGTTTCAGCGGAAATTCCGTGCTGCTAAATATTTTATAATAGTCGATGCTCAAGCACTGCTTGTAACCCGATGAAATATACTTTATTTTCCAATACTTCAATAAAGTAAGGTGTCATATCTTATGAAAACTATTTTAGTAGTTGATGACGAAATAGGTATCCTTGAATCGTTCAAAATAATATTGAAAGACAACTATAAAGTTCTCACCGCCCGTAACGGGACAATAGCATTAGAAATCCTCAGCAATGAAATTGTTCACTTAGTCATTCTCGATATTATCATGCCAGGAATGTCAGGAATGGACGTTCTGAGAGAGATAAATAAAGCCCACAGCAATGTTGACGTTATTATGGTTACCGCTACAAAAACCGTTAAAACGGCCATTGAAGCTATGAAATTAGGCGCTTCTGATTACGTCATTAAGCCATTTGACGTTGAGGAGATTAAACTCATCATCAGTAAAACACTTCGATCGAGAGAGATCACTCAGGAGGTAGCATATCTCCGTTCTGAAATAGATAAAAATTTTGAATCCAGCAATATTATTGGAAAAAGCCCCGTAATAAGTCAAACGTTAGAAACCATTGTCAAAGTAGCAAATGGAAATTCACCTGTGTTGATTACCGGTGAAAGCGGCACAGGCAAAGAGCTTGCCGCAAGAGCAATACATCTACAAAGCCCGAGAAAAAACAAGCCTTTTATTGCCGTAAGTTGTCCGAATCTTTCTGATACCTTGTTGGAAAGTGAATTGTTTGGGCATGAAAGGGGTGCGTTCACCAACGCAACTGATAAAAAGATCGGGCGGTTTGAACTAGCACATGGTGGTACTCTATTTTTAGATGAAATTAGTGAAATGGGTCTGTCCAACCAAGCGAAGCTCTTACGGGTTTTGCAGGAGTATGAGTTTATCCGTGTGGGTGGCACGAAAACAATTAATGTTGACGTCCGGCTAATTGCTGCTACCAATACCAATCTTAAAGCTGCAATAAAAAAAGGGTTATTCCGTGAAGATCTATTTTATCGAATCAATGTCGTTCCAATAAACCTTCCCCCCTTAAGGGAGAGGAAAGAGGATATACCTCTTCTCATACATCATTATTTCCAAAAATATAAAAAAGAATTAAACGCCAAGGCTAAGGACATCCATCCTGCAGCAGTGAGGTTGTTAGAGGAATATCATTGGCCCGGAAATATCAGAGAGCTTAAAAATACCTTTGAAAGGATGCTAACTCTTTATGGAGATAATGATATGATTTTCGAAGAAAACCTCCCCGTAGAAATTATGAGGCCAGATTATAACACCTCGTATCCCCCAATCCATCTTACTGAATTATCAGAAAACGAGTCGCTTGATAAGATTATTTCACAAGTAGAAAAAGAACTTATAGAGAAGGCTCTTCAAAGAGCAAATGGTATGCAATCCAAAGCTGCACAATTCTTAAAAACGACGAGAAGGGTATTAAGATATAAGATGAATAAGTTAGGGATAACACAACAGGGCATTGAGAAATAAAATAACTACCTGTTTGCTTTATTTTCGTTTATATAGATTCTCGGCACACGGCTGCTTATACTGCAGGTAACCTCGTAAGGGATGGTGTTTAATTGTTTCGCAATCGATTCTACTGATATGGTTTCTTGTCCTTGACTGCCGTATAATACAACCTCATCTCCTACCGATATCCCTTTTATATCGGTTACATCCACAAAACATTGATCCATACATACTCGCCCGATAATAGGTGCCTTCATACCTCTTATAATGACTTTTCCTGCATTGGAGAATAACCGGCTATATCCGTCATTGTATCCCAGGGGAAGGGTTGCAACACGAGCAGGTCTCGCAATTGTATAGGCCCTGCCATAGCCTACAACGTCTCCCTGTACCATATCCTTAATATGAACAACCCTTGATTTGAGACTCATAACAGGTTTAATACCGATCACCCTAGATACCTCTTCTGAAGGATACAACCCATATAGCGATAATCCGGGCCTTACCATATCAAAGTATACCCCGGGATATCCAAGAATGGCGGCACTATTCGCCATATGTTTTAATGGAATATGAATCTTAATCTCATCAAGACCGGCTAATACGTCTTTAAATCTTTTTATTTGTAGATTTGTATATGCAGAGTCTTTCTCATCCGAACAAGAACAATGGGTATATATCCCGCTGATAGAAAGATTTTTTATTGATTTTATCGATTTTATAAACTCTACAGCCTTATCATACCTTACCCCAATACTGCCCATGCCTGTATCCACGTATACATGGACATTTGCTATCTTATGAAAAGAACCTGCCCTTTTTGATACGATACAAGCAAGCTTCAAATCATAAACAGTCAGTGTTATATTATACTGAATTGCTGTATCAATCTGTTCTTCGAAGATACCCCCCAAAAGTAATATTGGTGCTTTTATACCTTTATCTCTTAAATAAATACCCTCTTCGAGGATAGCTATTCCCAGCATTTCAACACGGTTATTTAACAGAATCCTGCTCACCTCAAAACCGCCATGACCATAGGCATTTGCTTTAACAATGCCAATGATTTTTACCTGTGATCCAATCAGTTCCTTTATAGCAAAAAGATTGTGTTTTAAGGCACTCAAATCAATTTCAACCCATGTTGGTCTGTGCATATTCCTCCCTGGTATGCCTTGTATTTTTATCAAGAAAAACCCCTATATCCTTCAGGGTATTTATCAATTTGTCTATATCATCTTTACTATGGGTAGCCATCAATGATATGCGCAACCGGCTTGCTCCTAAGGGAACGGTTGGTGGTCGAATTGCAGGGATAAGGATACCATGGCGATATAGTTCCATCGATATATGAAGCGCATCTTCTGCTGATCCTATAATAACAGGAACAATAGGACTTTCTGCGACAATGGTATTGGTAAATTTTGATAGCTGAGATCTCAGGTAACTAATATTGTCCCATAGTTTCCGGATGAGAGACATATCTTCCTGGATAAGTGCCAATGCAGCTAAGGAAGCGGCACAGGCAGCCGGGGGTAATGCCGTTGTATAGATAAAAGGCCGTGCCTTGTGTTTTAGAAAATCTATAAGATGCTTGCTCCCGGCAACAAATCCGCCAATGCTGCCAATCGATTTGCTAAATGATCCCATAATAATATCAATCTTTCCATGGAGGCAGTAATGTTCAGTCATACCTCTCCCGTGTTGACCAAACACACCCGTAGCATGGGCATCATCAATCATAAGTATGGCATCATATTTTTGGGTAACCTTTACTATTTCCGGTAAAGGGGCTATATCACCATCCATACTAAACAAGCTATCGGTAACTACTAATTTTCTCCGGAATAATGAAGAAGACCTTTTTAACAAGGTCTCTAATTGATCTACATTGTTATGAGGATAGACGCGGAAGGTGGCACCTGACTGCCGGCAGCCGTCGATAATACTCGCGTGGTTCAGTTTATCTCCAATAACAATATCCCCTTTGGTAACAAGGGCACATAAAGTACCTACATTGGCCATATAACCGGTTGGGAATAACAGGGCAGCTTCCGTATCTTTAAACTTCGCAACTTCCTTTTCAAGTTCTTGATGAAGTATCATATTTCCAGAAACCAACCGGGAGGCGCCTGCTCCCCACCCATACTGATTGATGGCTGCAGCGGCAGCCTGTTTTATCCTTAGATGATTAGCAAGTCCAAGGTAGTTATTTGAACAGAAAGACAGATAAGATTTACTATTTATTTGAACATGCGGCCCTTGCTCACCTTCAAGAGTTCTATACTCACGTATTAAGGACTGATCCTTTAATGTCTTTAACTCATCGAAAATAAAATCTAACCCCATAAATACATGTTCCCTTGATTTTATGCCATAATCTATTATAATGGCGATAATCGTAACCGAACGCAGCAGAGCCACAATCTATTTGATTGTATAGGAATTTTCACTTTAAATTCGTTCTGATATTTATGAAACCAATAAACCATGTAAGCATATCTATTATTACAGGTGTTGCCACCTTTTTAACAGCAAAGGCAATTCTTCCCAGTATTGCCTGTTTTTTCGCTGGTTGGTTAGTAGATGTTGATCATATATGGGATTTTTATAAAAATGGCTGCAGAAAGTTTAGCATTAAGAGATTTGAAGATGCTGTAGATAGCGGTAAAATGAAAAAGATTCATCTATACTTTCACAGCTATGAGCTTCTCCTGATATTGATAATTCTGTGCTTTGCCTCCCACTTTAATTACCTTTTATCTTTTACAACTTTAGGGTTTGCCATCCACCTATTTTCCGACCAGATATTCAATCCCGTAAATCCATTTGCTTACTTTTTTACCTACAGAATATTACATAGTTATAGAGCAGAAATTATTATAAAGGCAAATAATCCTTAACCATAAGCGGGCAGATATATTTTATGATACCTGTATTTCCAATCTAAGGTCTTTTATCATTTGTAAATCCTCTTCAATATTTCTTCCCTTTGTAGTTAGATAGTTCCCAATCATCGTGCTATTAGCACCTGCATAAAACATCCATGATTGAAGGTCTCTTAAATTTCTCTCACGGCCACCTGCGATCTTGATTTCCTTCTTAGGTAAAATAAATCTAAAAATAGAGATAATTTTTAATGCCTCCATTGGAAGCAAGGGGACACTGTTTTCCAGAGGGGTACCTGGTATAGAATATAAAAAATTAAGAGGAACAACATCTACATCTAAACTTTTCAAGGTAAAGGCAATATCAATACGGTCTTCAGATGTCTCTCCGATACCAAAAATTGCACCGCTGCATATTTCTAACCCAACTTCTTTTGCAACTCGAATCGTATTGAGACGGTCAGCAAACGTATGTGTTGAGCAAATGTTTGGAAAAAACCTTTCGGACGTTTCGAGATTATGGTTAAATCTCTTGAGACCACTCTTCGCTAATAATTCAGCTGTTTCTTTTGTCAGTATTCCAAAAGACCCATGCGGGTGAACATGGGTATTATTCGTGATTGCCTTTATTGCCTTGCAAATTTTATCGAGATCGGAAAACAGGTTTATACTATAACCACTGGTGACAATACCGACTGTGCTTGCACCCATTTTTTCAGCACATTGAGCGGCATCGATTATCTTATCTGTACTGATGAGTGGAAATGCTTCTATACTTGTATGGTAGCGGGCGGATTGAGAGCAAAAGCTACAGTCTTCCGTACATTGGCCCTGTTTCGCACTGACAATGGAGCATGCCTTTATAGAATGGCCAAAATACTTTAAGCGAATTTGATTAGCCCAATACAACAGATCATAAACCTCGTCATCGTCTATTTGAATAAGGTAAAGGGCATCTTCACGGCTGATTCTTTCATTCTGTAAAGATTGTTCCGCAATTTTCTTTATTTTATTATTCATCATAGTTTATCTTAACCGCAAACAAAACGGATTTATATAATCTTGATACCTCCCTTCAGGTTGCTATGTTAACCTGTATCAAAGGTATGTGTCAAGCAAATCCATAAAGGGAATATTTTTCCCCTTGCTTAGAGACGAATAAGTTGCTACCATACCGGAAATTCAGGCTCTGCCATGTACGTGTTTTGAGACATCATTTTTAAGGACCTATAACAATATTTTGGCAACCCGTCTTTGCTATAGTATACGTACATTCTCAAGAGAGAATAGTGCAAAACTAACAAGGGGTAAACCACCGTAAAACACGGGTCCAAAAATAGTCTCTCACGGCATTGAGGTGGAGCCCTATTTCATACCCTTTTAAACCCGTTGTTCAAAATTCCTTTCCATGATTTCTCCGTTTTTCTTGTGAGGAACAATTTTCACAAATCTTATATTCACTTGAATTTACATAGTTACATTATATAATATTTTTAATAGGCAGGAACCTTATACTGTATTTTATTGTTTTAAGCAATATAATTGGAAACCATAAGCAATGAGGGAAGAAAAAGTCCACGGGAAGGAATTTGAGGAAATTGCACTAAAATATATTGATTCCCTCTATAATATGGCATTACGGCTCGTACTTAATAAAGAGGAGGCAGAAGACCTCGTTCAGGAAACTTATTTAAAGGCATATCGATTTTTCGACACTTTCCAAAAAGGGACAAACGCAAAAGCATGGCTCTTCAAAATTCTTCGGAATACTTTTATCAATAAGTATCGAAAGGCAATGAGTATGCCAAGTGAGATTGTTTACGAAGATGTTGAGTCGGTTAACTCAAACATTGCGTATAAACTGGAAAACAAATCCGAGGAATTGGTCGATACCCTGGAGGACAAATATGGTGACCTTGGCAATTTAATGGAAGATGACGTAAAGCATGCAATAGACAGTCTGCCGATCGAATATCGAGAGGCGATCTTGCTTTCGGACGTAGAAGGATTATCTTATAAAGATATTGCGGAGATTACTAATGTGCCAATTGGAACTATAAAATCACGATTAAATCGAGCGAGAAAATTACTTGAGAAAAGCCTATGGGAATATGCAAAGGATAAAGGATTTATAAAGAGGAGGAAATGATGTCTTGCACTGAAACCATTAAATACCTTTACGAGTTTATGGACGAGGAATTAGATAAGCCTCAATACTTCAGAGTTAAAAAACACCTTGGACACTGTGATGAATGTCTTCGGAGGTACAAATTTCAAGAAAGTATCCGATCATTAGTAAGAACATCCTACGCCAATACCCCAGTCCCAGTATCTCTCTATAAGAAAATCACCGAAGGTCTTAATTCTCTTGATAAAGAACGCACAACCAAAGAACCTGTTTACAATCAAAAAGCAAGCCGCATAGTATTCTCATCCCGTCTCTATGCAATAGCAGCATCT
This sequence comes from Candidatus Jinrextremum sp., assembly GCA_039794405.1. Lineage (GTDB taxonomy): Bacteria > Planctomycetota > Brocadiia > Brocadiales > Brocadiaceae > JBDIVL01. The sequence continues at coordinate 38,845 of JBDIVL010000025.1, read as the reverse complement.
ATCCTCCTTTCAATAGCAGGCGGCATTTTCTATTATGCAAATTACCACTTTTACGATTCTCTTGTTGATGATGCCGTAAAAAATCATGTTGTAGCAGTAAACGACAATCTCATATTTAATGAGAAAACCTCAGTTGTCGGCAATGTTAATAAATACCTTGGGAACACATTAAACACTGGAAATATCGGATTTAATAATACATCTCCTCTTAGTTCTGAACAGATCCGTGTTGTTGGAGGGATGCCCGTCAGGCTTTGTGGAACAAATAGTGCTTGCGTTATCTTCGATAAGGGGGGGAATAAATTATCACTCCAGACGATACGCAATAATCGCTTCCCAGTGAGAAATCTCGAAAAGGCCCGATTAGGCCCCAAGGAATTTTATGTAGGAAACCATCAGGGGTTTAACTCCGTATTATGGGAAGAGAATGGCGTTACCTACTGTCTTACCTCGAACATTAACAAGAATGAAATGCTTAATCTAGCAAAAGTCCTCACTTCCCGCTGATATCCATATATACACACCTCCGGGTAAAAATATCATAATCCGACTGCCTTTGATCCGTTTACCTCTTAAAGACTAACGAGGCAAGGCCTCAGACCAGTGAAAGACGAGATTCAGGATACATGGTATTGTGCATCCTGAATCTCGTACCTTGTATCGTGCATTGAAAAACTTGACTCACTTGACTCATATGTAAAGATATATCGTAGAGAAAGTATTTAATCAATAATTTAAAACAGGACCTATACTAGAAAAAGAGAAAAATGATGTTTTATGATGTTACCCTTACCATATCAGAAACCCTTGTCACATGGCCTACCGATCCAACCGTATCTATTCAAAAAACACGCTTGATTTCTCAAGGTGATTCCTGTAATGTATCCGAATTAAAGTTCGGTTCCCATTGCGGAACACACATTGATGCTCCTTATCATTTTGAACAAAACGGAATCAAAATTGATCAAATTCCACTGGACTACCTCATAGGCAAAGTAACGGTATTTGCCATAAAAAATAAAGAAAAGATTGATTTAGACGATGTAAAATCATTAAAATTAAAGGACAAGAAAAGACTTATTTTTAAAACTATCAACTCTACCTATTGGAAGCTTTCTGAATTTAAAAGGGATTTTGTTTATGTCACAAAGGAAGCTGCTCAATATTTAGTGGATAGTGATGTAAAGCTTGTAGGGATAGATTACCTTTCTATCGAAAAATTTGGGAATAAATGTGCAGATACTCATCATATATTTCTAAGAAACCGTGTTGTTATCATCGAAGGCCTTGATTTAACTAATATAGAGACGGGGGATTATGAGCTGATTGCACTACCGCTGAAGATAAAAGATGGAGATGGAAGTCCGGCACGGGTGATTTTGAAAAGTATATCCTAGTAGCAAAGCTGCGGTCAAAACAAGAAAAGCATACAAAATTAATGTCATGTGTCAAAATCCAAAGTTCAAAAATCCGAAATAAGATCGGGTAATTGGAATTTGACTGGAATTTGGAATTCGGGATTTTCCATAATTTTCTTATTGGAAAATGTTTCAAAAAGCACGCTAAAAAAGAGAATAATCAGATAGGAGGTACATATTCTTGATAGAAATCAGGGTTCATGGGCGAGGAGGACAGGGTTCTGTAACAGCTGCAGAATTACTGGGTTTTGCAGCTCACACTGATGGAAAATACGCACAGGCATTTCCGTCTTTCGGATCGGAAAGAATGGGTGCACCTGTTCAGGCGTTTGTTCGGATCAGTGATAAGCTTATTCGTATTCGAAGTCAGGTGTATAAACCGAATTATGTTATTGTACAGGATCCAACTTTATTAGAAGTTGTTAATGTTCTGGATGGATTGCGAGAGGACGGATTACTGTTGATCAACTCAAAAAAGAAGGTATCTGATATGGGTATAAATACGAAGGCAAGGGTGAGAACAATTCCGGCTATGGAAATTGCCTTAGAAGTGATCGGAAGACCGATTATGAATACAACCCTACTCGGGGCCTTTGCTGCAGCTACAGGGGAGATTAGTTTAGATGGTATTAAAAAGGCAATCCAGCATAAATTTCCAGGATCGGTTGGTGAAAAAAATGTTGCGGCTGTATTGAAGGCTTACGATTTTATTAAAAAGGAGTCATTATGAGATTAGATTTAGGAGCTATTGCCAAGGCTGGTTCTAGTAAGGCTAATCAAACAGGGGGCTGGAGAAATTTCAAGCCGATCTTCCATCAGGAAAAATGTATTGGTTGCAGCCTTTGCAGGATTTACTGTCCTGAGGGTTGTGTTACCATGGTAGAGAAAAAGAAATATACCGTTGATTATACCTATTGTAAAGGCTGTGGTATATGTGCCGAGGAATGCTCTTCAAGCGATATAGAAATGGTAATGGAGGAGAAGTGATGAGTACAACGTTTGTTGAAGGTTCAGTTGCGGTGGCCAAGACTGTAGGTGTTTGCAGACCACAGGTAATTTCTGCTTATCCTATTACACCACAAACACATATTGTTGAACACCTTTCAGAATTGGTAGCTAATGGAGAACTCAAAACAGAATTTGTAAACGTAGAAAGTGAACATTCTGCAGCGTCTGTAGTTCTGGGTGCAAGCGCAACCGGTGCAAGGACATACACTGCTACCACATCCCAGGGATTTTTGCTTATGATTGAAGTTCTCTTTAATATTGCCGGAATGCGACTTCCTGTAGTTATGACATGTGTCAACCGAGCGGTATCTGCCCCCATTAATATCTGGAATGACCAGCAGGATTCTTTAACAGCCCGTGACAGTGGTTGGATACAGCTTTATGCAGAGGATAATCAGGAAGCAAGTGATATGCATCTCCAGGCGTTTAAGATTGCTGAAAATAAAGATATCATGCTTCCCGTTATGGTATGTATGGACGGATTTGTCCTTACCCATTCATTTGAGCCAATAGAGCTGATTTCACAGGAAGAAGCGGATAAGTTTTTGCCATCTTTTAAACCTCAATATTACCTGACACCGAAAAATCCACTTTCCTTCGGTACTATGGTGGGACCAGATGGATATATGGAAACACGCTATTTTATTGAAAAGACAATGCGTTCCTCGTTGCAGGTTATTAGTGATGTCGCAGCCGATTTCCATAATCAGTTTGGCCGCTTCCAGGGCGGACTTATCGATACCTATAAGGTTGAAGATGCTACTCTGGTATTGGTGGCTATGGGCTCAATTCTTGGTACCATAAAGGATATCGTCGATGAGCAAAGGGCAAAAGGGCAAAAAATAGGAGTCCTCAAGATCCGATCATACCGGCCATTTCCAAAGGAAGAGATTTACCGGGCATTGAATCATGTAAGAGAAGTTGCCGTATTAGAAAAAGCCATCTCATTAGGTTATGGCGGTATATTGGTAAATGAAATAAAGAGCGTATTCTACGGCAAGCCCAAAACACCAAAGATCAATGGATATATTTTAGGACTGGGTGGGCGTGATATTACCGTAGATACAATACATCGTGTCATGAAAGACGCCGTTAATGTCTCATCCGAAGAAAAATTTATCGGACTCAACGAAGCGTTGATTAAATAATAACAATTTAGTATCCCCTTCCCCTATCCCTTTCGCCAAGGGAAAAGTAGTAATTATCGATAATCCCGTTCTTACATACATGGGGAATTGCTAAGTTCCGCCTCCCTTACGGTAAGGATAAGGGTAAATAAATATATACATCGGAGGAAATAATTCTATGACTACAACACTAACCGCCTCAAAGGATCAGTCCTGTAACACACTCTTAGCATCCGGACATACTGCCTGTACAGGTTGCGGCGAAGCACTTGCTGCAAAACTTGTGTTGGGAGCAGCCGGACGTGATATTATTGTCACAGACGCCACAGGATGCCTGGAGGTCTTTACTACACGGTTCCCTCAATCCTCTTGGGAAGTTCCTTTTATCCACTCTTTGTTTGAAAACTCAGCCGCAGTTGCTTCCGGTGTAGAAGCCGCCTTAAAGGCAATGGGAAGACAAAATGAGGCAAAGGTCATTGCACAGGGTGGCGATGGTGGAACAGCAGACATTGGCTTACAAGCATTGAGTGGCATGCTGGAAAGAGGGCATGATGTCCTCTATGTTTGTTATGATAATGAAGCATACATGAATACTGGTGTTCAGCGGAGCGGTTTGACACCATTCGACTGTATGACAACAACAAGTCCTTACGGAGAATATTCATGGGGAAATAAGCATAATAAAAAAGATATGCCCGGCATTGCCGCCGCTCATGGTATCCCTTATGTTGCAACGGCATCTGTTGCATTCCCAAAAGATATTGAGAATAAGGTAAAAAAGGCACTCTCGGTAACCGGTCCGAAATATATCCAAATTCACTCACCATGTCCACTCGGATGGAGATCAAATCCTCAGCTCACCATTAAGGTCGCTAAATTGGCAGTACAAACAGGCCTTTACCCTATCTTTGAAATAGAAAATGGTAAGATAACAAAGGTAAGAAAGGTCACTACTCCTAAGACACCGGTGGAGGAATATCTCAAGATACAGGGTCGTTTCGCCCACCTCTTCAAATCATCAAAAGGAAAAGAAGAGGTACAAAAAATACAGGAGATTGCAGATAGGAATATTGAGAAATATGGATTGGCATGAGCAGGTAATTCACCTCATAGGTGTAAAGAACATGAAAATTAAAAGGTGAATCTAGCCTTTTAATTTTACCTAAAACAATCTTTGTTGTAAGTTAATCCCCTTAGTTCTCCCTTGCGCAAGGTAATCTAAGGGGATTTTCTTATGATAATTATTTGTCATTAAAATTTTCTTTTACACATCTCACACAATATCCCCCGTAGACAAATCATAAATCCACTGCAGATCTATAGGATTGTACTCAAAGAGTTCTTCTTTTTCGAAGAAGATATTGATCTCTTTTTCAGCAGAAGCGGGAGAATCTGATCCGTGGATCAGATTAAAACGGTTACTAACGGTATAATCACCGCGGATTGTACCGGGTTCCGCCTTCGAGCCAAATGTGGCACCCATCATCTTTCGGACAATCTCTATGACATTTTTCCCTCTCAGTACCATCACTATTACCGGTGCAGAGATTGTATATCTGACGAGTGGCTCGAAGAAATCCTTACCCTCATGCACAGCATAATGTTTTCTTGCCAAACTCTCTGAGATCTGTATCATCTTCATCCCTATGATCTGAAATCCCTTTTCCTCAAACCGGGAAATAATTTTTCCTAATAAACGGCGTTGAACAGCATCTGGTTTTAATATAATGAGAGTCTTTTCCATAAAGTATTATTCCTTTATTTTTTCAGTTTCTTGACATAGTGCTCTCTTACGAGAAGAAAAAAATTTTGATATTCAGCAGTCTTATAATCCGGAAACGTCCATGGGAAGACCTCATATCTTCCACCACGATAGTTGAGGGTAACTTCGGCATAAATGCCATCCCGTAAATAAATACGATGAGAAAAGTCTTTAGTAGAGGCTAATATGAGTCTGCTTTCATTAAGATAGCCAGGATCAATGTTGACTGGGCGTTTCATGGGGTACTTTTTTGAAGAAACAAAACTATCTTCTATCGTATTCGTTTGTACTTTAACAGTAGCTATTTCTTCAGGCATGAGCAATTCTCTAAAACTATAGAATTGCCTTTGAATACCTTCACTCATTTCCTCATTATAGTAATCAGTAAAGGTGAAGGGCAATATATCACTCCGGAGGTCAATTGGACCAAAATATTTTTCAAGGATTTTATCAACCTGCCCAAAAAGATCGGGGATACTTGTTAACATACCGATAATCAGATTTACAGGTTTTGGTTTAAGTATTGTACCCATAAATTTACGTTTTCGATAGCATTTCAAAAAGAAGTTTAACCCTCGACCTGGATTCTTCTGGTGATGTTAAAAATGTTTCTCCACCCTTCCTTAATTTTATTTCAAGTTCTTTTGACTCGGCAAACTTTTTACCGATAATAATTTTTATAGGAATGCCAATCAAATCTGCATCCTTGAATTTTACACCGGGCCTCTGGTCTCGATCGTCCAGCAAAATATCCATATCCGTATTATTGGTAAGATCCTCATAAACACGGTCTGCAACCTGCATACTTACGGTATCGTTCACATTAACAGGGATTATCATGACATGGTATGGAGCTAATGATAGCGGCCAGATAATACCATTTTCATCATGTGCTATCTCAATAAGGGAAGCAATGATACGGTTGACCCCAATCCCATAACAGCCCATGATCATAGATTTTTCCTTACCATCGGCATCAAGGAATTTTGCCTTAAGGGCATCACTATATTTAGTACCCAGTTTGAAGACATGTCCGACTTCGATACCTTGAGAAATAGTAAGCTCATGATTACATTTCGGACATTTATCGCCTTCCACTACATAACGTACATGAGCAACCTGATCAATCTTAAAATCCCTTCCGGGATTTACATTTAAGAGGTGAGTATCTGATTTATTTGCCCCTGCAACAAAATTATGTAATGAAGACACGGCTTGATCGGCAATGATCCTAGTCCCCAGTCCTATAGGACCTGCAAACCCAACAGGTGAACCCGTAACATGCTCAATGGTGTTCTGGTCTGCAAGGGTAACCGTGTCTTGGCCAAGAACCTTTTTCAATTTAGTTTCATTAACCTCATGGTCACCTCGCAAGAGAACGGCGACGGGCTCACCGTTCGAAATATAGAGCATTGTTTTAACCATTCGGGTTGGATCTACATTCAGAAAGCTGCTAACTTCCTGAATTGTGCGCTTATGAGGTGTAAGGATTTCTTTTTGCGGTTGAAGGGTTGTATGATTTTCCGGAGGTATTGGAGCAGGTTCAGCCTGTTCACGATTGGCACTATAACCACATTTTAAACAACGGATTAAAGCATCTTCCCCTACAGAACTCGGAATCATAAACTCATGGGAAACATCACCACCCATCGCACCAGAATCTGCTTCAACAATGATATAATCAAGGCCACATCGGTCAAATATCCTGCAATATGCCTCATACATGGATTTATAACTTCTATTAAGCCCTTCATAATCAGAGTCGAAACTATAGGCGTCTTTCATGATGAATTCCTTGCTGCGCAGGACTCCAAACCGAGGCCTTGTTTCATCTCGAAATTTTGTCTGGATTTGGTATAAGGTAATCGGCAGTTGCCTATAAGAGTTGATTTCATTTCTTACAATATCCGTAATGATTTCTTCATGGGTAGGCCCTAATGCAGTTACCTTGCCATGACGGTCTTCAAATGTAATGAGGTCATCACCAAAGACATTTAACCGCCCACTCTCTTCCAGAAGATCTAACGGTTGAAGTGCCGGAAGGAAGACTTCAACAGCTCCTGCACGATTCATCTCCTCACGTATAATACAAATAACTTTATTTAAAACCTGTGTTCCAAGAGGCAAGTATGCATATGCTCCGGACGTAATTCTCCGAATAAGACCGGCTCGGATCATAAGCTTATGACTGTCAATTTCCGCTTCTGATGGGCTTTCCTTCAACGTAGGAATTAGTGTTTGTGACCATCTCATCTGTTATGGATTCCTTAAAAAATTTATAGATAACGCCTTGTTAAAATATACAGAATTATAAACAAAAGATTATAATTTATTATCTTCTGCTTTCAAGAATTAAATATTTGACATACATTGTTTTTGATTTATAATAATTTGCTTATCGTTTTCTTTTTTGTATTCTGGTGTATATTTACTTTAATGGTTAATTTGAACCACATTTTTCTTGTGGGATGTTTCGTTAATTTAATACGTAGTACAATTAAATTGCTGGCTTTAAATATTTTATCTCTTTCTTTTATTATTTCGGTACCGTATATGCTGTAAATTTGCAGGAATGAAATTTATTTAAAGCCGTACATTTAATTTTGTACTTAGAATGGGATAAATTTCATTTGTTGATGGAGGTGAAGTACGTTGATGAGACAAACTTTATTATCATATTTTGTTATTGGGAGTATATGTGGAATAACAATCAGTGGATTTGCTGAAGAGGCACCAAAGGCTGAAAAAGAAAAGAGTGAATTAGCCAAGATCATGTCTGAAATAGATAAGAACTATAAGGCAGTTGAGCAAATATCAGGATATTACAAATATACAGCTAATGACTGGGAAGTTATATCTGAGTCCAGCACAAATATTGTAAACTTAACAAAGGTTGTTATTAGTAAGTTCTCGCGGCCCGATGATCGTAAATACCAGGAGCTTAATAAAACAATGCTGGCAGAAGCAGAGAAAATGCTTGAAGTTGCAAAGAATAATAATCAACAAGGCGCTTTAGAAGATGCTCAATGGCAAGTACGGCGATTAAGGCAGACATGTGCTGTTTGCCATAAACACTTAGGGATTCATATCTATCCCCAATTATATCCAAATAGAAAGGATGAGCTACATCCCGGCCAAGATGAAATTCCTGTCCCGAAGGAAACCAGTATACCAAAAGATTGGTAACGGGTATTAGTATAGAAGACACGATTATTAGAAATCGAAATATATATTTATAAATGGTATACAGGAGACAGCTTTTTAGGATTTTCTCACATAAATGTCAGCAAAATTTTTACTTGACTCAAATAACATTCAATGATATATTGTCGGAGATTTTATCATTTTAAATTTAATCTAGTTACCGATATAGTTCAAAAATAACCACAGGGCAACCTTTTGATATTTCAGGTAGAAGCGAAATCTACTAGTAGTATTCTTCATTAGAAGATTGCTACGGCCTGCTTTTCCTATATTTTCATGCTTTATGAGTCTGAGACTCATAAGAGTTTGCCCCAAAATAACCTTGATGCCTATGCCTTCCTTCTGCGGGTGCAAGGAGAAAAATCTTCATGCCATTGTAAGTTACAGGCTGACAAGAAGTTAACAAAGAAGTTTTATCTTTTAGACTTTAAATAATATAATTAGTGTAGTATTTTTGCTCTATGCTATTCTCTATACTTTTTGGTATGAAGGGAGGTGAAGTTAAAAATCTGAGATTGGGGGCAGATTTCTAAATTTCAGTAATGCTGATTGAAGAATTGGTGCCTCTCTACAGTCTGAGTAGTTTTAAGGATTATTTTTGTAAAGAAGTTCAATAATTGTAGAAACAGTAAGCTTATAAGGTATTTTAAGGAAAGTAAGGAGGGGAATATGAGGCTAAAAAAAGGTCTTTTTGCCGGAACGGTTGCATTGTTCATTGCATCAGTATCATCTATTAGTTATGGAGAGGTAACTCAGAGCGATTTATGTAAAAAAATGTGGGATAGTTTTCAAGGAATGAGGGCAATGACTGGACTCTCACAAGCTAGCGATGAGCAATTTGGTAAATTTTCTCAGTATGCAAAAGAGATTGTTGATCAAACAAAGGCTTCTACAGAGAGTGTTGCCAACGACAAGAACTATGTGGTTCTCAATGAAGAGACTATATATCATGCAGACCAGATTGGTGAAGCAGCCACAAATAAAGATTTAGAGGAAATTCAAGTACAATTCAGAAGGCTCACCATCGCCTGCAGGAATTGTCATAAAATTTATAAGTCAGAACTGAAACTTGTTCCGTAACATTCTTACATTGTTTTCATATAAAATTGAGGAGGGGTTGTGTTATGAAAATATTTCGTTTATCGTATATAGCACCTATCGTTGCTGGTTTGGGATTATCTTTGGTTAGTTCCGCCTGGGCGTTAACAGAACATAAGGCTGGCGACACCACGAAGAGCCCGTATACGATCTTTGCTGGTCTTGGTTTTGCCGTACAAGAGAGCTGTTATTACTGTCATGGAAATGGTGGTAAAGGCACCGCAAAAGGACACGAATTTGGTGTACCTGACTTTACAGACTCCGGTTTTCAATCCAAGATTACCGATGAAGGACTTGTAAAGCATATTAATCAAGGAAAGGGAAAATGTCCTGGATATCAAGGGAAAATGTCTCCTGAAATGATTGAAAAGATGGCTGCGGTTGTAAAAAACTTTGCAAAACCAGCAAAATAATTATCAGCGGATTAAATTTATAATCTCGCTTATTTTAGCTGAGAAAAAGGCACATGAAATGTTTATTTCATGTGCCTTTTTTAATGTATTTTACATCTTTATTACATGGAACTTTTACTTGTTGTGCTAGCAAATTTGTAAACTTTTGCTTGCAAAGCCCGAATTCTTTCTGCTACCGAATTGAGTATTACAATTCATCATAGCTTGTTGAGGCCAGAAGACTGAAAGTAGCAACCTTTGAATAATACGGTCCCGATGCTATAAAATTACCTTATCTCCGCACAAAGGACTCGTTTCATTTGTTGCAGCGCAAACTGGTGCTCTTTTTGCGTAAGTGCTGCAACACAATTCTGAGGTACGATTACCTTATAACCCCGCATATAAGCCTCGGCCGCTGTATATAAAACGCAAATATTTGTTACAACTCCAGCAATGATCAAATGAGTTCTATTCAATTGTTTTAATAATTTATCGAGCGACGTTTTATAAAAACAGGAATAGCTTGTTTTTTCTATTACATAATCTTCTTTCTGTGGTTTGAGTTGTTCAATAACACATGCACCCTCTGTCCCCTTTACGGCGTGACCTGGCCACAATTTGAATTCCAGGTCTTCTTTCTTGTGTGCATCACAACAATAAATTATCGGGATTTGTTTTTCCCTTGCCTTTTTTATTTCTCTCTTGATGTTATTGACTATTGCTCTTGCATTGGGAACCTCAAGCGGGGCACCCTCACGCACAAAATCATTCAACATATCAGCAATGATAAGGGCATACGCTTCTTCAGGTTTATGTAATTTTCCCATATTTCCCCCCCATACAAAAGTTTTCAGTCTTGCAGAATGAGCATTGTCCATCCTACATAACTTCAGTTTTTTAAAGAATAAATTTGGCAAAATCTTCTGCGAAAACAATTTCTCCGTTATAAATGTTTTTAAGTTCTTTTAGTAAACTTTTATTATGGATTACAATAGAATCGCAAATTGGATAAAAGTGTGTGAGTATGAGTCTTTCACATTGAGATTCGTTTGCGATTTGAGCACACAATCGAGGAGTAAGATGCCCCTCTACCTTTTGGTCGTCCGGGAAAGAACACTCAAGGATTAAGGTTTTAACCCTCTGGGCAAGGTGGAGGATGCCATTACAATAATCTGCATCGCCAGAGTACGTTATTGCTTTGCCACCGGAGAATTCTATGCGAAACCCGATACTCTGAGGAGAATGCTTTATTGGCTCTACGGTAATCATCCAATCTTCACAGGTTAATGTGCCTTTATTGATCTCTTTAAGTTGTAAGTCAAAATTTTTCGGCCTTATAGTTTCTCCATACACTGCCATCAAACCTTCATAAAATACCTTCAAACCTACAGGACCCGTAACACAAAGAGGCCTTGTCCTCTTAGGTTCATTATATCGCATGGTAAACAGGATGGAGACGAGATCAAGCGAATGGTCTGGATGAAAATGGGAATAATATATTTGATCTATATCCAGATAGGTAACACCCGCAAACAATAGCTGCCGTAATGAACCAGGACCGGTATCAAAAATAAGATGTTTGTCTTTTATCTTTAACAGGATACATGGGTATGCCCTTGTTTTTGAAGGCATACCTGTACCAGAGCCAATAACTGTTAGTTCCATTTTACGAAATTACCACCGTCCATATCATCTGGTACCGGAATATCGAGTGATGCCAAGATAGTTGCAGCAACATCAATAATTTCCAGAGATTGCTTCACAATATTTTTTTGGTTAATATAAACAAAAGCATCATCATAAGTATGCATGCCGCTAAAAATACTTTTACTCAGGAGTGTTTCTCTGGAGATAGCTCCTTTCACATCATAACCATGTTTTGGCTCAACGACGAGATCTGGCGCCCTATCGAAATATTTCCCACAATAAATCTCTTCCCGCTTGTAAACTTTATCAATGATACTTGTTTTCGTAACAGGATCCTTAAGTTTTTTCAATCCAGATATAAGGATATCCCTTAATTGCTCATATTCATTCCCATATTCTATGCATCCATCCGGCTCTCTGCCTTTCAAGTTAATATAAATTCTTCCTGGATCAAGACAGTAGGCCTTTGATTCGTTACCTATATCGGATAAGGATTTCGGTGGAATTGTCTTAAAATGTAAAAAATGCTCCCCTTTGAGCCATTGGTTAAGATAAACCTCCTGTTGTAATGTGCAAAACCCGTGGTCCGATAAAAGAATAAGAGTTGTATTGTTATCGATATTTTCCATAATTTTACCGATAGCGGTATCTATTGTTTTATAATAATCGAAAAATAAAGGGCTATACTTTGAGTCAGATTCCTCTGTATATTTCCAAAAGAAATGGTGCAATCTATCTGTTTCCGTAAATATTCCAACAAAAAGGTCAAAGACTTCATTTTTCATAAAATACAGGATTGTGCGTATCCTTTTTTCCAAGGTAAGAAACAAGTCACTCAATAATTTATCCTTTGACTCATGGATAAGTTGTGTTTCGACGTCAATTTTGTATCCTATTTCATTTAAAAGAGGAACAACAGACCGTGGAAATGTTGCCCGGGCCAGGTCTACTGCCACAAACCCCGCAATAAGGATACCGTTTATTTCTGAGGCAGGATATGTTGATGGTACATTGATTACTATAGACCGCTTATCGTAATTACGGAGGATGTTCCATATTGTTTTACTCATCAAATGACAAGAATTTGGATAATAAACATCATATGTACGGGGAATTCTATCCATAAAACCGAAAATACCATGTTTTGCTGGATTTACACCCGTTGTAAAAGATGCCCATGCCACAGATGAGACCGCGGGATGTGTAGACTTCATCTCTCGTAGCGAGCCCATAGCTATCAGCCTGGATAAATTTGGGCATATGCCCTGTTGTATCAGTTTTTGAATAAGACTATAAGGAGTGCCGTCCAGTCCGATAACAATTGTTTTTTTTCTCGTCTGAGAATTCATCTCTTTTTATAATTTTATTCCAAGTTCCACACCTTCAGCAACAGCTTCAAGTGCCGTACGACCTTCCACGGCGTCACCAATAGTATAAACTTGCGGGACAAATTCCTGGATAGATATTGCAAGTGCATTATTAGGCTGATGGAGTGTCGGAATAACGACAGCATCAAACCCTTCAAGTTTTTGATCTGGCTCTCTTCGGCGGCTAATGATTATATAATCATGTCCAACTTCAGTTACCTTTGTATTAACATATAACTGAGCACCCATATTTTTGAGGCGTTCACAAACATGATAACGGGGATGCGCAACCAATTCCAGACCAAGAACACGTCTCATCTCAACAAGGGTAATCTTCTTACCTTTTGAGGCAAGGAAATCTGCAAGTTCACAACCTTCCGGACCTCCACCAACGATGGCTATGTTATTACCAAGGGAGTCAGCAGATAGAAATGCTCTCTTGACGTTAAGCACACCATTAGCCTGCACACCATTAATTTTGACAGGCACATGATTAGCTCCATGGGCCAAAATGACTACATCGGCTGCAAATTGCCTGATAGACAATACGGTAGCTTCTGTATTGAGGTGGATCGAGGTAGTAGTTTTTTTAACCTGATTTATTAAATAATCGAGAAACTTCCTCATAGGCTCTTTTTTAGGTGCCATAGAGGCATAACGAAAACTTCCGCCAAGTTGCGATTCCTTTTCCCACAAGGTAACATTATGTCCGCGAACTGATAAAGTACAACTGGCAGATAGCCCCGCCGGTCCACCCCCAACAATCAATATTTTCTTTGACTGAATGGTTTTCCGCAAATGAGAAGTACCCTCTTTCCCGATATGGGGATTAACCGTGCATATGAGTTTTTTATCAGAAATACTTTCGATACAACGATTGCAACTGAGGCATGCTCTTATGTCATTAATATGACCATCCCTTACTTTGTTTGGAAAGTACGGATCTGCAATAAGTATACGTCCCAACACAATCAAATCCGCTTTATTTTCTCTCAGTATATTTTCAGCCATACTAGGATTAACAATTCTACCCACTGCCAGTACGGGTATTTTCACAACAGATTTGATGCCTTCTGCCAAGTGAACAAAGCATCCCTCTTCTAAATAATAACACGGTATATTATAGAAAGCAGAAGCATAGTTGCATGCAGAAACATGAATAGCACTAGCCCCGGACATTTCAAGCATCCTGGCTATCTCCTTACTCTCTTCTAACTTAAGCCCCTTATCAGTGTACTCATCTGCACTAATACGGCAAACTATAGGATAATCCGGGGGCGTGCATCTCCGAATACTTTCGACAATTTCTTTGGCAAATCGTGAACGGCGAATCGTATCACCCCCATAATCATCTGACCGGGTATTGGATTCTGGAGAAAAGAACTGATTAACCAAATAGCCATGTGCCATATGGATCTCAACTCCATCAAATCCTGCCTTTGCAGAACGACTCGCACCTTCAGCAAATTTTTGAATTATAGACCGAATTTCTTCAATAGTTAACTCTTTTGGTACCTGTTTGGTTAAGGGACTTGGAATGGCAGAAGAAGATACAGGTTCCATTCCTGTGTAGTAAGGTAGTGCCTCTTTTCCTGCATGGCTCAGTTGTATCATAATTTTTCCACCTACCGCATGAATTTCATCTGCCAACCTTTTTAAGCCAGGAATAAATTTATCATCATAGATACAGAGCATACCGTCATTTACCCTGCCTGCGGGATCTACAGTAGTATTTTCTACAATGATATAACCAATTCCACCCAGAACACGTTCTTTATAATAAGCAATAAGTTCCTCTGTAACGAAACCTTCCTTATCACATAAGTGGGTTTCCATGGGTGACATTATCATACGGTTCTTTATACTGAGGGAACCAATAGTAAAAGGACTAAAAAGTTTTTTAAATGCAGTCATTGACAATAAAAACCTCCTAATTGCTAAATGTATAATTCACCACGGAAGATATGGAGTATTACAGAAGAAAAATATAAATAATTCGTACGTAGGTCTTTAAACCGGTCTTTCTTCAGAAAACAAATCTTAGCAAAAAGCGTAGCACCAGTCCCGGTGGTCGGCTAATAATGAGGCATAAATTCCGTGCAACACTTTCCAGCTTTATTCAAGTTAGTTATTCATCTACACTTTCTGAAACACAGCACTCCGCTGATTTCTTTTTACCATATTATAAAGAGTATCCCGCTCTACCGGTTCACGACCAGCCTCACTAATCAGCCCGGTAATTTCATGGATAGATAAGACTTGTGGTGTTTCGGCACCAGCGGCATGGGTAATTTTTTCTTCTTGCACTGTTCCATCAATATCATCTACACCAAAATGAAGAGAAATTTGTGACAGTTTGATTCCCAACATAATCCAAAATGCCTTAATATGATCAAAATTATCAAGCATTAATCGGCTGATTGAGATAACTTTTAAATCAAGCATCGCCGTAGTACTGGAACGACTCGCCAGTTCTGTGTTTTTAGGATGAAATGCCAGAGGAATAAACGACATAAACCCCCCCGTTTCGTCCTGAAGATCCCTGAGTCTTACGAGATGATTGACCCGGTCTTCTGCTGTCTCTATATGACCATAAAGCATTGTCGCATTACTCCGTAATCCTTGAGCGTGAGCCTCGCTCATTATCCGCAACCACCCTTCACCACTGAGCTTTTCCGGACATAATTGTTCCCGAACATTTTGAGAAAATATCTCGGCACCACCACCGGGTAATGATCCTAACCCGGCTTCTTTGAGTATCTGCAATGTCTGGCGTACGGAAAGTTTTGCCCTTTGAGATAAATGATCAATCTCTACTGCGGTAAAACCCTGAATATGCACATCAGGACAAACCTCGTGAATCTTACGAACCATTTCCACATAAAAGTCGAATGGAAGATCCGGATGTAACCCGCCTACGATATGGAGTTCTGTTGCACCTTTTTCTACAGCAGTTACGGCCCTTCCCAGAATTTCTTCCATCTCCATAGTATACGAGCCTTGCTCTTCCTTATCTTTACCAAAGGCGCAAAATTTACACCGATTCTTGCAAACATTAGAATAGTTAATGTGACAGTTGACAATATAGAACGTCTTATTACCATTCTTCCGTTCACGGACAATATTTGCTACATGCCCTATATGGAGAATGTCATTGGATCCAAAAAGCCGCACACCATCCTCAAAACTTAGCCGTTCACCGAGCTCTGCTCTTTTAAGGATATCGTATATGGGTGACAATCTTAGTAATTTTTTCATAGCTACGGTATATTTATAAAGGTTTAAATACTTTTATAAGCGATGCATCTTCACCTATGAGTCAAGTTTTAAAATAACCAATTATTGTATAGGCAACCAGCTATCAGCCTTCAGCTTCTGCCCAATGCTGATAACTGACTGCTGACCAAGGGTTTCTCTTGTCAGCCTGAGGGATCTGCCTTGCTCGCCTTTATACCTGCACTCAGACAGAATTTTTATGAAAATATCAAAATTTGAGGCTAAAATCAAGGAATATGCCAAACATTTTCTCAGGAAATATATATCTTGACGGAGGAATTTTAAAAGGTATAATGGAACACATTTCTTAAAGAGATAGTAGACAAATACAGCGAAAGGGGGTGAAATATACAGGAGAATCCAATCAATACGTATTTTTATGACCATTACATAAATCTTAACATTAATTCATCGATAAGAAAGGAGAAAGTAGTTATGTTTAGGAGGTTACTTGCAGGAGTTTTGGGTGTAGCATTGGTTACGGGAATTGGTGTTGCGAAAGTACATGCTTATCAGGTTAAGCCTGCAAAATTATGGGTTACCGCAATCGCACTTGGAACACCTATTCAGGGAGCCGAGATTAAAGTCGGTGATAATACTTGCACCACTGGTGCGAATGGTACCTGTGTATTTGATTTAAAACCAGGATTGTATGAAATTTCGGTTCACGAACACAGTGGTGTAAGTGCTCATACAAAAGTTAATTTAGAGGAAAAAGATATTCGCTTTATATCACTGGATTTAGGCGCAAGTGCACTTCATCCAAGCGGACATCATTAATTGTAGCAACCATCTAAATTTTAAGTAAAATCCTTTGTTTAAAGGCAGTTGTTGCATGTTCTTGTTAACAACTGCCTTTTTTCATTTGTGAAAACAGGATGAGATATATAGTAATAGTGTTGTTGAAAGAATTATCCAAAAGGTCACCTGCCATGTATCAAGCATGCAATCACTAAAACCATCATAACACATACCCCAATAAATAATCTGTAACACTGGCTGATTACTACCAGAATACACACAGTGAGAAAATTACCCTCCCTCTAAAAAAGAATTAATTAACGATAGGTATATTTTTCTATATGTTAATTATTTAAATACTTGTGTGTCCATTAATTATTAAACACTTTATGCAATATGTCTTACGGCATTATAATTGCTTATATCATTTGTACAGTACAACTCATCAAAAATCTTTCTATAGAAAATTGATGATTCTTTACAAAAGGATGTAGTTCAGAATCAAAGTTACCACCGTTGGGTCTACCTTAAAAATCACCTATAAATAATAACAAAAGGCATATGTATCGTGCAAGAACAC
The DNA here is from genome assembly GCA_039794405.1 of Candidatus Jinrextremum sp. Taxonomy (GTDB): domain Bacteria; phylum Planctomycetota; class Brocadiia; order Brocadiales; family Brocadiaceae; genus JBDIVL01. The sequence continues at coordinate 21,225 of JBDIVL010000025.1, read as the reverse complement.
ATAAGAAACGGGGAGAATTTGATCACATTTTTAATGTGATAACAGATCCAATAATACTCTTTGATGTGGAATTTCATATAGTAAAGACGAATAAAGCGGCGAAGCATTTTTTTACAGGCTATCCTATCGGGAAGAAGTGCTTTTTTATAAAACATAAATTTGCACTGGCATGTAAGAATTGTCCAACATGGCAGACAATAAAGACTGGTACAACAGCAACCGGTGAGATCGTAAGCCCCAAGACCGGCAATCTCATCCTCTTAAAGACGTACCCTATCTATAACAGACTGAAAAAAATAAAGGGCGTAGTATTAGTCGGCAGAGAAAGTAACGATGTGCCTGTAAAATGGAAGAGATGAAAGGCAAAGGCTATTGACAAAAGTCTCTATTCTTATGTACTATTACGAATAGTGATTCTTACTTTTACCACCATGAATCGAAATAATAAGATCATGTATGAAAAATACCATGTCGGTCAATTACTTTCTGTGCAATTTATCTTGACCCATGAGTCAAGTTTTAAAGTGACCAGTGTTGTATAAGCAATCAGCTTTTGCCCAATTGCTGATACCTGAACGTGACAGCTCATAATTTCTTTTATTGGTCTGGGGACTCTGCTTCGTAAGGAAAGTAATGAAATACACAAATCAATGGCATCCTCTTTCTACTCATCATCTACCATTTCTTAAACCTGCTTCATATAAATATTATCTCGCTTTGCTTATTTTTGTTGCCTTAACGGGATGTTTAAGCGGGAAAAAGCCATTGGTAAAACTTTCTCCTAAACTTGATAAAAGGCTATATCAAATAACCCCATTGCCTCTTACCGTAGGTGTTTATATTGAACCTGAATTGCGAACCTATATCCAGCAAGCACCCTTGAAACAATATGAGCCAGGTACGCCTTATTATGTTTTTCCAGATTTTGTTTTTCCAGTTGGAAGACATCTTTCTGAAAAGATTGAGGAAATGTCAAAAATTGTATTTGAAAGGATAATCCGGCTAGATAGTCTCCAGGATAAGGACTATTTGGATAAGCAATCTTTAGATGGTATTTTAGTTACCAGCCTAAATAACTCGGAAATAGAACTTCGTGTTGACGTATCAGTATGGAGGGCTGTTGGGGAACATAAACTTTCACTTATGATATCATTTTTGGACTCCAACCTTAACAAAATATGGGAGTCAGAAGTCTCCGCAGAAGCTAAAGGACTTGATTTTATAACCTCTAAGGTTGAACATGAATGGTGGATTACAACGGGTCCTGATTTTTCACCTGCCGTAGAAGAGACTATTAAAGAGATTACCTACAAACTAGCCCAAAAACTTGTTACTTCAGAGGAGATTACAAGTTATATCAGGAAAGAAAATAGTAAATAGCTATAGAGAAGTATTACTGTTTAATCACAATTTCAGCCTCTTTACGAAGGCGTTCAAGCAACTTGATTATCTCTTCATCCAGCACTTCCAAGCGTACCTTTTCTCTAACATCCATAAACCGAACTTGAAACCCTGGTCTTTTATCAGTAACTTTTATCAAATGGTATCCATATTCCGTCTGTACCGGCTCACTTACCTGACCTACCTGCAATGAGAATGCAGCATCAAGAAACGACTTTGCAAGATTGCCTTTTCTCTGGATAAAGCCTAAATCCCCACCCTGTAAGGCCGAGGGACAATCTGAATACTTTTTTGCAACTTCATCAAAAGTGGCTCCCTGGTCAATTTCCCTTTTGATTTCTTTAATCCGTTTCAGCATCTGAGAAAGTTCTTCCTCTGTCTTCAAACCCCTTGTATCAACAAGGATATGACTAACCTTAACAGACTCACTGTTAAAGACGCTTTTATTCTTCTCGAAATACTCCTCCAAGACTTCATTATTAAGTTTATTATTAAAGTATTTCTCAAGGGCAATAGAATGTTTTATACTCTTTTTAAATTCATTTATGTCTGAGCCAATAGTTGCAAGGATTTGTTCCAGTGATTGTGTGGTATCCTCCATACTGGCAACTAAGTTACCTCTTATTTGATTTATTTCCCTTTCAATCTCTTCTTTCGTAACAATTAAACCCTGTTTATCGACAAATTCTTCCAGCAATATATCGGTAATCAATTGATCAATGGTTTCTTGCTTAATAGCACTCTGTGTTTCAGTCTCTAGATCTGTAAAGTTTTTCATGCGACGGGCAAGATCCTCTTGCGTTATCCTTTTACCATTAACAATTGCTATAACGTTGTTTTGATCTTCTTCTGAAAATATGCTTGGTTGGAATACGATTAAAACGGAAAACAGGAGAGGGATGAAAAGCTTATTCATAACTCTTTCCTTGCTAAAAGTAGAGAATTTGTTATAAAATAATACTCGTAATATCATATATTTTAACTTAAAATCAACTATACTAAACCTCACGAAATTTGTCAAAATTAATAAGGAGATACATTGATAATTGTTGTATTGTGAAGTACATGTTTTGACTAAATTCATAAAGGTGTTCTATGATCACAAGAAGATCATTAATAAAGGCTGCAATGTTTGGGGGGTGTAGCGTGTGTCTTGGAAATACGCTGAGGGTATGGGCTGAGGATGTTTATACCCCTGAGACACTGAAGGGTATTAATCAAGGATTTCCCGTAAAGGAAGCCATGTATTACAAAAAGCTGGAAGATGATCGGGTAGAATGTGAACTTTGTCCACGAAAATGTACCATTGCCGATATGGAACGTGGTTATTGCGGTGTGAGGGAAAACCGTGGCGGCACGTACTATACCCTGGTGCATTCACGTGTTTGTGCCCTTAATGTGGACCCTGTTGAAAAGAAACCTCTATTCCATTACTTGTCTGGGTCAAAGGCCTACTCTTTAGCTACAGCCGGATGTAATGTTGAATGTAAATTTTGTCAAAATTGGCAAATTTCGCAATACCGTCCGGAACAGATTGAAAGTATCAGATTAACCCCTGAAGATGTAGTACGGGATGCCAAAATGAGCGGCAGTAAAATCGTGGCATTTACGTATTCAGAACCTGTTGTCTTTTATGAATATATGCTTGATACTGCACAGCGAAGCAAGGAACAAGGCTTAGGGGCAGTTATGATATCAAATGGTTTTATTCAAGAGAAGCCTTTGATAGAATTGTGCCAGCATCTCGGTGCAGTAAAGATTGACCTAAAAGGTTTTACAGAAAAATTCTATCAGGAGATTTGTACCGGTGAATTGAAACCGGTTCTGAATACACTGCTTACTTTGAAAAAGGCCGGGATATGGTTTGAGATTGTTATGCTCATAATCCCAACACTAAACGACGGTGAAAAGGAACTCAGGGAGTTATGCACCTGGGTCAAAGAACATCTCGGAACCGAAGTCCCTATTCATTTTACGCGCTTCCATCCAACTTACAAGATTAAAAATCTGCCACCTACACCAGTAAAAACGCTTCAAATGGCAAGGGAAATTGCCCTTGATGCGGGGCTTCACTTTCCCTATGTAGGAAATGTACCAGGACATGAAGGTGAAAATACCTACTGTCCTCACTGCAAAAAAATACTTATCAGGAGGGCAGGCTTCTCAATCCTGGAAAATCATCTGAAAGATGGTAAATGTAAAGACTGTAATCAATCCATACCCGGAATATGGGCTTGAATGAGGCATCCGGCGGCTTAATTATGATGAAAAAAACAATACAGGTAGCCGGTATTATTGATAGCGCCGAAGCCCAGATGATTATAGAATCCGGTGCTACCCATCTGGGTTTTCCTTTAAGGCTTGCTATACATAAGGAAGATATCTCAGAAGAAGCGGCTGGAAGGATAATACGCACTCTAAAGCCACCTTACTTCGGTGTTTTAATAACATATCTGAAAAAGGCCGATGACATTCTCAACCTCTGCCGCTGGCTTGGAGCCAGAAAGGTCCAATTACACGCCGATATTACATAGGAGCAGCCATTTTACTCATTATATCAGGAGAAAACTTCCACCATGTATTGAAGGAATTGGAATGGTCAACGCTTTTCTATTTTATTGGTCTTTTTATTATTGTGGGTGGTGTTGTCAAGGTAGGATTAATTTCCGAGCTTTCGAGTGGTATGATTTCAATAACAAAACCCACTGAAGAAAACATGTTCATTACAGCGGTTATAATCTAGAAGTGCATTAATAGTAAATAAGTGGCATACGTACCTCACCTTTATATTTTTATCTTCATCAAATATACAATAATAGCTAATACCACACTCAAAGCGATACGATAATACCCAAACCATCTGAAACCGTACTTTTTGAGAAAACCTATAAAAGCCTTAATGGTAACCATTGCCACGATAAATGCCACAAGACTCCCAAACAGCAGGATGGCTATATCATGATTTTGAATCGTCTCATAAGAATCGATCAGCTTCTTAGCGCTAGCGCCGGCCATGGTTGGAACAGCGAGAAAAAATGAAAATTCCGCGGCTGTTTTCCTGTTAAGTCCTACAACCATCCCTCCTATGATAGTAGCTGCTGCACGCGATACACCCGGAATCATTGCAATGCACTGGAAGCAGCCAATTTTAAAACCTTGTAACCACGATACTTCCTGTTCTTCTGCCTCATTGGCATGTTTAAACCATTTGTCTACAAAAACGAGGATAATCCCTCCAAGAAAAAGTGTAGCAATTACTACCCATACACTCTCTAATAAAATATCAATGTAATCACCGAAGAAGCTCCCTGCAATGGCAGATGGCAAAAATGCAAAGATTAACTTCAGGTAAAACTTGAAAGAGGTCATGAATCTGCGCCAGTAAAGTACCATCACCGATACAATAGCACCTAATTGTATGACGATTACAAAATTTTTCGTAAGGGTATGTTTATCGATCCCCATAAATGTAGAAGCGATTACCATATGGCCCGTAGACGAAACAGGCAAAAACTCAGTTACTCCCTCAATAACAGCAAGTATGAAAGCTTCTAAATAATTCATAAGTTATCCTCTTTCCAATGTACGAACCAAAATGATTAGGAGAAAGAAAGCCAAACCGATCATCATACATAAAGCAAAGGTAAGGTTTTATTATACCCGGATAGGCATAATAACAACGGGAATCCCTTTCGAATATAGTCTTCCCTGTACAGCGAAGACGGTATAATTATGAAACCAACGTGAGAGAAAAGAATCCTGAGGTTTCAGATAGTATCAGGCCCGGAGATACAATCGTGACCCATCCACCCAAAAGCGTCAAATACAGCCTCCCAAGCAATCCCAGAACTTCTCGATTTATACTCCACCACCCTCAGTCCCCAGCAAAATAAATCTCTTGCAATAGTAGACGGAAAACATTTTACTATAGATAGAAAAGCAAATACAACCACTGGGATGTGCGTAAGAAATCATATCTATTTCTCTCAAGCTGGTATACAGGAGATCTTCGTCCTCGTAACATTCGCAAGGCCATCCGCCCTGCAGATATTGACGTACATATCAGTATGGAGCACCGGTGGCAGAAAAGATCAACACCTTGCAGTCTGTCCGTTACAGAGGCCAGGGAAGCTTTTGCCACTATTGGATAACTTTATAGCAGCCTTGCGGCGTCTCAAGAGAGAATCCGATATTTCAGCCAACATCACAAACCCAGCGACAAAGAGGTTAAAATAAAAAAAGAAATTAAGATATAGCGATCTCAAAACAAATGTCACATAGCATAGCAGATTTTACCAGGAAATACAGGGTTTCTGAATACTATAAAAGTGATGTTTTGTTTTAACATTACCATAGGTAAAATACCTATCTTCTGTATTAAAATTGTTATTATCAGTTTATTAAACTAAATTGCCGATTTGATTCCAATCAAATTCCAGTGATTCTAGTCGTTTTCCGTAGAATTCTATTGGAAGTCAACCACATTGAAATTGACTTCTTTTCTATAATCTGCTATCTTTATATTTCCTAGAATTAACCACAAATGGTATCAATTCAGATACCACAACTTCACAACTCCTTGACTCCATAACCCCATTGATCCATTACTCCTAGAAAAAAGTTGATGAAAAAATTTCCTAAACTTGTCCCTGTGAAAACGGAGAATAGGAAAAAAGTTTTTAACAGGAATACTATAATAGATATCTATTAAAATTTTAATTTTTGAGTATTATGAGTAACTATATTGTTCTCGTCAAACAAGTCCCCGACGTAACTCAGATTACCGGCAATGCTTTTGATCCTGAGACCGGTACTCTCAAACGCGGCGCTCTGCCCAGTGTTATCAATAAACTTGATACTGATGCATTAGCATTTGCTGACAAGATGAGGCAAGCATCGCCCGGGAAGATCGTCTGTCTTACCATGGGTCCGCCAATGGCAAAAGATATCCTGATATACTCGTTGAGCAGGTCTGCTGACTCCGCGGTACTTCTTACCGATAAGGTGTTAGGAGGAGCTGATACCCCGGCAACCGCTAATCCATTAGCCTATGCCATAAGACGGATAGTTAAAGACATGTTCCATGGTGATAATAACTATATGGTGATTGCAGGTATGCAGTCAGTTGATGGCGATACCGCGCAGGTTCCTCCGCAGGTAGCCGAGGAATTGCAAATACCCTGTATTGCATATGCGACAGATGTTGAATTTACTAGTAATAAGTTCCGGATTAAAAAAATCGTTACCGGTGGTAATCAGTGGGTAAGCCCTAAAACACTTCCTTGTGTGATAACGGTTGCTGGTTATGATTATCCGCTGTTTGCATCGTTTCAGAGGTCACGATGGGCCAGAGGACATGCAGTTATTCATTGGTCTGCCGGAGATATAAAGCCCACATTATTTGGCTGTGACGGTTCCAAAACACGTGTGATAAAGGTATTCCCGCCACCCAAAAGTTCCAGGAAAAACAAACACGTTACACATATTCATGAGTTTGTTTCAGAGTTAGTAATGAGTTATAAAAAGGGTGGATTTAGCAGTGTTTTCGAAACGGGGGAGGCTGATTATCTCATTCCCTCAAAAAGGGCTGATGGAACGTTTAACCGTAATTACGAGGTTACTGATAAGGAAGTTAGGTTATTCAATAGGGTCGCACAAGCTCTTTCCAAATTGGGAATAACCGAAGTGCATCAGCTCAATGGGCCCCTCGTTGATAGGGTTCAAGCAATTCTTGATGAGAAAGTACCCAAACGGATGATGATGGAAATGTTTGAAGGATATAAGATAACCCGGCCGAGTTATACTGGCGATATTTGGGTAGTCGCTGAACACGATGATGAGAAGACGAATGATGTTACAGCCGAACTTCTTGGGAAAGCCAGTAACCTTGCAAAATTGTTAGATGTAAGGGTCGGTGCTGTAATTGCCGGCCGTGAATGCAAACATATGTTAAATGAGCTTGTTGCTGCCGGCGCTGATGATGTTTATATAATCGAAAATGAATTATTGAAGGATTTCAGGCCCGGACCGTATCGAAAAGTTATCGCTGATGTAATAAAGAGATATGAGCCACAGATTGTCTTGTTTGGTGCGACCCCCCAAGGAAGGGTCCTGGCGCCTATGGTTGCTTATCGCCTTGGCTGCGGGCTAACAGCCGATTGTACCAGATTAGATATCAAGGATAATACAAGACGGGGAGATATTGCAATATTGGCACAAACCCGTCCTGCATTAGGTGGCAATGTAATGGCTACCATTTGTACTATGAATTCAAAAATACAGATGGCAACAGCCAGACCAGGGGTTATGAGAAAAATCAAATCTGATACCTCAAGAAGGGGAAATATCATACATCACAGCGTTGCTCTTTCCGAATCGGATATTGAATTTGACATTATCAGTACTGAATTAGGTGGTGGAAGGACGAAACTTACCATTGCTGATGTAATTGTATCAGGGGGTAAAGGTTTGAGAAATAGAGATAATTTTAATAAACTAGCCAGCAATCTGTCTTCAGTACTCCAGAAAAAGCTTAATTGTACCGTTGAAATTGGGGCATCCAGAGCAGCCGTGGAACAGGGATTCATAGATCGCATCCATCAAGTTGGGCAAACAGGAACCACCGTTAGTCCCAAGCTGTACATCGCCCTTGGTATTTCAGGTGCCATACAGCATCTCATTGGTATTGAAAATGCCGGAATAATTGTAGCTATTAATTCCGATCCACAGGCACCCATATTCAAGCATTCAGATTACTACCTCATTGGAACTGCAGAGGAGATTGTACCGCAAATTGTCGAAGCTCTCAAACAGTAGCTTTAAGGATGAAATGCACTATAGGACTAACCTGATTATGGCGACAAAAGAAAAAGATTATAGACACGCTTCAATCTTAATCGTTGGTGCGGGGCCTGGAGGCCTGGCTGCCGCAATTACAGCCAAAAGTATAAATAAAGACGCAGATATAGTGGTTCTAGAGAAAGGGGAAGCCCTTGGTAATCATACTATATCCGGTGCAGTGCTTGAAATTGCCCCGTTAAAACGCATGCTCGATAAGGCTGTGCCCGATTGGCTTACTTTAGAAGGGGCAGACCACATCATGGGAAGGGAAGTAAGAAGTGATGCTGTACGCTTTCTCCTGGGAAAAAAGCTCACGATCAACATCTCATCCATAATCAAGCTTGGTAAAAAATTGGGACTGCCGCTTGGTGAAATGGATAACCATGGTAATTATGTTGTATCAATAAGCAAGTTGACAAAGTTTCTTGGTAAGGTTGCACTTTCACTAGGCGTAGAAATCTATCCGGGTTTTTGTGTAAAGGAAATTTTATACGATAAGACCGAAAGAAAAATTTACGGAATCAAACTTGTTGATCAAGGACTTGATAAGGAAGGACACCCACAATCAAATTACCTTAAGGGAGAGACGATTACTGCAGATATTATAATCCTTTCTGAAGGATCGGATGGTCTTGTTACCGAGGATTTCGTTGCGAAGACTGGTCTAAAACGTGAGATTAACCAGGTATTCTCGGTTGGTGTTAAAGAAGTTATTCGGGTAAGCAAAGAGCGGTATGAACTATTTGGTAACAATCGGGTGATCCATACTCTGGGTTATCCACTCTGGTTTCCGATATTCGGGCCCGATGTCTTTGGTGGTGGATTTGCGTATAGCTACGGTGATAATCAAATTACTATTGGTATTATCGCCGGAGCTGACTGGAAGTATTATAACTTTAATCCGCAAAAAGCCCTTGTAGACTTTAAACATCACCCGTTCATCTATCAGTTTATTGAAGGTGGTGAAGTAATTGAAGCCGGTGTAAAGACAATCCCCGAAGGCGGGTATCATGCAGTACCCCGGTATGAACAATCAGGTAATGGCGGTAAGATAATCCGCACCGTGGGCTACAAGAATGTGATGATCATTGGCGACAGCGCTGGTTTCGTGAATATGCATAAAATTAAGGGACTCCACAATGCTATCGAATCCGGATCACTCGCAGGCCAGGTATCCGTTCAATGTCTGAATAATCCTGACAAGGCTGCTGAAGTTTATACCCACATGTTAGAGCAAAATTCAGTAATTGATGATCTGAAGCCAGCCAGAAATTTCCGTGCAATAATCGCAAAATTTGGTTCAACAATAGGTTTTCCCCTCTCGACTATTGGTAAGTACATACCTAAACTTAATATTGAAAGAGATTTTGAGAGCATGACTTCTACCATGTTCAAATATGACACTCCAGGAAAATTTGATAAAGCAACCTTTGTCGCATTAGCCGGAACAAAACACAGAGAAGATCAGCCATCACATCTCAGTATTCTGGATCAACATTACTGTATTAACAAGTGTGATCCTCTTTTTGACAGGGCCTGCATAACATTTTGCCCGGCAGGTGTCTACGAGCAAGTTGGAGATAAAACCCTTCCGGCAAATCCCTCAAATTGCATTCACTGCAAAACCTGCCAGAGAAAATGTCCGTTCGATAATATCAGATGGACTGTGCCAGAGGGCGGTGGTGGCCCTCGTTACAAACAGATGTAATTCATTTGGAGCAGTACATACGCACACAGTACCGACTTTCTTTAATTTCATGAATTCGCTCCTTTGTTATTTTAAGCAATTCGCTGATTTCGCTCTTTATTTACTGCTAATTCAGTCTCAAGTTCCAACCATATTTTTGCCTCCCCATCAGAAGACCATACATGCATATGCATCCTTTACTCTTCTCTTGAGAAAAATAAAAATCTATACTGATTGTAGCGAAACACCGTTGGACTCATTATGAAGCCTCAGACCGATGAAAAACAAGATGCAAGTTTGATTGTATGGTTGTATGGCTAGCATATTAACCATCTATAGCATCCAAGAGATGAAACCGAACAGCACATAATGAAACCAGATAAAATGAGCCAGGATTTGATTACACCATCACGGACAAACGAGTTTGTCCGTGCCACCCTATCTAAAATACTGTTCGGTCTCATCTATTGAGTACTATAGCCACATAACCATGCAGCCATTCTCACATATATTTACCATTGACTTTGGTTTTTTTTATGTTTAGCATATCAAAAAGTGGTCAACTTTAGACAGGTGAGTAATAATTGTCCTATTCTCGACCATTATCTTTGCCGAAAAATTACAAAACGTGCTCTTTATTGCCTATCTGATGCTGCAGTATTTACAAACCCTTTGAACTTATCACGAACGTAAAGATCTTGTGCCAGCAAATACATCGAGAACCCTTGGAGGGGAATTGTATGTCAATATCTAACAAAGTAAAAGAAGGAATAGCCGCTTCATCCTGGATTGTCAAGATATTTGAGGGTCATTCTCAGGGTGTTTCGGAAGAGAAAGAAGTTTACGACTTTAGATTGGGAAACCCGAAGATAGAACCTCCTGCAGAGTTTGTTGATGAATTGAAGAAGGCTGCAAATAATCCCCTTCCAGAGATGCATGGTTATTCAGCTTTAGCAGGACATATTCAGACACGAGAGGCAATAGCGAAAACGCTGTCAAAAGAAAGAGGACTACCTTTCACTGCACACCATGTAACTATGACTGCTGGCGGTGCCGGTGCACTCAATATAGTCCTGAAGGCAATTCTGAACCCTGGGGATGAAGTTCTTGTTTTATCGCCTCTTTATTTGGAATATCCCTATTATATTGATAACCACGGTGGGGTTTGTTGTATAGTTGAAACAAATGCAAACTTCACATTAAACACTGATACCATAGCTGCAAAGATAACACCCCGTACTAAGGCAATTATCATAAACTCGCCGAATAATCCAACCGGAATGATTTACTCTCATGAAAGTTTGAAATCTGCGGCGAGGATTCTGAACGAGAAAAATCGACACTATGGAAAAGATATCTTTTTGATTTATGATGCTGCGTATCAGGATATCATCTACGATGGCAATGAGACTCCTGATATCTTTAGCATCTATTCGAATACCATCTTTGTGGCTTCATATTCGAAACCGCTTTCGATTCCGGGGGAAAGGATAGGCTATGCAGCAATCCATCCTGAGATAAAAAATTCCAGGGAACTTTTCGAGGCGTTAACATTTGCTAATCGAGTTCTTGGATATCTGAGTGCCCCTGTTCTTATGCAGCACGTCATTACAAATCTTCAGGGTGTTTGTGTTGACAGGAAGGAATATCAGGAAAGAAGGGATATGTTCTGTAATGCCCTGCAGAATTTTGGTTATTCATTTATACGGCCAATGGGGGCTTATTATATTTTCCCAAAAACTCCCGGAGACGATCTCGTGTTTGCTCAAGAACTAGCTAAAGAAGGAATATTGGTGCTTCCGGGGAAAAGCTTTGGAAGAAGTGGATATATCAGAATAGCCTTTTGTGTAAAAAAAGAAACCATAAAAAAATCACTACCGGGGTTTAAAAAGGTAATAGACCGTTATGCTGTAAAGTGACTTGAGTTTTCAATCCTTCATACCTTAGATTATAGAAAATGTTGAAGGATTTAACTATCCATTGGAAACTGTAGTTGCCGTTAAAGATGATACAATAACAGATTATTCTCTGAAAACTTCATAACACTTATAAGGCTTCTGTTTATTAAATGATTATAGATACTAAATTGAGGTTTCGTGATAACATCTAGACAGGGTGGCACAGACAAACTGGTTTGTCCGTGCTGTTTGAATACATACATAGATATGGAATGTAAAACACAGACAAACAAAGTTTGTCAGTGCCACCCCCAAAACTAGCTTGCATAAAATGAGAATTTTAACTCCACCATTTTCTCACGATCCACTTCCTTCCTTCCTCCATGAAAAAAAGGATTGGAGTAAAGGCAAACAGGAATCCCCATTCCTTCAGCCCTATTGGTGCAAGACCAAATATTTTCTCTAAGAATGGAGTATAGACGATGGCAAAAATAATTATTAACTCTGACGCTATTCCTAATAATACCAATCTATTGCTTAAGAGGCCAACTTTGAAAATCGATTCCCTTTCGGTCCTACATGCAAAGACGTTCCCTATCTGGGTAGCCACTATTCCAGAGAGGGTCATCGTAGTAGCGGTGAGATAAATAATTCCCGAATCCGGCATCTCCATTCCTGGCCTCCAGCCTTGTTGGAAGTAGATAAAGAAAAACCCTGCCATACACGCGATCGCCTCCATTGGGCCAAGAAAACAGTATGCCCTTAAGAGTAAAGGGATGTCTAAAATCGTCTTATTCTTCGGTCTCGGCGGTTTATCCATTATTCCAGGCTCCGGTGGTTCTGTCCCCAAGGCAAGTGCAGGAACCATGTCAGTTCCTAAATCAACTGCTAATATCTGCATTACCGTTAAGGGAAGGGGTATCTTAAATAAGATAAATGCTATGAAGGGTACTATTTCAGGAATATTGCTGGCAAAAATATAGGTTACAAACTTTTTTATATTAGCAAAGACCGTCCTCCCTTCTTCAATAGCAGACACAATGGAAGCAAAGTTATCATCGGTTAGGATTATATCCGCTGCTTCTTTCGCTACATCTGAACCCCTTATCCCCATAGCAACCCCTATATCGGCCTTCTTAAGGGCTGGCGCATCATTTACACCGTCACCGGTAACTGCTACGATCTCGTCCATATCTTTGAAGGCCGTAACTATTCTCATTTTGTGCTCAGGCGATACCCTGGCAAATATTACCTCTTCTTCTTTTAATAATTTCCTGAGGGTTTCATCACCCATCTTAGAAAGTTCCAAACCTGTTACAACCTTCGGATCTTGGGCCTTTGCAAGACCTATCTTCTTAGCAATTGACAGGGCTGTAAGACCATAATCTCCAGTAATCATAACGACTCTTATTCCCGCTCTGTTGCATAGATTTATGACCCCCGGGACCTCAGGTCTTGGCGGATCCGCCATCCCTGCTAAGCCTAAAAATATAAGGTCCTTTTCCGTATTCTCTATAGTAAATCCTTCTGAAATATCCAGTGGGCGGTACGCAATGCCCAACACCCGTAAGCCCTCTTTTGACATGGAATCGTTTCTTGATACGATAACTTCCCGTTCCGGACCTGTTAAAGGCTCTACTTTTCCATTCATAGATATCCTGGTACAAAGGTCAAGAATCTCCCTGGGTGCTCCTTTCACATAAGCTACAGGTATATTTTCATCGGATAGATTAATGGTTGTCATTCTTTTTCTTACAGACTCGAAGGGAAGCTGACCAATCCGGGAAAAAGCTTTTCTCCTCTCCTCAACGTCAATACCTCCTTTGGCAGCCATAACCAGCAAAGCTGCTTCAGTAGGGTCTCCTATTATGCCCCATCTTTCACTTTCTCTCCCCGGAGGACGCATACCTGCGTTATTACAGAACACACACGTATCAAAGAAAAGATACATCCCGTTTTTTCTCATTTCTTCCCGGGAAAGACTTATCCCCCTAAAATAAAAATTTCCTGTCGGCTCGTATCTTGTACCACTAACATTGATAAGTTTTCCGTTAACAAAGATTTTTGTTACACTCATTTCACTGGTAGTGAGGGTACCTGTTTTATCTGTACAGATCACCGTGGTAGAACCTAGAGTTTCCACAGATGAGAGCTTCTTTATGAGGGCATTCCTCCTGGCCATTCTCTGGACACCCATAGCCAGTGATAAGGTTACTGTAGGAAGCAATCCCTCCGGAACATTGGCAACGATAATACCGATAGCAAATATAAATGCAGCGGTAATACCGAGCCCACCTATATAAGTGCCGAGGAAAAAAAAGGCAACACCCATCGCTACTGCAAGAACAGTAACTATCTTGGTAACTTTTACAATCTCTCGCTGGAGAGGACTTTTTTCTTCTTTAAGTTCCTGGGTAAGATATGCAATACGGCCTATCTCGGTATACATCCCCGTTGCAATTACCGCTGCCTTGCCTGCCCCGGAAGCCATTGTCGTCCCTGCAAATACCAGATTGGGAAGTTCAGTCCATAAAAATTCTTGCCCTTCAGGTATTGCACCCGATGTTTTATATATCGGCTTAGATTCACCGGTAAGGGCTGAATTATCAACCCTCATATTAAAGGCCTCTATGAGCCTTGCATCTGCCGGTATGCTATCACCCTCTTCCAGGATCATGATATCGCCCGGAACAATCTCCTCAATGGAAATCTCTTTCTCCTTACCGTCCCTTAACACCTTTGCCTTCCGGGGCAATAACTTCTTCAGGGCTTCCAAAGCCCTTTCTGCCTTATATTCCTGCCAAAAACTAAAGACAGCATTGATGAGTATCACTGCAAATATAGCGTAGGATAATTGAGGCATATCAGCAACAAAGGCAAGTGCTCCACCGACCCATAGAAGAATGGCAAGAAGATTGTACAGGTTTTCTGTAAATCTGAAAACAAGACTTTTTCTCTTCACTTCTCTGAGAATATTTGGACCGTAGCTTTCCAATCTCTTTTTTGCCTCATATTCCGATAGTCCCGAAGGACTTGTTCCCAGTTCCGTGTATATTTCATTTACGGGAAGTGGAAAGAAGGCCTCTCTCCCACCCCTTTCGTAGTTTAGGAGGATGCTTAATGTCTCTGAAGGAGTTCTCAGCTTCTGCAGGGAACGGAACAGGCGTGTATCGGTGAAGGTTGTTATTGCCTTTGAAAGTATTTGAAGGTGGAGTGATGTTTCTTCTAAAGGGGTGATAAATAGAAAAAATACATAGACAGGCTCTTCGTCTTTTGCATTGAAGTCTACACCCCGCTGCGATATGGCAAGCAAGGCAACAGGCTCCTTAAGTCCGTCAATCCTTACGTGTGGAAAAGCCACGCCCCGGCCAATACCCGTAGTGCCCATCGCCTCACGCTGCAAGAGGGCCTTCAAGAGCGCATCGGGATCTCTGATCCTCCCGGCACTTTTGAGAATTCCTACCATTTCTCTCAATGCACTCCTCTTGTCTACTGCTTTAAGGTTCGTAGTAATGACCTTACTATCCAGGAAATCTGAAAGCCTCATGGTATTTCTCCTTATAATCAGTAACATTTTCCGACCACTAGCTTTACTAACCTTACATGTTGATTTTATAGGTGATTAGTTTGTGTGTCAAACAGATAAATAAGCCCCAATCACCCAATATCATTTCAGATTCCGGAGTTTGATATTTGATATGCTTGTATACTTTCTCTTGTTTGATTGCAGTTTTGCTGCGTGTATTACCTTGTAAAAGTTTCTTTCCCCATTCCCCGTTTTCACAAGAACAAGTTTCTGCAGGTTTTTATGCTATTTGTAAATCCACCCCTGATACGGAGCAATGGAGCCATGGAGTATTGAAGTTTATTTCACAACAATACTCCACCACTCTTACTCGTTAACCAAAGATTTTGTTGCAACTGCGCCGCCCTATGGTATAGATATGCTGCTATACATTCCTTCACCGGGTGTCTGAATTTTTCATAAAATGAAATTATTGTCAAATTTTTACAAATTTTGACATGTATGTAAATTTATGATGTAATAGCTTATCTTGAAACTCCTGAGGATAGAACACTGTGAGGGTAAACCACAATAACTATTGAGTTAAGGAACGAGTACATGGCAAATGAAGATTTATCAAAGTTTAGGATAAACAAGTCGGGTATTATGCAGTACCGGAGTACACGCAAAAGACTGCTTTTCAGGATAATAACCCTTGCACTTATTGCAATAGCAGGTATCGTTCTTTATTGGGTAGTTTTTCATGGTGTAGTTGAGGTAAAGGTATCAACGGTTTCACAGATGTATCCTTCTCAGACATTTACCATATTAAATGCCAGTGGTTACGTTGTTGCGCAGAGAAAGGCCTCAGTGGCATCTAAGGTTACCGGCAGGCTTGAATGGCTTGGAGTTGAAGAGGGAAGCCAGGTGAAGAAGGGGCAAGTAATCGCCAGGCTGGAAGGTGAGGACGTAAAAGCCGCCCGTGAGCAGGCAGAGGCAAATGTAAACAATGCCGTTTCCAACTGGGAAATGGCAAAGGTTGAATTGGAAGATGCAACATTGCATTATAATCGTCAAAAGGAACTTTTCTCGCACGGAATTGTACCGAGATCTGAATTTGATGTAGCTGAGGCACGTTATAAGAAGGCAAAGGCATCTGTTGCCGCTGCAGGATCAGCCATACATGCCTATAAAGCGGCACAGCACTCGGCTGATGTTACGTTTAAGTACACGTTTATCCGTGCACCCTTTAATGCTGTTGTATTAACAAAGGATGCCGATGTTGGTGATATTGTAACACCGCTGGGGGCTGCTGCAAATGCCAAAGCAGCAGTTGTTACTATTGCCGATATGAACTCCCTCGTTGTAGAAACCGATGTTTCCGAATCAAATTTACAAAAGGTAACGGTAGACCAGCCGTGTGAAATACAATTAGATGCCTTGCCTGAAATCCGATTCCGGGGTGTTGTGCATATGATTGTACCTACCGCAGACCGCAGTAAGGCATCGGTTATGGTAAAGGTTAAATTCCTGGACAGAAATGATCAGATCCTTCCTGAAATGAGCGCTAAAGTCTCTTTTCTTGAAAGACCGGTTACTCCAGAGGAACAAAAACCGAAAATCATCCTGGACACCGGCACAATCGTAACGCACAACAGTAACAAATTTGTTTTTGTGGTAAAAGAAGACCGGGCGATAAAAACATCAATAGCTATAGGTGTTCAGACAGGTAATATGGTAGAAATACTCAATGGTATCAAGCCCGGGGATAAGGTAGTAGTAAATCCACCAAAAAACCTAAAGGACGGGTCGAAGGTAAGTATCTTACAGGGGAAGTTCTAAGGAATTTTAACACAGGGACAACTCATTTAATCATATAGGAAATTCAACGTTTGTTGTAGGGGCAGGTTTTAAACCTGCCCCTGCATGTGTTCGCCCTTGCCCTACACGATTCAAAACGTTTCCGTTTGTTTCCTAATTGGGTGAACACAAGGTTCGCTCTTACTATGGTCACAAACAAAGCTGCCGAAGGCCTAATTTAATTGTATAATATCTCAGGAAAATATTACCGGTCTCTTGTGGCCGGCCAGCGGAGATAAACCACCCGTGCTACTGATTCCAATTCCAACCACTTAAAGAAGAAAATACTTATGGAAGATAAAAAACAGCCGATTGTCGAAATCAGAGGGCTCTCGAAATCTTATCGCCGGGGAATTCAGGTAATACCGGTTCTCGAAAATATTAATCTGGATATCCCTGAAGGCGAGTTTCTTACCTTAATGGGTCCTTCCGGTTCCGGCAAAAGCACCCTTCTCAACCTTATTGCGGGTATCGATAACACGGATAGTGGTATCATAAAAGTTGGTGGATTGGACATTACTTCCCTGACGGAGACAGAGCTTGCACGATGGCGCGCTGCCAATGTAGGGTTTATCTTTCAGTTTTATAATCTGATCCCTGTACTTACTGCATTTGAGAATGTCGAGCTCCCCCTTCTTTTAACCTGGCTTTCCCGGAGCGAAAGGCGGGAGCATGTAGAGACGGCCCTTCAGATGGTTAATCTCACTGATCGAATGGACCATTATCCCAGCCAGTTGTCTGGCGGGCAACAGCAGCGTGTAGCAATAGCCCGCGCCATTGTCACAGATCCAACAATCCTGGTAGCAGATGAGCCGACGGGTGATCTTGACAGGGTATCTGCAGAAGATATCCTGGAACTTATGGTACGGTTGAACCGGGAATTTGGCAAAACCATTATCATGGTTACCCATGATCCTCATGCGGCAGAAAAGGCACGGATTATCATAAGGCTTGAAAAAGGTATCTTACATGCACATCCTTAAACTCATACTCAGAAATACCCTTCGCCACAAACTGCGAACTTTTCTTACTATCCTTGGCATAACTATCGCAATTCTGGCATTTGGAATATTGAGAACGCTGGTTAATGCCTGGTATGCAGGGGTAGAGGCTTCTTCCTCAACCCGCCTTATTACGAGAAACGCTATATCCCTTGTCTTTTTTCTTCCCATCTCTTATAAAGACAAGATTTCCCGGATCCCCGGGGTAGAAAAAACTTCATACGCCGTATGGTTCAACGGCACCTATATTTCTGAAAAAAATTTTATACCGAATTTTGCCATTGAACCAAAAACATTTCTTGAGCTTTATCCGGAATATGTACTGCCAGAAGACCAGAAGATCGCATTTCTCCGGGATCGTAGGGCTGCCATAGCAGGCCAAAAGGTGGCAGAAAGATTCAAATGGAAGATCGGTGATATTATACCCCTTAAAGGTACTATCTTTCCCGGTTCATGGGATTTTATCCTGCAAGGTATATACTATGGGGCTGAAAAGAATACCGATGAAACACAGTTGTTTTTCCATTGGGATTACCTCAACGAGAACGTGAAAAAAAGAATACCAAATCTTGCTGATCATGTAGGTATCTATATCATAGGAATAGCAAATCCTGGTATGGCAGCGGAGGTATCTGAGGCAGTAGATAAGATATTTAAAAATTCCCTTGCCGAGACCCTAACCGAAACTGAAAAATCCTTTCAAATGAACTTTATTTCCATGACGGAGGCGATCGTTGTTGTAATCCAGTTAGTCTCATTCATGGTAATCGTCATCATCATGGCAGTGGTTGCCAATACGATGGCCATGACTGCACGCGAACGAATAGGAGAATATGCCATCATGAAAACGCTTGGATTTGGCGGCCTGCACATAACGATACTTATCTGCGGTGAATCTCTTCTCATAACCTTAACCGGGTGTGCGCTTGGCATTATCCTTACTTTTCCTGCAGCGGATATCTTTAGCACGAAAATAGGTGCATTCTTTCCCGTATTTAACGTGTCAATAAAAACAATTTTTATGGATATAGGGGCATCTATTTTTGTAGGACTGGCTGCAGCCTTCTTCCCTACGTGGCGCGCTGTAAGGATACGGATTGCCGATGGCTTAAGAAGGATAGGATAATATATGGCAATACCGCTATCATACAGTTACCGCAATCTCCTTACCAGGCGCCTTACAACAATACTCACGGCTTCAGGTATGGCGCTGGTAGTGTTTGTTTTTGCTACCATTCTTATGCTCGCGGAGGGGATTCGCAAGACTCTTGTAGACACGGGATCATACGATAATGTAGTAGTCATCCGGCGCGCTTCAACTTCTGAAATACAGAGCAGCATCGACCGATATCAGGCATCGATCATTGAAACCCAGCCAGAAATAGCAATAGGAGAGAACGGACAAAAACTCTTTGCCAGGGAAATTGTCGTCGTCATAAATTTACTCAAAACAGGGAGCGAAAAACCTTCAAATGTAACCTTGAGAGGTATTAGTAACCAATCGCTCCTTTTACGGCCGCAGGCACAGCTAATTGAAGGCCGTATGCCCAGAATTGGATTGTCCGAGATTGCTGCGGGAGAAGGTATTGCAAGAAGATTTAAGGGTTGTAACGTTGGTAATAAAATCTCCTTCGGTATGAGGGAATGGACTGTGGTAGGGATATTTGACGCAGGCAATAGCGGGTTCAATTCAGAGATATGGGGTGATGTTGACCAGCTCATGCAGGCATTCCGCAGGCCTGTTTATTCATCCATCATATTTAAACTACGGGATTATGCAGAGTTTGACAGATTCAAGGAGAGGATAGAAAGCGACCCAAGACTTACCCTTGAGGCTAAGCGTGAAGTTCAATATTATGCCGATCAATCCGAGTTCATGACCAGATTCCTCCGTATCCTTGGAATATCTCTGACCCTGGTCTTTTCAATTGGTGCAATGATTGGAGCGACAATTACCATGTATGCTTCCGTAGCGCACCGTACCAGTGAAATCGGTACACTACGGGCACTCGGATTCCAGCGATGGAGTATCCTTGCAGCCTTTCTTGTAGAATCAATTTTAATGAGTTCCATTGGCGGCTTTTTAGGGCTTCTCTCCGCTTCATTCATGCAATTCTTCACAATCTCTACCATCAACTGGCAAACGTTTTCCGAGCTTGCATTCTCATTCACCTTAACCGCTGAGATTGTTTATCAATCATTAATATTTTCCATAATTATGGGATTTATCGGGGGAGTCCTTCCCGCATACCGTGCATCCAGAATGAACATCGTCGAGTCGCTCGGTGCAAGATAAACAGATACGATAAAAGGGTCCAACCATAGATCTCATAGCATGGCAGAACCGCAGCCAAAACCTTGCCACTTCAAATTGACTTCAGTGTTGATTTATGGTAGTAATAGTTTACAGGAAAACTCATTCGAGAGAGTAAAAACTTAAAACCTCACAAAATTCTGTAGTACTCCAACAACCACTTGAATCAGCCGAAAAGGAGGTGATACTTGCCACTCATTCCATCAATCCAACGGAGGGCGAAGTAAACATCCACAGATAAAAACCTAAAGTAAGTGGATGAGTGAATGGGTGGGTGAGTCGATGAGAAAATCTCATATACCCATTTATCCATCTACTGAAATCTGTGCAATCCGAAAAACCCATAATTTCAAACTCTGTTTATCAGTCTGAGGCCTTGCCTCGTTAGTAATTTAACATAAGGAAATTATCTTATGACCAGAAAAGCTTATTGTCTATTCATTGCACTCTTTATCCTCTGCTTTTGTCAAAACAGAGACCAATTACATGCCAGAATAACAGGAGGAAAAAATATGGAAATTAAAGTAGAAAGTCCTGCCTTTGAAGAAGGTGGTATGATACCAACGAAGTATACCTGTGACGGTCAGAATATTTCCCCACCTTTAACATGGGACTCCATTCCAGACGGTACAAAAAGCCTTGCCCTTATCAGTGATGACCCGGATGCCCCCATGGGGACATGGGTACACTGGGTGCTCTTCAATATGCCCCCAAATACC
>JBDIVL010000024.1:0-69664 GCA_039794405.1 Candidatus Jinrextremum sp. | reverse complement strand
CAGAAGACTCGTAAGGGATTATGAGCGATTGCCTGAAGTATTGTCTGGCCTTCATTTCCTTGCTTTCGCCATACTTATGCTAAGAAGATTTGCTGAGGTGATATTTCAAAGTGCATAACACGCTCTATGTCGTTCTCGAATCAATTGTCCTATATTGAACTCTCCAACATCTGCCATATCAGTAAAGCATGCATCGCCAATGTGAGTATTATGCGCCCAAACGATTCCTTTTGCATTTGGCCCGAAAAAGTTTATTAACCGCTCCAACGTCTCAGCCATATGGGAATCCCGGATATTCCATGATCCGGTTCCCCATAAATCATAGTACGGTAATACTTCTCGGCATTTTTTGCCACGAGTGCATTTTGTTCGATATTGAAACCTGCTTCCCGTCCATCATACTTGTATTGAGGCTGCTCTTTTTGTATTTTTGAGAGTAACTCGACGACCTCATGCTCACAAGAAGTGGGTACAAAAGCGGTAGCCCTTGATATTCCTCAATATCTTCATGGTATGGTTCGAAACACTCATATGCCTTTAGTGCTGTCTTTATAAGATCTCCGTCAATCTTTCGTAGATAATCAATAATTGCCCTCATAGAATCCCACAGGCTGTATACATCCAGTCCGTAGAAACCCGCTTTTCTGTTCTCTGGTATGGTACTATTATATTCTTTAAGCCATTCCACAAGTTCTACAATTTCATGGTTTGCCCACATCCAGGTTGGCCAACGGGAGAAAACATGAAGTACTTCATATGCACTTTTACCAGCATCAGGATATTCCTTGATAAACCGATTTACTCAATAGCAGTCAGGCCAGTCACCCTCTACTGCAATAAACGAAAATCCCTTTTCGGTAATTAGCCGCTTACTAATCTCTGTGCGCCATTTATAATACTCAGGGGTTCCGTGCGATGCTTCTCCAAGGAGTACATAACGTGCATCATGAATTTGTTTTATAAGAGGATCTAAGTCTTTTGAGTTGTGAACGGTGTATGATATTTTTTTAATGCCATTGATTGTTTTGTCTCTCATAATTGATAACCCTTCTCTTACCTAAATTACCTGTAACATTTTAGTTTTTTGAAAAATCCGTGAGGATATAAAAAACAATGTAGCCCCGTTAGGGGCGATCTGTTTGTAGCCTAATAAAATTCAATAGGTAAATAGCTCTATTAGGAGCGACCTGTATATGATTGGTAGGTAAACAGGTCGCTCCTGACGGAGCTGATATCTGTTATGGTATCCTATCTACAAACAGGTTGCTCCTACGGAGCTTATAGTATCTTCCAAAGATTTACGAATTACGATTTTTTAAATCCCAAATCGTAAATCCCATTTGGTTACTCTTCCAACTCATTCGGGTTAGGTAATACGTTTCTCAAAAAACTAAATTAATACAATTATCCAATTATCGAGTTGATATCTGTAGAGGTCTAAAACTCTTCTATAGTAATGTAAAAACAAAATGTTGCTTTTATAGTCTTTAGAAACCCTGTATTTTCTGACAAAACTTGCTATGCTATGTGACATTTTATTTTGATATCACTATAATAAACACCCCAAAGTGTTAATTATTAATGGGGAAATACCGCAAACTACTAGCCATAACCATTATGGGTTAATATTTTTTATCCTTACCGCGGTACGTAGTCAACGGGAATGATGAATTATAATGATAGATTGCATTGTGACATCTTTTGCAAACGGAAATTACTATAAATGTCAACAACAATAAAGTTTGCTATGCCTGGTTTCTATTGGCATCGAACCATTATAAATGATAATTTCAGTATTGTGTCAAGACCTTTAGTGAAAAAGGCTTGTAATATTCTTCGTTTTTGTTTTAATACCACCTCAAAAAAAATCAACTTCATATTATCCATACAGCACACAGGAAAGGAGACAGTTATGAAAATCATTCTACAAAGAATGGCATTAGCTACATTGGTGTTTTTGGTTTTGGGGATGGTTTCTGCCTATGCGGAAAAACCTGCATCACTGCCTGATTTCTCCGGTTTAAAGCTGTATTCAAGCGATAGTCCCTTTAATCAGCCGATAGATGTGGATGCTGAAATTGACCCGAAAAGTGCCAGGTACATTAGGACCTTTAAAAAGGCGGCACCTTTGCTATTAAACCTTAAACAGTATTCTTCCCCTGTATATATCGCAGGGTCATCCACTTCCCGCTATGACGTTGAATTGCCTTGCGGGGAATTTTGGGAAATAGGTATTACTAAGCTCCTGAACGTGCCAATCCCTGAATGGGCTGAGCCGGGCAATGATACGGATGGATTTATCACGCCGGAGGGGTGTGGTGAAGATTCCGACCAGGATAACAATATGATTGTGTTGGATCTGGATACACGCTGTGAATATGATTTTTGGCAAATGCGTTTAGTAAACGGCAAATGGGTGGCAAGCTGGGCCAATGCGATCAGCATGGATTCTGATGGAGTTTATCCTACCGGTGTATCTACCCGGGGTTCCGGTTTTGCATTTTTGGGTGGACTTATTTGGCCGGATGAATTGAAAAAAGGCAATATCGGGCATGCTTTGGTTTTTGCTTATCCTTATACGAAAAGAGGCGGACCCGTTAAACCGGCAACTGATTCTGATGGCACCATGAGAAGTAAAACGGCCTTGCCTGAAGGGGCAAGGCTGCGCTTGGATCCTTCGCTCGACTTAGATGTTCTTAACTTAACACCTGCTGAACAAACTATTGCCAGGGCCCTGCAAGTGTATGGTATGTACTTAGTGGATAACGGAGGTGAAAGCGGCATAGGCATTTATGCCGTTGATCCGCGCAGTGTACAGACTAATCCTTACGAAGGTTTGCTGCCTGATGAAGACTATCCAGAACTCAGCGGAATCCCTCTCGACAAATTTCAAGTATTGAAATTGCCGAAGCAGGATAGAAAGTGGCGAAAGAAATTGGGCATTGTAAACACAGGTTGCAATAATTTTGAGTGACAGTAATAAAACCTCTCCTAATGAACTTTTAATCAAGAAATAAGGGGGTAGGTATTAAATCTTGATCCGTTGGGAAAGTACAATTTTAAGGGATGGCATCTTATACGATGTTATTCCTTATGTCTATAAGATAGCGTGTCGGGGAGAAAAGACAAAGGCAGTGAGATTTTTGGTAATGGAATCACCGGCTCTTTTGAAGCAAAAAGAAGGGGTTTTGAAACTGAAAAGGAACTCAAGAAACTGAGTAAATCATCTCAAAAGGTACAAAAGAGGTCTTTTGCCTGTGAAGAAGACATTCTTAGGAAAATAGATAAGCTTTAAAGGTAGATCAAAGCGGACTATTACCGTTTGACCTTCCATAACCTTCGAAATATTAGAGCGGATAATAAAGGCAAGGCTAAATCTTAAAATTTATTGCTTCGAACTACATCCTGAATGACATAAGTTTTTGCCCTAAATACAGAAAGCCCTTCAGCATCATTGCCGAAGGGCTTTCTCTTTCAAATTGGCTCCCCCGGTAGGATTCGAACCTACAACCAACCGGTTAACAGCCGGCTACTCTACCATTGAGCTACAGGGGAATTTTTTGATAATTATACTGCCTGTAAATACCAAATTAATCGGGACAATTCTTTTTTCATGTCCTGACGATAGACAATCATATCTAAAAAGCCATGTTCTAACAGAAATTCAGCTGTCTGAAATCCCTTAGGGAGTGATCGTTTTATTGTTTCCTGAATAACTCTTGGACCAGCAAAACCTATTAAGGCCTTAGGCTCTGCTATGGTGATGTCCGCCAGAGAGGCGAAACTGGCCATTACACCACCCAAGGAAGGGTCTGTCAATATTGATATGTAGAGGCCACCCGCCTCTTTAAATCGCGCTATTGCAGCACTGGTTTTTACCATTTGCATGAGAGAATAAACACCTTCATGCATGCGAGCGCCCCCACCTGAACCTGAAATAATGATTAAGGGCAGTTTTAAAACCGTTGCCTTTTCTGCGATACGGGCGATCTTCTCACCCACCACAGAACCCATGCTCCCCATGATAAAATTAGGATCTGTGATTCCGATCATTACCTCTCTGCCATCAATCTTTCCTTTTCCAACAATTATCGCTTCCTTGAGGCCTGTCTTTTGCTGTTCCGTTACAACTCTTTCAGGATAGTTAATCCGGTCACAAAAATTTAACGGGTCGCATGGTGACATATCCGGCCATAACTCTTCAAAGCTTCCCTCATCAAGCAGGAATTTCAGGCGGTCTCTGCAAAATATCCGAAAATGGTAGTTGCATTCCGGACAAACAAACATTCTTTCTTCAACGGTTTTTTTATATATTACCCCCTTACAACCGTCGCAGCGAACCCATAATCCATCGGGCATATCCTTCTTTTTTCTGAAAAAAACCATTGAATAATACCCCATCTGTTAGAGGACTCTTTTCTTTAGAAAGAACAGCGCATATCAATAAATAATTCCTGGTACGTTACCTCGAATAATCTTCTCAAATGTAAAGGATTATTTTATACACAATTTTGAATCAGTCGCTATTTATTGATGCTTCGCTACCAAAATAACTCTTAAATAGTTTATAAACTTTTCATCAAAAAACAAGTTATTTTTTACTTTTTCATATTTTATTCTACTTCTTTGTCTCCTGTTGATGGAGATGACAAAAGGGTGGTAACTTGGTCATAATTTGTGGTATTATCGTATTTCTTTCTGGCCGCTTGCTCTGCTATTTGTTTAAGGGTTTTTGTTGCACTGCAAGGGTCGTTTGCTTTAAAAATTGCAGATGCGGCAACGATTACATTTGCCCCTTGCCGGACAACTTCGGCAACGTTTTCTGTTGTTATACCGCCATCTACTTCTATGTCCACTTTATCCGGTGCCATGCTGCGCAATTTTGCAATCTTTGGTAAAACGCCTGGTATAAATTTTTGACCGGCAAAGCCCGGGTATACAGACATTACCAGTACCATATCAACCATATCCAGGAGATTCTCAACCGTTCTGGTTGGGGTATCTGGATTAAGTGATACACTGGCCTTTAAGCCGGTATTCTTGATTAATGAGATAACTTCTTCCGGATTTTTTGCAGTCTCTACATGAAAGGTTATTAAATCACCGCTTCCTGCCACTTCTGCAAATGCACCGATATAGCGTTCAGGATTCTCAATCATCAGGTGGATGTCTAACGGTATCTGTGTAATACGTTTTATTCCTTCTACAATGAAGGGACCCATGGTGATGTTTGGGACAAAATGGCCATCCATAACGTCTATATGGATCAAATCGACACCGGCCATTTCTACCTTTTTGATTTCATCCTCAAGGCGTACGGAGTTAGCCGCAAGGATGGATGCTGAAATTTTCGTTGTTGGCTGCATACTGTTTTTACTCTTTATGGATTATTTAAAGTTGAATTATAAGAAAGTATGAAATAAGGGAAAAATGCTTCTCTCTCACCTCTCAATCCCAAAATCACAGAGGCACGGGAGAACGGGAACACAGAAAAACAGATGGCAAAACACAGATGTCTGTGGCTTGTCGTCTATCTTCTGAACGACTGTATATATTCTGTTCCGTGTTTCCATGGTTACTCTTCCAGTTCATCCTGGTTAGGATGGTGAAGATGTGGTACCTCTTGCATTTACCCTGCGGTCTGATAGGGATGCCACTCCGGGGAGCTCTCCACCCTCTAATAACTTGAGAAACGCTCCACCACCTGTGGAGATAAATGATACTTCGTGGGTTTTTCCTGATTTGTGAAATGCCATATCGGTGTCACCCCCTCCTACGATTGTTGAGGCGTGTGAGCTGGTTACTGTATCCACCATTGCGTATGTTCCCCGGCTAAACGCGTCAAACTCGAACGCCCCCATGGGGCCATTCCATAAGATAGTTTTTGCATCTTGAAGTGCCTCGGCAAATAGTTTTGTTGTTGCTGGTCCAATATCTAAGGCCATCCATTTTTCCGGTATTTCCTGAAAAGGGACAACTTTTGTTTCTGCGCGGCCATCGAAATTTTCAGCAACGACAAAATCTACTGGGAGATATAACTTTGTACCATTTTTTTTTGAAATATCCATTAAATTTTTTACCACATTGAGCATACTATCCTCAACCAAGGATCTGCCGATACCAAAGCCCTGTGATTTGAGGAAGGTAAATGCCATTGCTCCCCCAATGAGGATTTTATCCATCTTTTTAGCTAAATTTTCAATTATCTTTATTTTATCAGAAACCTTTGCGCCACCAAGCAGTGCAACGACAGGCCGCATGGGATTGTTGACTGCCTTCTCAAAATAATCTATTTCTTTTTTGAGCAAGAATCCAGCTGCGGATGGTACAATATTATCAATGCCGACCATCGATGCATGCTTCCTGTGACAGTTCCCAAAGGCATCCTGAATGAATACATCGCACAAACTGGCTAACTCTTTTGCAAAGGATGGATCGTTCTTTTCTTCCCCGGGATAAAATCTTAAATTCTCCAGGACAAGTACATCGCCGTACTGCATCTCATTGATCTGTTGTTCTGTCTTTGAGCCGGTGCAGTCATCAGCCATAATTACCCTTACTTTTTCATTGAGGAATCGCTGTAGTCTTCTTGCTGCTGGCTTCAGGCTATACTTGGGATTTACTTTGCCTTCGGGTCTTCCTAAATGGGAAGCAATAATTACCTTTGCCTTTTCGTCTAACAAATAGTTAATTGTTGGCAAGGTTGCTCTTATCCTGGTATCATCGGTAATATTCCCGTCTTCGTCTAATGGTACATTGTAATCCGTTCGAACCATAACCCTTTTTTTTCTCACATCTATATCTTTTATAAATAGTTTGTTCATAGTTAATTATCAATAAAAGAGGTTTATGTAGATTTAGGTAAATAAGGCTGGTTTCTACAAGAGAAATATTATCTCGTTAGAGAGAAGCGAGCAATATGATAAGATCTACCATACGATTGGAAAAGCCCCATTCATTATCATACCAGGATACTACTTTTGCCATACGTTTATCAATTACATAGGTTAACGTTGAATCGAAGATACTTGAGTGGGTGTTTCCTATAATATCAGAAGACACAATAGGGTCTTCGCTGTATTCTAAAATACCTTTCAATTCACCTTCAGCAGCTCTTTTCATGGCTGCATTAACATCTTCTATGGTAATATCTTTTGATACTGTTACAATGAAGTCTGTTACAGAACCATTGGGGACAGGTACACGCATAGATAATCCATCTAGCTTACCTTTCAGCGCTGGAATTACTTCCCCGATGGCCTTGGCTGCTCCTGTTGTCGTTGGGATGATGTTCATTGCTGCTGCCCTTGCCCTTCTTGGGTCTTTATGCATAAGGTCAATCACACGCTGGTCATTTGTATATGCGTGAATTGTTGTCATAAGTCCTCTCTCAATCCCAAAATTATCGTGTACGATCTTTGCTAAAGGCGCTAAGCAATTCGTTGTGCATGAGGCGTTAGAGATAATTTTATGTTCTGGTTTAAGGTTTTTATGATTGACACCGACAACAACTGTGGCGTCAACTTTATCTTTAGCCGGTGCAGAGAGTATGACTTTTTTTGCCCCTGCGTCCAGGTGTTTTGCACATTCTGCTCGTGAGGTAAATATCCCGGTTGACTCTACTACAATATCAACACCAAGGGATTTCCACGGCAATTGAGAAGGGTCTTTTTCCATAAGCAAGGCAACTTCTTTGCCATTTACAATCAAGGATTTTTCTTTTGCCTCAATTGTTCCCTGAAATTTACCGTGTACTGAATCATATTTTAATAACATTGCTAACGATTTTGAATCAGCTAGATCGTTAATGGCCAAGACATCAATGCCTCCTCTTTTGGCAATTACACGAAAGACGTTTCTTCCAATCCTTCCAAAACCGTTTATACCCAACCTAATAGCCATAGTATTTTCCTTTACCCTGGAGTTAATTATATCCCACTAAAGCACATAAGATAAATAACAAAGCTACGCTATTTTAGCAAACAGTGGAGGTTTGTCAAGTATTTAATAGTCCCGGGTCTTTTTCTGGAATCAATGCTAAAAATCATGACAGTGGAGATTTATTTGCTGTTTATCAACTAAAGTAGGGTGATAACCCCATAAAATATGTCATTATGAGGGAAAAAATGGGAGATGAATGTACAAGTCCGATTTTTTGTACAAGCCCTTTTCGTACTATATACACAATATGTTGCAATTATTCCTTGAAAATCTGCCTATATACCATATATAATTCTATAAAATTTAAGATTAATGATGAATAAGGTATGCTTATTATGAAATCCACAACAAGAAAATTGAAGCATGTAACAACGAAAGTTATCAATAACTATAATTATCTGTTTAGAAATTATGGTTACCGGTTCAGACGTCCACAGGGGATGTCTGCCACGATTCTACAATGGTTTGCACTTGACCTCGAACCTCCGTCGTGTGTGTATCGAGCGCAGTGCAATACCGCACTAGGAGAGAGGCCATTTTACAACTTATTGGGGCTAACTTACCAGAAACAGCAGAACTTCATTCCAGCATAGAAGAAAAGTGTAAATCTTATGGTTTAAATAGCTTAAAGATTGGAGATAAAAAACTTTTTGACAAATACGTAAAAGAGGAAAATGTTTATTTATGTGACTATTCTTTTGCGAATAATTTTATATGGAAAGGTTCAATTGAGTTATTATGGAAGATTATTAATGGCAATTTTTGTCTCTTTGGAGTAACGCCAAAGGGCATGTGCATGTTGCTTCCACCCCTTGGGAAAAATAATATTTCAGATACCTTAAGCGAGTGTTTTTCCATTATGAAGGAGATTGACGGTTGCAGAAGTTCTGAATTTTATATCAATTATGTTTATGAAGATTTTCTGAATTTTTTTGATAATAGTTCCTACCGCATTGTTGAAAGTTATCCTGATTACATCTACAAAACATCCGATCTCATAAAACTTGCCGGCAGAAAGTATGAAAAGAAGAGAAATGAGATAAACTCCTTTAAAAAGCATCACATTGCATCCTTCGAAAAATTCTACCCCAGACATATTGCAGATGCCCTCATTATGATAGACCGATGGAAAGATGAGAAGGTTAATGAGAAGAACCTCTTAAATCACCACGAAATTCATTATCAGTATGGCCTTATTCATGAGGCAGAGGCATCTAAATGTGCTATCATATTTTCTGAAGAATTGGGACTAACAGGGGCGATTATTACCATTGATGATAAAATTGAGGGTATTACGATAGGAGAACCTATCACATTAAACACTGCTTCTGTTCTTATTGAGAAGACTAATAATCGCTTCCATGGTATGCCACAGTTCATATACCAACAGTTTTGTGCGAGTAATTTTTCTGACGTTGAATATATTAATGCAGGTGAAGACTGGGGCATTGAAGGCCTTAGGAAGGCAAAAACGTCCTACCATCCTTGTTTCCTGGCAAAGAAGTTCATTATTTATGAAAAACGGTAAAATGTTACGTTTGTAAGCTCGATTTCCAGTGTATTCTGCTCGTTTCAATTCTGGATTTGAATAGTTACAAACTTTTTTACTCTTGACTTATAAGTAAACGAAAGTATACTTTTGTTCCAATTAATTTGCTTTAATGGTTAAGATACTTTGGTGGAAACATTTGTCGCGGTAAAACGTTTCTTTGTCTTCTCGTATTTTAGAAGGGTTTCTTTTTTAAGATGTTTTATCTGTTGGTTTTTTATAACTTTTATCTGGCTTTTCGGTGTAATGTAAAGCCAGTATTAATCAATAAATCGGTCAAGGTAAGCTTTGTGTGCAAGTCGGAATATCGATTCTTAGATAAATCGCAGGGGGGGTGTTTCCTGGCATTTGGTAAGTGTTTTTCGTTTTATTGAGATAAAGTAAACCATGGCTGGGCATTTATTTATTATATCGATAATTTTGTACGTTGTTGGTTACTTGTTTGCTCTTTGCTTTTTTAGATGGCAAAAGCTGAGGAACTATATTTCACCTATTTTTGTCGCAATTGCTTCCTGTTTTAGTATTGCAGTTGCTGTAATTGTGCTGGCGGACAATTCGGTATATCTCGATTTCCCTTTACTTCTTCCCATCATTCCATGCAGTTTTCTGTTAGATCCGCTTTCCTCCTATTTTGTCCTTGCCATTTCCGTAATCTGCCTTATTCCTGTTTATCATAATGAAGGCATTGAGTTACGTGGAATCTCCTCGGGGTGAAAATGTTTACTGGATTATGACAGTGCCGGATAATAGATTGTTCAGGAAAGTAAGATTACCATCACTCTGCAACTGGCCAGCGATTCCATATACAATCCCTGGAAACATAATCCCAGATTTCCCTTTGATTAATAAGAGTTTTGAGTTATGTTATTCGTGTACTGATTTGTAAGCAATGGCTTATGGAGACTCGAAAATAAATAAAAGAACGGTTTATGTCGTTTAAACAGCTTTGTGGTAAGTTTGCTTCGCCCATCTGCAGGGTAATATTTTGTCCGTGGTTAATTTGTTTTTCTGTTTTTAGCGTTTTTCTCGGTTAATTAAAGAAAATGTTCACGAAATTCCAAAAAAGTTTTCAAACAGGTATAGTTACTTCTTCATATCCTTATAAAAAGGAAATAACACCATTACAGTTTCGGTGAAGAATGTGACTGATAATGTTGTTTCCTGTAGATGTTTATATTCCTGGTTGTCGCCCGGGGCCACAAGCTATTATCCATGGGTTTCTGCTGGCTTTAGATAGACTGCGAAAATAAGATAATAAATAATAGAAGAGGGTGTGTGATATGAAAAATAATAGTATTCTCTACGAAACTGCAATCAAGCAGTATGATACCGTAGCGGAAATATTGAATATAGATGATGGAATAAGAGAGCGCATGAGACAGCCAAAGCGGTCTCTTATTGTTTCTGTACCTGTTAAAATGGATAACGGCAAAATAAAGGTATTTAAAGGTTACCGGGTACAGCACGATATTACGCTTGGTCCTTCGAAAGGTGGTATTCGGTATCATCCTTATGTTGATCTCGATGAAGTCTCTGCGCTGGCCATGCTCATGACGTGGAAATGTGCACTTATGCATATGCCTTATGGTGGTGCAAAGGGGGGAGTCCAGTGTAATCCTGAAGAAATGTCACAGGGCGAGCTCGAGCGCATGACCCGGCGTTATACTACTGAGATTGTTCAAATTATAGGGCCGGATAAAGATATTCCTGCGCCGGATCTCTACACCAATGCACAGACGATGGCCTGGATGATGGATACCTACAGCATGCAGCAGGGTAATACTATTCCGGGTGTGGTTACCGGGAAACCTCTGTTATTAGGTGGTTCTCTCGGAAGGGCAGAGGGTACGGGACGAGGGGTTGCCTATATGGTTGTGGAAGGGGCAAGGGTCTTATATAAAAATCTCCGCGGCTTACGGGTGGTAATTCAGGGAATGGGGAATGTTGGTTCTGTGGCAGCCAGGCTCCTTTATGAACAAGGATGCAATATTGTGGCAGTGAGTGACATTAGTGGTGGTGTCTACAATCCCAAAGGAATTCTTATCCCGTATTTGTCTCACCATATTACGGAAAATAAACACGTTACTGGTTTAAGGGACGCAGACGCGATAACAAATCAGGAACTCTTTGAGCTGGACTGTGATGTTATTATTCCGGCTGCCATCGAAGGACAAATTACAGAAAAGAACGCTGACAAAGTAAAGGCCAAAGTTATTGTAGAGGGTGCTAACGGCCCGACAACTCCTGAAGCTGATAAGATTTTGCAGGATAAAAAGGTATTTTTAGTACCAGATATACTGGCCAATGCTGGTGGTGTAACTGTCTCATATTTTGAATGGGTGCAGGATATTCAATATTATTTTTGGAGTGAAGACGATATTCAGAGAAAACTAAAAGACGTTATGGTAAGTACGTTCAATAGGGTATTGGCGCTCTCTAATAAGAAAGGTATTGATATGCGTACTGCCGCATTAATGCTGGGCATAAGCCGTGTCGCAGAGGCTAAAAAGATACGAGGGTTATATCCCTGACCCGAACGAATGAAACGTTGTAACCCAAAACCCGCAAGCGAAAGTGTATTCTGATAGAAATGGTTCTATCATCCATGATTGAACCGAAATGTTTTGCATGTTTCCTATGCTTGATGCCAATCAGGAGCATACAACGGCCGATGCTCAATATAAGGCTTCATCTGCAGGGTTAGCAAGCCATAGAAACCAAGTAGCCCATTGGAGTGTCTTATTGTAGGGATAGATGAACCTTGTGTTCGCCCTTGCCCTGCACGATTCAAAACGTTTATGTTCGTTTCCCGTTTGGGCGAACTAAGGTTCTCCCTACATAGGTGCCATAAAAAAGTCGTCGAAGGTATAATTTAACGCCTAGGAATTTCAAACAGGAGTAGGGTAATCCTTTAAGGTTGCTATCCCATGCACAAATTCAGGCGTGGAAGCAAGGCTAAGCCTTACCCTACATCTTTACTTTCCCATAGAGGCCAGCTTTACCTCTAAAGCCGTTAACCTTTCTCTTATCTGTATACCAGATAAATTTCCTTGAAAGCCTTAAAATTACTGATAAAATCAAAGGCTATTTAAAAACGTAAAAACACGAAGGAATGCTGTAAATGGCCTCTGGTTCTGTTAGTAATAAACAGCAAGAGAGAATTGCTGTTAGGAAAAGTCTTACATTTTCCCTTAAAGATGGTGTAGCCTTTGCTGCAACAACCGGATTTGGGGATAATTATATAAACCCTTTTGCCGTTGCACTCGGCGCTACAAATCTCCAGATCGGGCTGTTAAGCTCATTTGCTCATCTCGTCCCTTCACTTGTTCAACTTAAGGCCGCAGATCTTACCGAGCGACTTGGGAGCCGGAAGAAGATTATCGTACTTTCGGTCTTCTTTCAAGCCTTTATGCTGTTACCTATTGCGTTGACTCCTTACCTTCCACGATTCTTTCAAGTCAATTCACTTATATGCTTTTATACGTTTTATGTATTGTTTGTCTCTTTTGCCCATCCCGCATGGGGATCACTTATGGCAAACCTTGTCCCTGAGAGAAGAAGAGGGGCCTTTTTTAGCAAACGTGGAAGGCTTGTTGGTCTGGTAACGGTGGTCAGTGCGTTTTTGGCCGGTTACATTTTAAGTGTATTTCAGAAACAACATTTTATTGGTTTCACCGTAATATTTCTTCTTGCAATGGTTTCAAGGTACATTTCATGTTATTTTCTCAGCAGGATGTATGAGCCACCCTTAGAAGTAAAGCAGGAACATTATTTTTCGTTTGGAGAGTTTGTTCGCAGGTTAAATGGTGGAAATTTTGGGAAATATGTGGCTTTTCATAGTTTTTTTAACTTTGCAGTATTCATAGCCTCTCCGTTTTTTCCTGTATTTATGCTTCGCGATCTGGGATTTTCCTATATTACGTATACAATCGTTACTACCGTTGTTCCGCTTGCCAGTATTTTAGCGGTAAGCTACTGGGGGCGTCGTGCAGACTCCCTTGGAAATTGGGAAATTATTAGGATATGCAGCCTTATTGTATCCGTCTTACCCGCCTTTTGGCTCCTTTCAAGAAACGTATATTTCTTAATGGGGATTCAAATATTGGCAGGTATATTCTGGGCAGGATTTAATCTTTGTTCCTCCAATTTTATCTATGATTCTGTGATCCCTGAAAAGAGGACCCGGTGTATATCGTATTTTAATACTTTCAATGGTATTGCAATTTGTGCCGGCAACCTGCTTGGTGGTTTTCTTGCAACCCATATACCGCCTTTGTTCGGATATAAACTCCTTGCCCTCTTTGCCATTTCATCATGCTTGAGGATTATTGTATCCATAGTCTTATTAAGACGTGTAAAAGAAATTAGAAAAATTGTTTATTAAGTCATTACTTATTTTCATGCTTACCTATGTCATCATCTCTGCCCAAAAGATGAAATGGCATAGTCTGGACAGACCGTCAGGTGCATTGTTTGGCGCCGTGTTGATGGTAATAACAGGTGTATTAACACTGGATGAGGCATACCGGTCCATTGATTTTAATACTATTCTCCTGCTCCTGGGAATGATGCTCATTATTGCCTACTTCAAGATAGCAAATTCCTTCAAATACCTTTCCTATTTGTTGATTTCCCATGCGAAGAATTCTTTTCTTTTGCTCTGCTTTGTATCGTTTTCGAGTGGAATTCTATCCGCTCTCTTTGTCAACGATACTATTTGTTTGATGTTTACCCCTCTTCTTATCCTTGCCTTACATCAGACAAAACTGAATCCTATTCCTTATCTTATAGCTCTGGCAACCTCATCTAATATTGGAAGTGTTGTTACTTTGACGGGTAATCCACAAAATATGCTTGTCGGCATTTTTTCAAAAATACCATATTTAGATTTTACCTTACACCTCCTTCCTATAGGGATACTCAGCCTTATAGCAAATGTGCTTATTATTTACGTATTCTTCAGAAAAGATATTAACTTTAAGAGATTCGATTCAATTGCATTAGTAAAACCGGAACTTCACGGAACACTTACGATAAAGTCTCTCGGTGTGCTTTTTTGTGTCTTTTTAGGATTTATCTTTACCGGTAACCTTCCGTTGTCCTCGATAACAGGTGGACTTGCCTTAATTATCATATCGGGGGTAAAGCCACAACATGCTATGGAAGAGGTTGATTGGACATTGCTCTTATTTTTCAGCGGGTTATTTATTGTGACGGGTGGTATCAATAAGGCCGGTTTTTTAACCATGGCGCATAACGTTGTGGAGCCTTATCTGGGAAATACGGTATCTGGTCAAATCGTTCATTTTAGTATCTTTTCTGTAATTGCCTCTAATCTTGTCTCAAATGTCCCTTTCGTGCTCTTATCGGCAACATGGATTGAGAAATTTCTTGATCCAAAAACTATGTGGTACGTCCTTGCTATGAGTAGTACCTTTGCCGGTAATTTGACGATCATGGGTTCCGTTGCCAATATGATCGTTTTAGAACTTTCGAAAGAATATGTTCATGTGGGGTTTTGGGATTTTTTTAGGATAGGTATCACAACAACGGTAGTTTCTGTTGGTATTGGGATGTTGATTCTTGTATGCTGCTGAGCGATAAAAGGCTTATAAAGTCTTTAAACTACAGATAAGACATTGATGTTCCCTGAGCGGTTTCCCGAAGAGAAAAGTCTCATGAATATACTCAGAACACGAAGCACACCTTACATCCCTTTGCAGCGCAGGATTTTTTCCATAGTATCCTAATGCTTCTATTTTTGTTCGAATGAATTCTCGTCTCCTCTCAAACCCATAAAAGATCTCCAAAAATGTCTGAATATCAAAACGTTTTGCTGCAACCAGGAAAATGGGAAGTTCCGTTTCTGATTCAGATGTGTTCGGATACTTTTTGTCAATAATCTCCGCGTAGAGAACCACAGCGTTTTTTTTGCTCTTAGCGTCTACTTTGAATATTGTGTGGCCGTCTCTTTTTAATAACGTATGCTTAACATAGCTAGCGTGAAGATATTTTCCCAGTTTTTGTTCTACGAGAGGTCTTGTAAAATCCTTGGTAAAATATATTTTATAGAGTATATACTTTACCTCGGGCAGGTTGCCGGGATTGAAAACAAACTCCTTAATTCCGAATCCTTGACAGTATTTCTGTATTGCCGCTGTTTTTTGGAAGAGAGTTTCCTGGCTCAATAATCCTTTTTCTGCTGCTTCCGATAAAAATGATATATCGTAGACGTTGATACCATAAGTAAAGTCAGTTGTAGCTTTATTTTCGATGAAATTCCTCAGGTATCCTGATGATGTGTGATAATATGGTGTAATTTCAGGCAATGCGAGCATGAGAGAACGTGCGATAGCAACCCCGATAAATTGCTTTGGTACCAAACGCATCCCGGGTTCAATTTTTACAACCGCCCGGAGTATAGAGGAGTTTCGTTTCCTCCTGGCAATTTCATAAAATTCTTCCAGAAGAAAAGGTTGGGAAGGTGTATGCTGCGTAATCCTTTTAACATGGGTAGTTGTTGGGCATGCTCCGCAGCCAAGGCATTGCGCTTCTACTTGTGGACGGCCCAGGCAGTACTCACGTTCTATAAAACGAACGGAGCGCTCATATTCGTCCCATAAAAACTTTTTTGAAATGCCCGGGTCAATATCATCCCAGGGAAAAACATCGTCTTTCCTTTTTGCCCGAAAATAATTACCCTCTGATAATCCTAATTCCGTGAGATAGGTACGCCAGTTTTTCAGTACTTGTTTGGGTACCGTATTATAATACAGAAAACCATCCGTAATTGATGAACGGATAAGGGCCGGGGTTAGCTGTCTATCGCCCATCGCTATGAGCTGCATGAGCCAGGTCTCTTCATAAGTAGCACTCTCCCTGAATTCCATGCCGTAAGATTCACAGATACGCTCAATTTCCCGCCGTATATACCTTTTGTCTTCAATTGCCGTTAAACATGAGTGGAATTGTAACGGGGTATGTGGCGGGTAATACAGGGGTGTCAGGCTGAAAATAATACGTACGTTACTGCCCGACAGGTTTTTCAAATCGCTGAGGCTCTTAACAAATCTCCCGAATTCCCCAAAATCTTCTTCTTTTTCCAGTCCTGTGCTGATGAGAAATATCTTTAACTCCCTGATACCTCTTTCGAACAAGAGCCCGCATGCCTTGTAGATTTGCTCTTCTGTAAGATTTTTATGCATGTAACGGCGGAGTCTTTCACTGATACCCTCCATGCCGCAGCTTATCGTTGTCTTTCCGATTATTTGAAGTACTTCTGCAAGAAACCTGTCTGTTGATAACAAATCAAACCGCTGGCTCTTCAGACTAATATTGGCTATCTCCTTGTAAAAAGATAAAATCATCGGATATAATTCTGAATGGGTATTAAAATTAAAACTTAAGAGGTTGATGGTATCAAGTCCCTGGTGTGCCTTTGCCGTTCTTAACTCCTCTAAAAGCCTCGATAGGGATCGTTCACGATATGGTTTTCTCTCCCAGCTCTCAGCACAAAAGGCACAAAAGCAAGGGCATCCATTACTGATCTGCAGGCTTCCAACACCAAAGTTTTCTGTCTCATACCATATAGGCTCAGATTCCATAGCCCTTACTTGATTGAGATCGTATACAACGGCGCTTTTTACTGGATACGCTATAGGTGATTCTTTCGGTACTATCCGTACGAGATCCCTTTTGATTTGCATATCCCCTTGATCTGCATCTGCCTCTTCTGCTTTGTCATGTGTTATTTGGGGATGATGTTTAATGCTCTTGTATTGGTGTTCGTATTTATCGGGTTCATAAAACCCATCGACCTTCCCATGACAGGCATTTAAAATTTCCGTTTTATTCAGGCCCGATGACCTTCCTCTTTTGACGATTTCTAAAAACTGTTTTATTGAATACTCCCCCTCACCGACGAGTACAGCATCTACGAGTCCATAATTATTTCCGAACCCCTGTTCCTTTATAGGACCGTGCAACAGAGACGTTACTGCAGCGTTGGTGCCTCCAAGTACGATAAGCGGGATATCAGCGCGCATCATACGTTCGTTTTTGAAGAGTGGAATGCCTGAAAAATATAGAAGTTTTGGTAAGTTGAGTAATTCCAGTATAAAGGAATTACTGATGCCGAGTACGTCAAATGCGCATGGTGGTTCTTTCGAAGTGGTGCCCGTCCAGAGAGGAATTTTAGAAGAGGTCATTATCTCCGTATCTTTAGGCGGTGGTAAAAAGGCAAAATCGGTGAAAACACCTTCAACCTCCTGAGCAATCTGAGCTACTATGGAATGAGAGATGGAAGCTGATACATCGCGGTATGTGGATAACCTGCAGATCAGGAACCGTAACCTTGCCCGATTGAATAGAGCAGGGTCCATGGTGTTTGGTTCTTCACCTTTAAACCATAATCCGCCGAGTGAGAGGAAATAATAATTTTCGTTATACCACTTTTTAATTTCTTGTGAAGATTTTAGACATTCGTAGGGTTTTATAGTAAACATAGAGAATTTTTTGAGTTTTAGGAATTTCAATGTTTTGCTGTAGGGGCGAACCTTGTATTCGCCCAAATAGGAAATAAACAGAAACGTTTTGAATCGTGCAGGCAAGGGCGAACACAAGGTTTGCCCCTACAGAGGTGTTATAAAAAAGTCACCGAAGTCTTAATTTATAATTACTTAAGATTGTG
Source organism: Candidatus Jinrextremum sp. (assembly GCA_039794405.1). Taxonomy (GTDB): domain Bacteria; phylum Planctomycetota; class Brocadiia; order Brocadiales; family Brocadiaceae; genus JBDIVL01. Next base: position 51,485 of record JBDIVL010000024.1, on the reverse strand, counting down.
CTGGCTAGCCCGATTTAGGTATCGATGAAATTTTGTCTGCGGCTGAGAGTTTTCCTTTCGTTTGCCATTTGCATGCAATGATATACCATAAGAGACCTGCCGTGATGGCGCCAGTTGTGTCTGCCAACCAATCAAAAACATCTACTGACCGGTGTGGTGTAAAAAATTGATGAGATTCATCCGACATACCATAGAGTGAAGTAATGCCAATTGCCATGACGATCTTGTATATCCTTTTAATTCTAATCGGGGCAAAGGAAAATGACCAACAGATCATAAGGCACAAGAGTCCAAACTCTACAAAGTGAATCAGTTTGTCAGTGTGATAGGGCAGTGGTACAGAAACATCGCTGGAAGACGCTAAAAATATCGAATAGGCATAAACTACGGTTAATATGCATGGAAAAGTCCAGTGTATTTTAATCTTGCGACGTATCATTTCCAACTCCTTTAAAGACACGGAGCCAGTATTGAATCTCATCTGCAGAAGGGCCCTGATATTTGGAAAGCGGCTCATCAATCGTATGGCGTTGTTTATTCTTTTTCTTTATCTTTGGTATATCCGTTTTTTTTACCGTGGGTTTTTGTTCTTCATGAGGGAGGTTTTTAAAAATACCCTTCCAGTATTTTGCATCATCTTCCGATGGCCCTCTCCGTTTACATTCGGGCTCATCAGATTTGTCTTTTTTATCTTTATTAAGAACCTCAAGTATCTCTTTATATAGTACCTTCGGTTCAATAACCTGGCAACCACATTTTTTGACGTGTCTTTTTATGTCATTATCGTATGTTACAATGCAAACATCTCTGGGATTTTGGCACAGGCTGGTAATTTTTTTTATTTCGGTGTCGGCGTCGATACCTGGTTTTGAGTAAATTACTGTAATGCCAGAATATGTCTGTTCCTTTGGTGTAACAACTTCGGTACGGTTACCATCAAATACTACAAGTACATCGTAATGTTTCTTTCCCTTATATTTCGAGAGCAGGGAAATCACGTGGTCCCGCACGGATTCGATACGGTTTATCCCTACGTGTTTTTCCAGTTCCGGTACGGTAAATATAAAATTGTAGCCATCAATAACGATTAACATATGACCTGGCAATTATCAACAATGATCTTTCCGCCAACCATGGTTGTTACAACCTGTCCGAGAAGTCTCCAGCCATGGAACGGGCAATTTCTGGCTTTAGATTCAAATTTTTCAACTTCAACGGTCCATTCCCTGTTCATATCGATAATAGCAATATCTGCCGGCATTCCCGGTGCTAAACTGCCGCCATGAATCTTAAAGATTCTTGCAGGGTTTGTGGACATTTTTTGGACAACGTCTTTCAGGGTGAGGATACCGGGATGGACAAGTTTTGTAAGAATGGCACCAAGAGCGGTTTCAAGTCCCACAATACCTGATGCGCCGTTTTTTATATCTCTATCGGTGTGCGGGGCATGGTCTGTAGCGATAACATCGACGACATTATTCGATAACCCATTCTGGAGTGCTTTAACATCTTCGTGGGAACGTAAAGGTGGGTTTGTTTTGGGTATGCTTCCATTTATATTTTTGTAGTCTTCATCCAATAATAAATGATGGGGAGTAACCTCGCAGGTTATTTTCGCCAGACTCCTTTGTTTTGCCTGTTGAATAACTTCTAGAGAACTTTTCAAACTCACGTGAGATATATGCAGAGATCCCCTAGCCTGTTCGGTACAGGCTATTTCACGGATGATAAAGTTTGTTTCATGACAAAATGGTTTCCCGGGAAAGTTCGCCACGTTTGCATTTCCCATTGCCTTGTCTAAAGAGATTTGAGAATCCTCGCAATGGGGGCTTATAACCATATTGTTTCGTGCTGCCAGCTCGCAAGCTTTTCTTATCAATGTCTCATAAAATACCGGGTTCCCGTCGTCCGACAATGCCCGCACCCGTACATCTGTTGACAACTTATCAATATCAGTTAGCTCTTCTCCCAGTAATCCCTTTGTAATGCATGCCTTTGTGTAGATGTTTACGATACTTTTCCGGCAAACCCTTTCCATTAAGGATTCTACCATTTCCAGTGAATCGATGGGGGGAATGGTGTTCGGTTCGCATATGAGAGTTGTGTAACCTCCCTTTGCTGCAGCCCGGGAGCCTGTTTCTATCGTTTCTTTGTATTCCAAACCTGGTTCCCGAAGATGAACATGACAGTCAATTAATCCTGGAATTATATGTTTGTGAGTTGCGTCGATGACTTTCGTATTGCTATTTGCCGTGATACCTTTTGAAATTGTTCTGATCTTGCCATCTTTGATGAAGATATCTGCCTGACCATCAAGTCCTGTTGCAGGATCTACAACGTGCCCGCCTTTTATTAATACTTCATTGCTTATCATTTTTTGTTTGCTCCGAATAACTTTACCAGTTACAACTTTTCGTTTGGTTGCAGCTTTGCCGTACTATGAAATTAGTTGGGTGCACTTCGTTTCACCCGATATACAAGGTAATATTTTGTCGTGTTCGCCCATGGTTGATTTAAAAAACTTTAACAGGAAAGAAGTTTTATACAGTAATATTATGAACGGTTATAGGAAATCCCTTAAAGGACATTGTTCACAGAATTTTTTTGGCCTGCAAAACATCTTTCCTATGTTTACTAAGAGGGCATGATATTCGTTAAATAATTTTACATCTCTCGGTAGATTTTCCTCAAAGAAGGCCTTCATTTCATCGTACGTAGTCTCTTCGGGAATAAATCCATGCCGGGATAAAATCCTATAGGTATAAGCATCTACAACAAATGTAGGAAAATTTCCAGCATAGAGTAATATAGAGTCTGCTGTTTCTGGCCCAATCCCTTTTACCGCAAGCAATTCATTTCGAAGTGTTTGTAAATCTTGTGCAAACATTTCATGGAGCTTGCCCCCGTATTTTGAAAATAACCAGTCGATAAATGTCTTGATCCGCCTTGCTTTGATATTAAAAAAACCAGAAGGACGAATAAGCTGTGCTAAATCCGTTATACCTAATCCATATATCTCTTCCGGGGAAAGTTTTCCGGCAGTCTTAAGATTTTTTATAGCCTTTTCAACATTAGACCAGTTGGTGTTCTGTGTTAATATAGCACCGATGACGATTTCGAAAGGGGTTTCTCCTGGCCACCATTGTTGCGGACCCAAGGTATCAAACATCTTTTGGTATATTTGTAAGAGAATTTTGTTTCTATTCATCTCCTATACCAAGTTTCGAGAGGATACCCATTCTCAGCAAGGGTAACATAATCTCATGGTGGCCGGTAATTGCATACCCATGCCGGGTAGGTCTTTTCAAAACATTTGTCTGCGGCCTATAGTGCTGAATCATATCAAAGTTTACCGTCATGAAATTATCTACTTTGTGTCCTACATTCCTTGCGATGCAGATGGCTTTCAGAAAAACCTCCGGCATGATAACGGCAGAGCCTGCATTAATCCAGACTCCGCCTTCGAGTGTTGAAACTACAGAGGCAAGAATTTTGAAATCGATGTGGCTGGATTCTCCCAAATCTTTTCCGGAAATATTGGGATGCATATGGATTGTATCTGTTCCCAGTGCAACATGAACGGTAACCGGGATATTCAATTTTGCAGCCCAGGCTAGTAAACAGAGATCATTATACTGGTTTTTTTCTTCAATGATTTTATCCCCTAATGCACGTCCAAGACCAATATTCTCATGTGTTCCTCTGGAGGATGCGACTTGGAATACTGCGGCGGTTTCCTTTGCCATGCCAAAGCTACCGTCCTTTAAGCTTGCAGCGACGTCTTCGGAAGTGGCCCCGATAAGTGATATCTCGTAATCGTGGATAGCGGCAGCACCATTCATAGCGAGTGCCGTTATTATATGACGCTTCATCAGGTCTATAATCAACGGTGACAAGCCGCATTTTATGACGTGTGCGCCAAGGGCCATTACTACAGGGCAATTCTTTTTATGTGCCTGAACTATCGCATCAATTACCTTTCGTAAATTTGCTGAAGCAAGTATTTCCGGTAATGACTCAAAAAAGGCATGTATTCCGTCTGAGGGTAAGACCGGCTTGGCAAACAGGTTAATGTTAGAAAGATTCTTTCGCTCCTTTATTGAATACGTTTTAATCCTATGGAGATCCAGAGGATTAAAAGGATTCGTTTCGTTACTCATGCTCATTTACCAGCCTGGTCTCTTCTTTGAAGTTTATGGAGCAAGAATTGCCTCGACAGGGCACACATCTACGCAACTGCCACAATCGGTACAGAGGTCCGCATTGATTATCCTCTTATCGCCTGATTCAGATATGGCATTTACAGGGCACTCACTTTCACATGCCCCACAATTTATACATTCATCGATAATCTTATGAGCCATTTTGTTTTCTCCTTATTGTTGTAAAATGGTATTTATTTTATTCTCAAAAATCTCACAACCTTTTACGATACGAATTTCAACCTTTAATGTCCATAATGGGAAATCCCATATGTCGATGTTGTTTCTTATTTTCACCCTGTCTTTCTGGGTAATGATAATAGCATCCGGTGCAACATGGTGTGCTTCTTTATTCAATGCCCTCAGTTCGGGAACAGTATACAGGTGGTGATCTGGAAATATACGCAAATTGACGATTGTTGTCCCTAATCCTTCAATGCTTTTCCTGAACGATGCAGGATTACCAATAGCACAAAACGCAAAAACCCTTTTCCCTCGTAAACAATTAATATTTAGTACGGCAGAATCCTTTGCCGATTCTAAACAAACAGGTTTATGAACTGTTTCTACGAAGGGGGTGTGTTCTGAAATCTTCTGTATACGGTTTCTTATGAAATTGACTCTGTCAATGCTGCACTGATCTACATGTGTCAGCATAATCAAATCAGCCCTTCTAAGTTCTTCCAAAGGCTCTCGCAACATTCCTCCCGGGATTATCCGGTCGTATCCAAATGGATTTAGTACATCGACGATCGCAATATTTAAATCTCTTGCCAGGCGAAGATACTGAAAGCCATCGTCAAGCAATAAATATTCAGCCTGAAAATGTTCAATGGCTGCCAGTCCGCTTTTCACCCTATCTTTGCCGAGCAGATTTGGAACATTAGGGATGTTTTCCTGGAACAAGAGGTATTCATCGTTATATGCATTTTTAACCGGAGAACCATTCTCTTGTCTTATATGAGCAGCGTAACCCCTGCTCAGGATGGCAACCCTTTTTCCCTTGTCCTGTAAATATCGTGAAATATATTCTACAACCGGCGTTTTACCCGTTCCTCCCATGGTAATATTTCCCACACTAATCACGGGGACGGGGAGATGGGCACTCTTTAAAATACCTTTTTTATAAAAAAAAATACGAGTTTTTACAATAAACCCGTATATTTGAGAAAGAAGATAAAGTATCTTCTGGACTACTCTGGAACAGATGTCCTGGCAATCACCTCTTATAACCTTTAAATAATATTTTCGAAACGTAGTATTTTTCAAAAATAATTCCTGAGCCTGTCAGGAACAGGTTTTACACTTCCAACTCGTTCGGGTTAGGAATTTCAAATATGGTTTCTCCTCTAGAAAGAGAAGATAAAGGGGTGTGTAAAAGAAATAATAGATAGTGAATAGTAGTTAATGAATAGTTGATAGGAGTGTTTTTCATCCACTATCCCCTAACTACTACCTTATAAAATGTAACAGCTTTACACACCTCGGCCCCTCTTTTTAGAGGAGCACTTTAAAAATCGCTATCAAAGATCTAATTAAAATATATGCGAATCTCAGTGTTTTGTTGTAGGGGATAAACATTTGTTGTCGAGAATATAAGGACTGCTCAAGCTCATATCAGCAAATGTTTATCCCCTACTGTGGTTACAAACAAAGCCACCGGAGGTCTAATTTAAGCATGGATGGGTTTTATTTTAACGGGATAGACCAATATGCCTCGTCTAAAAATTGCTTCCATGATTGATATTTATCTGAGCGAAGTTTTAAGCTTAAAATCGGGCTATGTCTTGGTTTTATCGGCTTCCGTTTTAACTTCATTCCCGCTTCTTCCGGAGTCCTTCCGCCTTTCTGTTTATTGCATTCTGTACAGGCGCATACGATGTTTGTCCAGGTAGTTTTTCCACTATATGCCTTTGGTATAATATGGTCCAGGCTCAGCTCGGATGTCGGAAATTTTTGGCCGCAGTATTGACACCTGTTTTCATCCCGGGCGAAAATATTCCGCCTATTAAATTTTACGTTGGACCGGGGAAGCCTCTCATAGAACAAAAGACGGATAATCTTCGGCACTTCAATCTCAAAAGAGACCGTTTTGATCCAATTTGATTTATCTTCCTCAGAAAAACCTGATTTGACCTTATAAAGGGAAACATCTTTCCAATTCTCGAAATTGTAGGAATTGAATTTCCCGTCATCGACGGAAATTACCTCGGCGGCTTCCTTGCATAATAATGCAAATGCCCTTCTGGCTGAAATAACATGAAGGGCCATGAAAAATTTATTTAATACTAATACACTCGATTCTAACGCAGCGACTTGTTGCATACAGTACATCCTCAATACAAAACAAGTGCCTGGTGCGGAATATCCCGATAAAATAGATTATTGCAGGGACGCTGAGGTAAACGTTTTCATAAAGCACTTTTCGAAAATTTAGCGATGTTAATCTATAAAGCAGTACTAAAATGCAAATTATAACAACCGAAGAGGTGTAATTCAAGGGAATTGTGATGCCCTAAACTGGTCTAGAGTTCCATATCCTTTGCCTGGGTTAAATGATCTTTTGATTGATTCGGTAACGAATCTCTTTGCCTGAAGGACGGCATCCTGCAGACCGTTACCCTTTGCTAAATACGTGGCTATTGCCGATGCGTATGTGCATCCTGTACCATGGGTATTTTTTGTTGGTATATGTTCGTCCTCTATATACTCAAATGACTTTCCATCGTATAAAATATCTATTACCTTGTTTTTTGTCTGCTCATTCCACGATCTTCCTGCATGGCCGCCTTTTATCAATACATGTGGCGGGCCCATTTGATGGAGAAACCGGGCGGCTTCTTTCGCCTGGGATATATCCTGTATCTTCATACCAGAAATATATTCCGCCTCCGGGATATTTGGCGTGATGAGAAAGGAAAGCGGAAATAATTGGGAAGTAAGGGCATGGATGGCATCGGTTGATAGTAATCTTTTTCCATTTTTTGACAGCATGACAGGATCTACAACAACGTATTGGACGGTATGCTCTTTTATTTTCAAGCAGACGACTTCTGTAATATCCTTGTTCACGAGCATTCCTGTTTTAATGGCGCCGGCACCGATATCTGTCATGACGGCGTCTATTTGCTGACCGACAAAGGATGCCGGTATTTCAAAGACAGAGTGAACTCCAAGGGTGTTTTGAGCGGTTAGTGCAGTGATGACCGTTGTTGCATACCCGCCTAAGGATGTAATAGTCTTTATATCCGCCTGTATCCCTGCCCCTCCCCCAGTATCGGAGCCGGCGATGGTAAGGACTTTGTATAAAGAAGACCCTTGTTTCTTCATGTACTCTCTTTTTCCGATTAATGTGTCCATTACGGTATCTGCGTTTCTTTTCTTCCAGAATTCCAATTTCAAAATAATTCTTATTTTACCTAATAATTTCCAAAATTATGAGATTTATTACGATAGAAAACTCTCAAGATATGATAATCCCCCATAATTTATGGAATACAAGAAATTGAGACGGAAATGTTCCGTGAGACACTTCTGTGTCATAAAACAGTCCTTATACCATAATAAAACCTATTTAAGTTTCAGGAAGAAAATGGTTGTGACTATTGGCATAACAGTCAGTAAAAAAGATAAATTACTGTGTCATGAGAATTATTATCCCGTCGTAACAATTTGCTAATTTTGGCACATATTTTGACACACAATAGTGGCGCTCTAAATATTCATGGCCTGAATGGGATCTTTTTGAGGCAAAACCCGACAGCTTTTGCTTTTCCTATTGTAGCACATAAGTTTATATGAATAGTAGCGCTATAGGTGATTGATGGTAGAATCAACAATATAAAATGTAGGGTTCAAGTTACAAACTTGAACCCGCGGATAGAGGTTGTAGAATGGGTGAAACGATCAGCGCACCTATCATAAACTTGACCTATCCTACATGCCTATTTTTCTGGTGTCACTTGCTCCGTCTCCTCTAATTGTATTCCTGCATTTTCTTCATCTGCCGGCTGCTCTTGTATCTGTTGTTCTGCTTTTGTTTTTTGTTCTGCTTCCGCCTTGGCTTTGGCAGCCTCACGCTCCTTTTGCCGGCGTTTTTTCTCTATTTCTCTGAGATCATATTCGAGTTCTTCATTTAACCTATCGGGATCTGTTTTTGAATCATCAACATAAATTTGCCGCGGTGTTTTAAATTCTATATTGACCCGATCACTGCCACAGCTCAAAAGTAAAAATGAAAGTATGCTACCCGTTAGTAGGGCCTGTAAGGTACGCCCGAGAATGTGCATAAAAAGGTCTCCTTTGATTATTAAAACCTGTTTCGTATTTCGGATCTTGAATTTTGAATTTGATATTATGGCTACATGGTTAAATGGCCGAATGGTTTTTGAGTAACTACGGTTACATGATGTCTTTATGGATGAATATTATGTAATGGTAAAAACTTTTCTCACATATAACCTATCCAGCCATATCCCATTCGGATTAGGTTAATATTTCCGAAATCCCAGAAAAGTTCTACCCTTAACAAATTTCCGTTATGCTCCACTACTCCCTTTTTGGTTGCAGCTTTGTGGCTACACCGCGCTATGAGTTATATCCTCCTAAAATCCGTTGTATACTTTCATAAGATGGCCTACTGATTACCCCTTTTTCAGTAATAATGGCAGTAATGTTTTTCGCGGGGGTGACGTCAAATGCGGGGTTAAAGACGTTTATCCCCTCAGGTGCCGTCCTCTTGCCAAATCCATTTGTGACCTCTTCCGGGGAACGTTCTTCGATGGGGATATCGTCCCCTGATTTTATACTGAGATCAAACGTTGAGACAGGTGCTGCTACGTAGAAGGGGATACCATGTTCCTTTGCCAAAATAGAGATGCCGTACGTGCCGATTTTGTTGGCGGTATCGCCATTCGCAGCAATCCGGTCAGCTCCAACAATCACACCCTGCACCTTATCTTGCTTCATTACATGTGCTGCCATATTATCGCAAATCAGGGTGACATCTATTCCTGCGTGCATGAGTTCCCAGGCAGTTAATCTGGAACCTTGCAGGAGGGGCCGTGTCTCATCTGCATAGACCTTTATTTTTTTCCCTTGTTCTTTGGCCTTAAAGAGGACAGCCAGGGCGGTACCATAGTCAGCAGTAGCCAGCCCGCCTGCATTGCAATGGGTCAGTATACTGCTTCCGTCTTTGATAAGACCGGCGCCGTTTTCACCAATTCGTCTGCAAATGGCTTTATCTTCATTCTGTATTTTGAGCGCCTCTTCAAGGAGGAGTTCTTTTATTTTTTGAACGGAATTACCGTTTTTTTCCTGTGCAATACGTTCCATGCGGGTAATTCCCCAGAAGAGATTGACTGCTGTAGGGCGGGATGAGCCGAGATACGTTGTTATTTGTTTGAGCTCTTTCAGGAACGTATCTACATTCTCTGTATTGATATCTTTAACACCGAGGACTACACCCATGGCACCTGCAATACCAATTGCCGGTGCACCTCTCACCATGAGTGTCTTGATTGCATGCCAGATGCTCTTTACATCTTCGCAATAGACATATTTTAATTCGGAGGGTAACAGGGTTTGGTCGATCAGTCGTATGCGACCGTGAATTCCACCTTCCCATTCAATAGTTGGTAATGGCATTGTATCTCCCTTATTGTATTTATTATAGAATTTTTGGAATTATTACCTGGTGCTGTATGGCCGCAACCGGTCTGAAAAATTGAAAGTTGTAAGATTTTAATTCCAGTTAGCTTTCAACTATCCGATGTCGGCTGTCGACTTATAAATATTTCAAAACGTTTGTTTTCATTTTCAATCTGGGCGAACATGAGGTTTGCCCCTGCATAGATGTAAAAAGAAATTAGGTGAATGGCTTATTATGGGTTTATGGTTAAATGACTATTAACTATATGGCCATATTAGGGTTTTGTCCATTCCGGCCTGTTCAGGTTATGGTAACCCAAATTCTTTTCTTGCTTCTTTATCTTTTTTTGCCACTTCATCTGCGAGTTTCTTTTTGTACATGGTAATTTTTTGCCGTAATTTCAGGTCTGCGATACCTATTATCTGAACTGCTAATATTGCAGCATTAATAGCCCCCGATTTCCCGATGCCCATAGTAGGCACAGGAATGCCTGATGGCATTTGTACCATGGAAAGGAGGGAGTCCAATCCACCCAGCCCGGAAGTGAGCATAGGTACGCCAATAACGGGGATAGTTGTCAGGCTTGCAATAACTCCGGCGAGATGTGCGGCTCCCCCGGCACCGGCGATAATTATTTCGTACTTCTTTTCCGCTTCAACGGCGTAAGAGTGAGCTTTTTCCGGAGAACGATGTGCTGATATGATATTTACATCAAAATCTACTTCAAATTCCTTCAGGATATTGACAGCTTCCTTCATTACGGCAAGATCCGAGTCGCTGCCCATGATAATTCCAACCCTTTTATTTATCATTGTGCACCTCTCAATGATTTCTTATGTTAGCAAAGTGTTGTATATTTGTGTAATAAAATTCGGGAAAAATGCCGATAAAGTATTTACGGCGGATTTGGTCTGCTTATGGAGCCGGTTCAGGTAAGGAATATGATGCGGTTTGCTGAATAAATAGCATGTTGTGGCCGATATACTAATATTTCCACCTTCGGTTACCATATTTTCGTATATTTTCATATCTTCATCTGCCGCGTCTGAAATTGCACGAGTGACGATGAAGGGGATTCCCATGGCGCTTGCTTGTTCTGCTATTGCGAATGATTCCATATCCACAGCTATTGCAGAAGTTTGGTTTCCAATATACTTCTTTGTTGAAGATTTATGGATTATTCCATTGACAGATAGAATATCTCCATAATGTGACCTGAAATTATTGGTACTGCTTAGTTTTATAGCAAGGTTTGCCATTGATTTGTCGCAAGGGAGTATAGAGTTAATTTTAATTTCTCCTTCAAATTCATCTTGAGGTGAATGAAGGACACGTTTCCCAATAACCAAATCTCCGATGCCGACTCCAGGATTTACGCTTCCTGCAAAACCAGAGGAAATCATTAACTGTATCCGGAAATATTTTGATAATTGCTGAATAGCATCAGATACTTTTTTCCCAATACCTGTTTGTACAAGAGTTATTGGAAAACCGCAGAATTCTGATTGATAGAATGTTGCATGGGCATACCGGACCTTCTTTACGATATTTACTTGTGACTTTAGGGAGGCTATTTCCTGGCTTAATGCAAAGAATATGGCTATCATAAACCCTCCTATCCAATAAGAAATGTATAGATGGAATCAAATTTGGTTATAATTTTCAATAATAATTATAAAAAATTCCCTAGACGCATCGTAGCCGTAACCAAATAATACTTGACTGTTTTACTTAATTGATATAGCATCGTGTACTTTGTCATGTTGTTCTGTAAAAACTTCTTTTTTTGTGGAGAGTTCTTGAGATGTTTATAAGTTGGAATTTGTAAGATTTAAGCTCGCCTGCAACTTTCGACTTTTAACTTAAACCTTTTATTTTGCAAACGGAGTTTTGCCTATTATGAGGGTATCGCTATCATTAAGTTCTTCATTGACAAAATATTTAATTAAGAAAAGACTTTTATCCAGGGAGAGATTCCCCTTGGTACTGATGCTGGAGGTTACCCATTTATGTAACCTTGCTTGTGAGGGCTGTGGCCGTATACGAGAATATAGTAAAACAATCCGGGAAATGTTAACGGTAGAGGAATGTATTCAAGCAATAAGCCAGTGTCCCACTCCCGTCGTTTCTGTTACCGGCGGTGAACCATTGATGCATCCGGAGATTGATAAAATTATCAATGGTATCCTGGAGAAAAAACGACACATTTATCTCTGCACCAACGGGATTTTATTAGCAGACTCGATAAAAAAACTAAAACCGAGCAAATATTTTAATATCAATGTCCATATTGACGGCCTTGCAAATACCCATGATGCTATTGCCGGAAGGGGTGTCTTTGAACGTGCAACGAACGCGATCCGAGAGGCAAAATCTAAGGGATTTAAGGTCTGTACGAATACTACTATATATAAAAATACCGATGAAGATGAGATAAAAGAGCTTTTTTCGTTCCTGGAAGGATTAGGTGTGGATGGTATGCTTGTTTCGCCTGGTTTTAGTTTTGAACACAACGAAAATGAAATGTTTCTTTGCCGGAGGGAAGTACAGGAAAAATTTGGGTTTATTTATGGGATCTCAAAGAGGTACAAGATATTAAATTCTCCCCTCTATTTGAAATTTTTGAAAGGAGAGAGAGACCTGCAATGCACACCTTGGGGAAATCCGACCAGAAACTATTTAGGCTGGAAAAGTCCTTGTTATCTCATTACAGATACCCATTATAAAACTTTTGATGAATATATGAAACATACCGATTGGGATAAGTATCAAAAGGGGAACGATCCTCGCTGTAAAAATTGCATGATGCACTGTGGCTTTGAGCCTACGGTAGTCCTGGAAGGCGGAAAACGATTATCGGATATTATAGAAATGGCTAAATGGGGTTTCAGTTAGAAGTGCGGGGTTAGAATTTATCTGAAAAACCCAAAGTCCAAAGTTTGTTCAATCTTGTAGATTGGACCAACCCTGAGAATGCTCCTGAAAAAGGCACAAAAATTTCTATTCAGGTACTTATCTGAAAAATCCAAAGTATCATTCCTTTTCCACAAAACCCTTGAAATTCACAGATGTTTGTAAGATAATCGTCTTGTTGCATCTGGTTCAATTATCGTATCGGTAAAAATTTAAGCGGTTATATAAATTTCTTCAGATGCAAATCCTTCAATTTCTTCTTATTTATTCCTTTCTCTGTACCGTAATTTGTTTAAAGTTTAATTCTCATATGGACCATTTTTCCAGAACGAAAATTGTATGTACCATAGGCCCTGCCTGCAATTCCCCTTCCATCATTAAGGACTTGATACACGCAGGGATGAACGTTGCCCGGTTGAATTTTTCTCATGGAACTTTATCTGAACACGGAGAGATTATCAAAAACATACGTCTTATCTCCCAGGAGCTCAATGAACCAGTGGCTATTATGCAAGATTTATCCGGACCAAAGATCAGAGTACGATCACTCTATAAAGATACAATCACCTTAAAAACCGATGATATATTTACCCTTACGAATAAAACTGTGAACGGAGATGAGAAAGTTGCATCCATAACTTATGAACCTTTACCTGATATGGTCTTTGTTGGAGATACCATTTTCCTGAGTGATGGTGAAATTGAATTAAAAGTTATTCAAAAAGACAATTCCAATATTGTCTGCCAGGTTGTTTTTGGTGGCGAATTGACTGAAGGAAAGGGAATTAATATACCGGTCAGGAGTTTGCCAATACCTTCCCTTACAGAGAAGGACAAAAGGGATCTCGATTTCGGCATAGAACATGATGTAGATTATATAGCTTTATCATTTGTAAAGAATGTTGATGATATTCTGGAACTCAAAGAACTCATACGGCAGAAAAACAGAGATATTCCTGTTATTGCCAAGATCGAAAAACACGAAGCGCTCAATCATCTAGAGGACATCATACGAACTGCAGATGCTATTATGGTAGCCAGGGGGGACTTAGGGGTTGAAATACGCTTGGAAAGGGTACCTCTCGTCCAAAAAAGAATTATTAGCCTTGCAAACCGATATTGTAAGCCGGTCATTACGGCTACTCAGATGCTTGGCTCCATGGTTAATCAGTATAGACCTACCCGTGCAGAAGTCACTGATGTGGCTAATGCTATTTTTGATGGAAGTGATGCAGTTATGCTTTCTGAAGAAACAGCAAAGGGTCAGTATCCCGTTGCATCGGTAGCTATGTTGTCCAAAATTGCCAGAGAAATAGAGCCAAGTTTAGTAAAAAAAGACCATTTTGAATCGTTACAAATCCCGGGCAGCCCAATTACTGTACCTGATGCTATCAGCATTGCAACTTGTCAAGTCTCCAATAATCTCAACATAAAAGTTATCATAACATTAACCCAAACGGGAAGTACTGCCCGGTTTATTTCCAAATATCGGCCCAAGCAGCAAATCCTTGCGGTAACCCCATCATTGAATACTTACAGAAGGCTTGCGCTTGTATGGGGTGTTATCCCTATTATTACCCAACCTATACAGGATACCGATGATATGATGAGAAGTAGTATCAAAGCCGCCAAGCAGTCTGGCTATATCAAGGAAGGTGATATGATAGCATTCACAGGAGGCGTTCCTGTCTGGAAGCCAGGGTCAACAAATCTTCTGAGGATTTTTTGAATTAACCACGGATGAACACGGATAAACACTGATAACTATTTTCATTGAGTTTCAGCATGTACTCTCTAAAAGAATAATATCTTTACGCCTTTGCGGTGGATATTCTCCATTTTTTACCTTTTCAACGCTCAATTATCTCCTGCGAATCCTTGCCATATAGCCTCCGTCTCCGGTGTTTGTACCGGGAAGATAATGTTCTTCACCGTCCAGACAAAATTGCGGTTCGTTGTGCAGGAATTTCTTTATAATATCCTGGTTTTCCTCCGGTTCTATACTGCAAGTACTGTATACCAGGAAACCATTTGATCTTAACGCCGCAGCGCCTGTTTTCAGTATCGAGTATTGTAATGATGCCAGTTTATGGATATCTTCTTCTTTTAACCGCCATCGAGCCTCCACCCGGCGCGAAAGGACTCCTGTATTGGAGCAAGGAGCGTCTATGAGTATGCGGTCAAACATACTGCGAAAAGGAGCTTTTCCCTCAGATGCATCACCACATACTAAGGAGATGTTAGAGATTCCCATACGCAGGCAATTCTGTTTTACAGAGTATAGTCGTTTTAAGGAAATATCTAAAGCATACACCTTGCCCGTATCTTCTAGAAGCTCTGCAATATGGGTTGCTTTTCCTCCCGGCGCTGCGCACATATCGAGCACCGTGTTTGATTTTTCTACCTTGAGGAACGGGGCTACTTTCATAGCGGAGATATCCTGTATAAAAAATAGCCCTTCTGTATACCCCGGCAATTCAAAAACAGCTACATCATCAATAGTGACAGCATTGTTGATGATCTGTGAATGAATATTTTTTTTGTTGAGAAGTGCGAGAAACTCTTCTATGGATGTTTTCTTATGGTTAATGCGGAGAAACATCTTTGGAATGTAATTGTTGGTCTTACATATTTCAATAGTCTTTTCTTCTCCGTATCTGACCATCCAGCGTTTTATTAACCATTCAGGATGGCTGTAGTTTGTTGCTATAGAGAGAGAAGGATATTTGGCTGGATCAGGGAAGACTGGATATTGAAACACACACCATGTGTTTTCTCTTCTGTACAATGCCATCCGGAGGTCGGTAATCTCCTGTTTATACACAGATTTATTCTGAATACTTCTTTCGGCAGATCTAAGGATTGCATTGGTAAATTTTACTGCTGCCATTCTGCAGACTGTTTTTTTTGCAAGCTCTACCGATGTATTTATTGCGGCAAAAGGTGGTATTTTGTCCAAATAAATAATCTGATATAAACCAAGACGCAGAATGGAGAGCACACGGGGTTCTATCTTACTTAATGAGATTTTAGAGAAAAAAGAAATGATCGTGTCAAGGGATAAGCGATGCCGAATAACACCATTTACCAGTTCTCTCAGAAGATTTTTATCTCGTTTCGATAAATCGCCTTTCAAGCATCTTGCAGTGATGAGATCGTGAGCAAAAATATCTTTTTCTTCAATTTCCCTCAGGATGTGAATACACTCATACCGGGCATCTGTTTTACTTGAGGAATTTCTCAATTGCTTCTTTTACCTCATCCAGATATACATCCGTATCCTTGCAATATCCGTGAGGTCTTAAATTAGGTACTGCAAATATAGCCTTAGGCATAGACGCCATTAAACCGATTCTCAATTCTTTTTCGCAGGCGATTGCTACCACACCTTGAATTTCCTCTGCCATTACCTTTTGAAGGGCAACTCGTCCTCCTGTGGCAAGGGTAATATTCACACCATATTTTTCAGAGAATTCTAATAAGTCTTTAATTTTACATTTCCCACAACGCTTGCATTCATTTAAATCATTTTTCACATTCTGCTTGCATTGTGTATTCTGAATACAATGAGGGAATAAAATTAATAAATTTTTCGGAGAACACTTTCTCTTGCGAAACTTCGTCATAAGGTTATTGATAGAAACGAATTGTTTATCAATAAATTCCATAGTACCTGCCTTTGAGTAAAAGATATAGATTTATAGTATTACTTTGTAAGAACTTCTTTTTTCTGCAATTTGTAAATCTATCCTTGAAGGATTTTGGTTGCGGCTATGCCAAGCTAGGATATAAATGTATCGTGGGGTGTTATTTTATGGCCGCGGATATATTCCTGTGCATCCATTGCACGTTTTCCCTCGG
Organism: Candidatus Jinrextremum sp.; assembly: GCA_039794405.1. GTDB lineage: Bacteria > Planctomycetota > Brocadiia > Brocadiales > Brocadiaceae > JBDIVL01. The sequence goes on along the minus strand of JBDIVL010000024.1, from coordinate 34,859 downwards.
GTTGTAACTGTGTAATACAGAGGAATCCATCTGAGGTTGCAACATGGATTCCACACGGCGCAATCTCGACTACTGTACCCGGATTAGGAGTTGTTTTTATTTTCGGCACATCGTGAATTTGTGTTCTTAGGATAAGAATCCTTTTCTTTTCTTCCGGAGCATTTTTTGCGTAATAAGTATAGGCCCCTGGTGATGGAGTTACACCACGAATAAGATTATGGATTTTTTGTGTCTCCTGTGACCAAAAAATTAATCCTGTCTCCTTTTTTAGTTTTGGAGCGAAACTTACTTCATTTTCATTTTGTTTTGTATAAGTAGCTTTTCCTGTTTCTACAAGGTTAAGGGTTTCAACCAAAAGTTCTGCACCGAGAGAGGCTAATCTTCTCTCGAGTTCTCCCGCATTTTCTTTAGGAGATATGGGTATCGCCTTTTGCGCGATAATATCACCGGCGTCCATTTTCTCCGTCATGACTACAGAAGTAACACCCGTAACGGTCTCTCCCTTAATAATTGCCCAATTAATAGGAGCTGCCCCGCGGAACTTGGGTAATAAAGATGCGTGGATATTAATGCATTGGTATCGGGGAAGATAAATAATCGAACTGGATAAAAATTGCCCAAAGGCGACGACAACGATACAGTCTGGTGAAAGATCCCGAAGTTGTTTCGTAGCCGCTTCATCATTAACATTGGCAGGCTGTACAATCTTCAATCCAAATTTCTGTGCCGCCTCCTTTATCGGTGAAGGGCACGGTATTTTACTTCTTCCTTTTGGCCTGTCCGGTTGTGTGATTACGGTAATAATCTTATGTGCCGATGTTGCCAATGAGCTTAAACTGGGAACCGCAAACTCAGGTGTTCCCATAAAAACTACATTCATTATCTTTAATAAACCACCTTGGATAAGTTAGTGACTGTCTTTGCTATCGTGCCTGTTAAGTTATACGGAAATTTTGGCACTTTTATGATAGGATTTTTCGAATTCTTTTAACTTGTGTGATATGGACAAACGATTCGCCGGGCTTATTTTATCAATAAAAAGGTAGCCATTTAAGTGGTCTAGCTCATGCTGCCAGGCACGTGCAATCAACCCTTCTGCCTCTATTTCTATTTTTTGTCCCTTAAGGTTATAAGCATATCCTTTTATCCGCTGTGCCCTCATAACCTTACCCATAACACCCGGGAAACTTAAACAACCTTCTTCTTTACTTAACTCACCTGTTTCTTCTATTGTTACCGGGTTGATAAACACCTTATCTCCCGGTCTTCCGTCTACATCAATGATAAAAAGGCGAACAGACCATCCTACTTGCGGGGCCGCAAGCCCAATGCCGTTAGCCTGGTGCATCAATGCCATCATCTCTTCTATCTTCTGGTATACCTCTTGGTTTATTTGTGTCAATGATTTTGCCTTTTGGCGAAGTATTGGGTCTGGATAGGTAATAATATTCATGAATATGAACGATAGTATAATTCTTTACAAATATAAATATAAAACAGTAAATTCACTATAATAAAAATAGATAAAAAATGCAAGTCCTTTCGTTTTCTGTTGACTTTAAATGTTAAATTACATACATTATAAACATCAATTTTTATATTTATGCGCATTTTATATTATATTGTTGAAGGATAAAGGAGTATCGGAACAATGCCTATATTGAGATCTGCGAAAAAAAGGCTGAGGCAAAACATAAAACGGAATTTGATAAATAGATCACATAAATCAGCCCTCAGGACACAATTAAAGAAATTTTTTACTTTATTAAAGGAAGGAAACGTTCAGGTAGCAGAAGAAGAACTCAGGCTAACGGTAAAAAAATTAGATAAGAGTGTTGTTAAGGGGATACTGCATAAGGGTACTGCTAACAGAAGGAAATCCCGGCTAACAAAGAAATTTAATCAGATAAAAGCTGCTGCCGTGCAGCAAAAAATTTAATTACGTCCGAAGTAATGCCTTGAGATGAGCTTCTACACATAAGGGTAGATCTAAGAGGTTGTAACCACCCTCAAGGCATGATACTATCCTGCCGTTACAATGTCTTTTAGCAGATCTTGTGACAACTTCTGTTATTATCTCAAAATCTTCCTCCTTGAGATTTAAACCGCCAATAGGATCGTTTTTATAGGTGTCGAAACCTGCTGAGATGAGAATAAATTCAGGAATAAATCGGCCTGTGTTTTGTTCTACGGCATTGGTAAAAAGCTCAATGTACCTTTCTGGCGTTATATTTGCCGGTATTGGTATATTACTATTAAACCCTTTACCTTTACCCTGCCCATCTTCTTCTTTTCTTCCTGAACCCGGGTAAAATGGATGCCGGTGCAGAGAAAGATAGAATACCGTTGGGTCGTGATAGAATACATCCTGCGTACCGTTACCGTGATGGACGTCCCAATCAATGATAAAAATTCTCTCTAATTGATATCTTGATTGGATATATTTTGCCGCAATAGCCACATTATTAAATAAACAAAATCCCATACCCCTCGTAGTTGTAGCGTGATGACCGGGCGGGCGTACAAGACAAAAGGCATTTTTTTCTTTGCCTTTCATTATTAAATCAATTGCAGTAAATAGTGCACCAACAGCGTAGACGGCTGCATCGTATGAATCAGGAGAAATTGCCGTATCGCCGTCCAGCCAATTACCACCGGAGTTTGCAATTTGCTCAACAGTCTTTATATACGTTTGTGGATGAACCAGGCCAATTTCCTCTAAAGAGGCGATGCGAGGTCTTTCTACTCGTAATTGCTCCCAAAGCTTGATTTTCTTAAGGTGGTTTACAGTGTTTTCGAGTCTTTTGGCATTTTCAGGATGTCCGTATCCGGTATTATGCTTTAAAAAAATGCCATCGTAAACAAGGAGTGTCATAGTTCTTTTTAAAAATATTTCTGAACCCGTCAGGACTTGTACTGACGAAAGCAAGAGAACAGGTTTTACAATCCCGGCAAAAAATGTGATGTGCAGATTCCAATTTTCATTTTGTACTTTGTATTTTTCACTTCCAGATCATTCAGTATTAGGATAATGCTATAAGAAATTGATAGAGAAGGCAAGTTTTTCTTGAAATCAGTCGGCAAATTTGTTATGTTGATGCCCTAACCGTTCGCTTCATTTACTAAATTATAGTAAATGAGTCTACGTGCAAGTGTCCATTGCGAGAGTGATAGTCTGAACTGCTTGTTTGTTACTGAGTTATCATCATTCAGCTTTCAAGATTTTTGGCTGATAGCTGAATACTGATTGTTTTTCTGGATTATCTTTCTTCGCTTTACGCAGAACTTTGCTCACCCACTTGCGTGATTATTCCTTTTTGCATTTACAAGAGTTTCCTACACAGTTTACATCGGTAGCAGATTGATACTATGAGTATTGATGGGGGTTTCTAAAGTATGAGAAATTTTTTTACTAACCTTTTGGGACGATTAGAAACAGGTATTCATAAGTTCAATGGGAATGGAAATGGGAATGGAAAACACCCTCTCCCTGAAATACCAAAACATAAACTAATATTTGAGGCTACATCTGCCAGGACAGGGCTTCACACCCAGCAGCCGACAAAAAATTCTCTCGATATTGCCTTAAGCAGGGCACAGCAATATCTTCTTAGTAAGCAAAATCATTTGGACGGGCATTGGGTTGGGATTCTGGAGGCAGACACTACTCTAACTTCAGACTATATCATGCTGATGCATTTCCTTGGGAAGGTAGATCGTGAAAAGCAAAGAAAGGCTGCGAATCTCTTGCGTGAACACCAGCTTCCTGATGGTGGATGGAATATTTACTATGGAGGTCCTTCTGAGATCAGTGCTTCAGTGAAGGCGTATTTTGCATTAAAATTAGCCGGATATTCCGCCAATGAGCCCTTTATGCAGAAGGCAAAAAAGTGTATTTTGGACATGGGGGGTATTATGAAGGCCAACTGCTTTACCAAGATTTATTTGGCCATGTTTGGACAAGTTGACTGGCGGGCTGTTCCTGCCGTTCCGGCAGAAATGATCCTGTTTCCTCCAGGTTTTTATTTTAGTATCTACGAGATGTCATACTGGTCCAGATGTATTGTTGTCCCCCTTTCTATTGCTATTGCAAAAAAACCACATATTCCTGTAGGGGACGATTTGCTTAAAGAGCTTTATCTCATTCCACGCGAGAAGGTATTTTATCGTATTAAAAGGGATCAATCAGGGCTGTGCTGGCATAATTTCTTTATCGATGCCGATAGCGTTTTCAGAAGATATGAGCAGCAACCCATTAAATTTATCAGGCGGATGGCCCTTCGAAAGGCAGAGAAGTGGATGCTGGATCATATGGATAAATCGGGAGGTTTGGGAGCTATATGGCCAGCAATTATTAATTCCATATTTGCTATGAAATGCCTTGGTTATTCAGAAAATCACCCTGCAATGGTAAGCCAGCTAAAAGAGATTGAAGATTTGGTTGTTTACGAAGGAGATAATCTTTATTTGCAGCCATGCGTGTCACCCGTTTGGGATACGGCATGGGCAATTATTGCACTTCATGAGTCAGGGATGCCAAGCACCCATCCTAGATTACAAAGGGCAGGAGAATGGTTGTTGAGCAAGGAGGTTAGGAACTTTGGGGACTGGGCATTAAAATGCAAGGTGGAAGAGCCAAGCGGTTGGTACTTTCAATATGCAAACGAGTTTTATCCCGATACGGATGATAGCGCTGCTGTTCTTATGGCGTTACAACGGGTATCATTGGCAGAGAATATACAAAAGGAAAAATCGTTCCTGCGCGGGTTGCGGTGGCTGCAGGCTATGCAGTGTGATGACGGTGGATGGGGGGCATTTGATAGGAATAACAATAAAACCATTTTAAACCATATACCTTTCGCAGATTTTAATGCATTATTAGATCCAAGCACAAGTGATGTTACCGCCAGATGTTTAGAATTTTTAGGACGCATTGGGTTTCATAAAACTTACAGCAATATTCGGATGGCTGTGGAATTTCTCCAAAAAGAACAAGAAAAAGATGGTTCGTGGTTTGGGCGTTGGGGCGCAAACTATATTTATGGTACTTGGTCTGTACTTGCAGGGCTTTCGGCAATCGGAGAAGATCCAAATAAGCCATATATCAAAAAGGCTGCTGAGTGGTTGAAGAGTGTGCAAAATTCTGATGGTGGTTGGGGTGAAACGATAAAGTCGTATGATGACCCCTCACTGAAGGCAATTGGTAAAAGTACCCCTTCTCAAACGGCATGGGCATTATTGGCATTACTTCATACTGGTGACGCAAAATCAAGTGCCGTCGAAAGAGGTATTGAATTTTTACTAACCCGGCAAAAAGAGGATGGAAGTTGGGATGAAATTGAATTTACAGCAACGGGTTTTCCAAAAGTCTTTTACCTGAAATATCACTTGTACTGCAATTATTTCCCCTTGTTTGCACTTGGTAAGTATCGTAACCTTTCCCGGAGTTCCTAATGCGGCTGCAACCAAAAACGGATTCATGGAGTGTTGGAGTCGTGGAAACTTGTTAAGATCTATGCCTTGAACCGAACGGGTCGAAGAATAAAGTCCGAATATGGCTCATACTTATATAGATTATATGGTTGAATGGTTGAATCATTAGATGATTGTTATGGGAGAAAAGATTTTACCGTACATGATATTCAGCCATACTAAGACTCATGTTACTGTATAACCATTCAGCAACGTATGTTTGCTAAAGATGTCAAACCTTTTTCTGTAAATCCTTTCTCAAGAAAAAGTTCGTTAAAATACCTTCGTGTTACCAGATAAACAGTTCCAGATACCCCGAATAGGTTTCCTGTTGGTATAGAATTTACCTTCGGCGGGTGCCCTTCCCAAATGTTCTTTGCGTTTTGCGGCTTTTCGTTTGGCTGCGGCTCGCCGTCCTGGGAAATCAGTATACGCCAATATTCTATTGATTATTTATAATATGCTGGTAGTATATGGGCATCGAAACTTCAAGGACTCTTATGTCCTTGCAACTTATTTGACCTCTGCAAAACGAATAAAATGGCTTACCTTGTCATTTCGACCAGAGGGAGAAACCTTTCATTACCACAGTTGAAAGATTCCTCACTCCATTCGAAAGGACATTCTCCGTAATTTTGCAGATGCCTATGTAACTTGTGGAAAAGGAGGATGGACGGTGGTAGATGTATTAGCAAGGGATATAATTCTTATTATTTATATTCTTTGGTTAGTCATTACTGGAGTATTGGTTTTTTTTATGCAAGCGGGTTTTGCATTTCTGGAGAGCGGGCAGGTTCGTTCTAAGAATGCCACCCATGTCTATATGAAGATATGTGCAAATATCGGGATAGGTACTCTGGTCTGGTGGTTATTTGGATTCGCTATTTTTTGTGGTAACTGGAATTACTGCCTTATCGGGGTGATTGATCCAATGAATGTTGATATGTTGAATGTATACGGGCATTGGTTCACAATGTGGGGGTTTTGTCTTGTTTCCTGTGCCATTACATCCGGGGCTATTGCTGAGAGGTTTAGCTTTAAGGCGTATATTATCTACGTGATTCTTTATTGTGGCTTTATGTATCCGTTTTTTGGATGGATGGCATGGTCAGCAGGACCTCTCACCGGTTGGGGTTACGTAGATTATGCTGGCTCTGTAGTGGTGCATTTCCAAGGTGGTTTAACAGCCCTTATAGCTGCTATGATCGTTGGACCTCGAATTGAAAAATATGCACGCACCAGTAAAAGAACATGGTTGTTTGAATTTGGCCGTGGTGAATGCTATACCATTCCCGGACATAATGTTTCTCAGATGATACTTGGTGTATTCGTTCTTTGCGTATCTTTTTATGGCTTTACCGTAGGTTCTATAACGATCGGGTCGTTATGTGAACCAACTACTTATGCGACAGCACGCGAGATGATTAGTGTCCTTGTTAGCGATTTGCCTACGGTTACTATTAACGTTACGATGGGCATGGCAGGGGGGATTCTTGGTGCCATGTTTGGTGGATGGCTGATTAATAAAAAACCGGATCCCCTTACTACAGGAAATGGGGCAATAGCAGGCATGGTATCTGTTTGTGCTGGTGCTGGTTTCGTACACCCCGGTTTTGCCATTATCGTAGGTGTAATAAGCGGAGGGGTTATCCCTCTTGTGGTAAAATCTTTAGACAAGGTGGGGATCGATGATACGGTAGGTACTTGTGGAGTACATTGTACAGCCGGGGCTATTGGTGGTATTTCGACAGGGGTGATGGGGCTCATACGGCCTACGTATCACGGTGTCACGTGTAACATTGGTATACAGGCACTGGGGTTTATTATTTGCATTGGCTATGCATGTTTGTGCGCCATTATCATTTTTGGCGGACTTAAAGCTGTTGGATTGGGGCGTGTACGTGAAGAGGATGAAACAATAGGGCTTGATATTTCCGAACATATGACACCAACGTATCCAGAATTCGTTGCTGGTGGTATAATTGGCGGTATAAAAGGATTGTAAATTTCAGATGTGAAGATAATCGTGTAGAAAGATGAGTACTTTAAAACTGATACTGTTTATTCCAATGATAGCCCTTGTACAACAAGGGCTATTTTTTTCCATTCATGCATCGGAAAATAAAGAAACCCAGACTCCTTTCGCTCTGATCAGGGAAACCTTATGCTGGGATCAGGCCCGGCAATATGCCGAAAAGGGATTGATTGATCTTGCTATACCCGAATTTCAGAGGATAATAGAGCTTTTTCCCAATAATGTAGAGGCCCGTGCATATCTCGCATGGGCCTATAGTCAAAAGGGGTCGGTATCTCATACGGTAGAAGAACTCGAGAAAGTGCTAAGCCTGAATCCTGAACTTCAAAAAATTCCTTTTGATTATCCGATGCTGAGGGATATTTCCCGTACGGTTAAAGAGTTTACTTCAAGTTTTGAGGAAATGATCGGTTGGATAAGTGGATTTCCTGATGCACACGCGGAATTAGGGTTATGTTACATGATATTGGGAAGATTAAGCGATGCCTTGCATGAATTTAAAAAAGTGTTAAAACTCAATCCTTGTTATGATAAAAGAGATTCCCCCGTGAATGGAAGAGAGACGGTTTCCTCAGTGGATCAGGCAATCAAAGAATACGAGGAGGTCTTAAGGTTAAAGCCGGGATATGCAGAAGCCTATGTGAAATTAGCCTGTGCTTATGCAGAGAAAGGAATGTTGGATGTATCTATTTCCAACATGAAAAGGGCTTTATCGATAGAACCAGACCGGGGAGATGTCCGTGTCTACCTGGGTTATTTTTATGCAAAGAAGTGGATGCTGGACGAGGCATTAAAAGAATTACATGAAGCAAAAAAGATCAAAGACTGCACCCTTGTAAAACTTATTGATGAAGCCGAGTATTATATTAATGACGGTATGTTTGAGAAAGCGGTATTTACCATAAAGAATGCTATTGAAATGGACCCAAGGAATAAAAAGGCACGCCTGTTACTTGTAACGGCGTATAGTAAAGGCGGCAACGTGAATGAAGCCATGAAAGCAGGGAAAGAAGCTATTTCTTTATTTCCGGAAGATGCCCGTGCTTATGTGCTACTTGGATGGATTTATGTGCAATGTGATTTCCTGAAGGAAGCGATGTGTCTGGCAGAACTGGCAACCCGTCAAAACTTGGACGATGCTGAGATGAGACTGCTTATTGCTTTTATTTATGCATCACAAAACCAGATACACAAAGCGATAGCTATGGGTAATATGATTGTTCAAACAACATCAGCAGGTGATGATAAAGATAACATGGTAAATGATTATAGTTGGATTAAAGGAAATGTGCTTTCAATTGAACACAAATTTAGAGAGGTTATGGATGTTTTGCAGATAAGACCGGATTATCCGGAGGCATATTTGTGTTTGGGATGGCTGCATTCAAAAGATGGAAAAGGTGAAAAGGCGATTTCAGCCTTCAAGAAGGCTATTGAACTTATGCCGGATTCATATGATGCACACGTACATTTAGGAAATGCGTATATGCAAAAAGGAGAAATACGGGATGCATTACATGAGTATAGTAAGGCATTGGAAATCCTCAGGAAAAGGGCCCAGGATGATATGGTACATGGATTGGAATTTCTGAAAAAAGGTGAAATAGAACAAGCTATAGACCGTTTCAATAATGTATTGAAGGTTGATCCTGGATATAAAGAAGTATACGCTCTTTTGGCAGACGCTTATGAGAAGAAGGGTCTGTATAGTATTGGAATGGTTTTAAGATCGCAGAATTGATAATTCATGAAATCTGTATTGCAAAATGGGTAAATTGCACTTAAAATTGGTTAATCTGTATATGACACAGTGGAGTGATCTACTCTGAAACCGCATACTATATTTAAGGATACCTATAATGAGTAAAATAAAATATTACTGCATTTTTTCTGGTATAGCATTGATATTCCTTGGTGCAAGTATATTTTCCTTTTTATATCAGTCTTTAGCAAATGGGAGAGCTATTCCGCTAAGTTCAGAACATGACTCACCTGAATTTACTTTATCAAAATTGCAAATGGAAGATAATCCCGAATGGAAAGTAAAGTGGGATAAGAAAAAGGGGATTGCGAAACGTTTGTTTGGCACGAAAAGTAAGGCCTTTCCTGGAAAACCGGAGGATGCTGCGAGGAAGTTTTTGTCCTCATATCATGGTCTTTTTGGATTAAAAGCAGATCTCGATGGTTTGCTAATAAAAAAGAATATAAAAACCCCTTTAGGAGAACGAATAACATTTCGGCAACACTATAATCAGATACCGGTTGTAGGTGCCGAGGTTACCGTCCATGTATCAGATAAGAATAATATCATCCTTGTGGAAAATCAATGCATCCCTAATATCCAAATAGATACACAGCCGCTTGTTGAAAAGGATGATGCGCTCCGCACTGCAGAAAGAGCAGTAGGTATTGATGAGTCCAGAATTGAAAAGGCGTCATCGGAACTGGTAATTCTCCCTTGTGGTTGTGAACAAAATCTTGTATGGAGAGTGATTGTCTCTAAGAAAGGGCTTGTCGATAAGACATGGTTGGTGTATGTTGATGCGAAGAAAAAAGGATGGGTGCTCTATAAAAAGAAACTCCAGAGTTTTGCCACAGGGGCAGGTACCGTATATAGAGAAAATCCTATTACGACTCCTTCTTTAACAACAGTTACTTTGAATAATTTGACTGACGGTTCTTTTCTGCTGGAGGGGAATTATGGAAAACCCTATAATGCCGAGTGTATTTACAGTGAATATGATACATCAAACCTCTCAAAATTTTCGACTGCATCTTCTCCCGAAAGGAATTATAGTTATACCAGCAGTGATACTGAGTTAACAGAAGTTATGTCCTACTATCATGTAAATACGATGCACGATACGCTGAAATCGATCGGTTTTAACAGCTTAGATGCGCAGATTCCTGTTTTTGTAAATGCACAGGATCCGGATGATTCTTCAGTCGGTTATGATAATGCCTTTTATACGCGGGATTACAATTTTTCTTCAACTGGTTATATGCTTTTTGGCTGTGGGAACGAGCTGAATAATCTTGGGCTGGATGCCGATGTGATTACCCATGAGTATGGCCACGCCGTTTTGGATCATATTGAACCTGAACTGTATGAGGTTATTGAACACAATTATAGTGGGGCTATTCATGAATCTACCGGAGATGTCATGGCATCGTATTTTGGTGGTAATGGAACTATTGGTGAGTGGGGTCTGACATCAAAAGATGGCGCGCAGGACTACACACGAAATATGAATAATACACGAACATATCCTGATGATGTCCTTCTCCCAAGTTATGGTTATTCGGAGGTGCATTATACGGGAGAAATACTCAATGGGGTCTATTGGGATATTCAAAAGACTTTGGGGTCAGATACAGCATTCCGGGTGTTCTCTTCCGCAATAAGTTTATTGCCTAATGACGCGAATTTTTTTGATATGAGAGATGCATGGACCACGGCCGATAATACTGTAAATAATGGGGCAAATGTGAGTGTCATAGAAACTGCGTTCGCCAGTCATGGTATTGATGGTGAGGACCTGAGTAATGAAGAGGCAAAGTTAAAGTTAAATAAAATAACTTTCTACAAATATAATCCTTACACAGGTACTATAAAGAAGCAAAAAACGTTTCAAAGAGGTGATTATATACTAATTTATCTAAAGGCGAATATCTCGGATTTAACTCCTGCTTATAATTTGATTCCAAAAGTATCTCTGATTGGAAGTGGTTCACAGACATTTGACGGTGAATCGTTTTATAGTGAAGCTTTAGAAGGTTTACATGAATATTTCCTTGCATATGTTGTATCCTATTCAGCGAAAGGGAGAATAAAGGTAAGGGTAAAGGTCAGATTAGGTGGTACTGATAAAGTAAAAATAAAAACAGGGACGTTTCGGATAAGGTAATAGTTATAGGATTTACGTTGGAAATTATAAACAAACGTAAATTTTACAGCTTGAATCATATAAGATTTATGAATAATCACATAATCAGGATATACTGTTCCTCCATCCGCATCCTTCCATCATCCTCTGTTACTGCTTTGAACTCACAGATCGTACCTGGCTTTAAGGGTAAGTTCTCTCATAAAAAACAAAAAAACGATCCAAAAGACGCTAAAACCATTGGCGATAGATTTAGTTTCGGTAATTTTGACCCGGTTCATGTGCCTCTAGCGTGACTTTACTAAAGTAAAGTCACGCTAGAAAACTCATTCGTGTTTACTATGCTATGAAAACCAAAAACTGTGTCTTTAATAATTCTTTACTCACTGCTTGATCTTTTACTATCTTTTATCCCCTTTTCGGTTAAGAACCCGAAACTGAAGCCGGTGAAAGGAGGTCAACACTAAAAAATTTCCCTTTAATTTCTAACGAACTCTTATTTTACCTCTGGCAAGGTCAAAATACTCTTTTGATACCTCTTTAGAATTACTACGCCCGGAGTACGCTAAATTTATCTTAATTTTTCTCCTTATCCTTTAAGAAAATAATAGATTCGCTTCTTTGATGGAAAACCTGATTGGTTCACCTATTCTATAAAATTTTTGGTTATAGAATTTAATTTCACCTTTAGGAATCTCGATATAATATCTGTACCTTCCTCCTATAAATTCCCGTTTAATAATTACCCCTTCATAAAAACCATTTTGCTCAACCTGTACCTGATGTGGTCTAAAAAAAAGAAAGGCCTCTCCCCTCTCATGGCCCTTTGTCCTGCATACCAACTCACCCCATGGGGTTACTACCTTATCCCTGTCTACTATCCTTACCCGTATAGTATTCGATTCTCCGATAAAATTAGCTACGAAAAGTGATCCCGGAGAAAAATAAATTTCCTCGGGACTATCGATCTGCTCCACTACTCCTGCATTCATTACGGCTATCTTGTCTGCTAACAGAAATGCATCTTCCTGGTCGTGAGTTACATAAACTGTGGTAATCTCCGTCTCCTGCTGAATACGCTTTATTTCCTTTCTAATATCATCACGCAATTGCACATCAATATTCGATAAGGGCTCGTCCATGAGGAGTAACTTTGGTTCTGTAACAATAGCCCTTGCAATGGCAATGAGCTGTTGTTGTCCCCCTGAAAGCCTCGCTGGATACTCGTTGGCATATTTTTTCATATTAACCTTATCGAGAACAGTCTCAATCCTCCTTTGTCTCTCGGCCCTTGTAAGCCCAAGTGTCTTTAATCCAAACTCTATGTTTTTATATACCGTCATATGCGGCCAGAGGGCGAGGTCTTGAAACACCATTCCGATATGACGTTCTTTTTGGGACATCACTATCTTTTGGCTGCTACTGGCAAGTGCCCCATCTATCCAAATCTCACCATAATCGGGTATTTCTAAGCCTGCAATTATTCTTAACGTCGTCGTCTTTCCACATCCGGAAGGGCCTAAGAGGGCAAGCAGTTGTCCCCTCTTGACTTCAAAGGAAACACCTCTTACAACCTCCTTTTTACCAAGGATTTTTATTACGTGTTTTACTTCAAGTACATTCATAATAAACCTATTGTCATAAACGATCGTATTACCGTAGGACTCTGCTACCCTTTGCTTCCATTGTCAGGAAATATCTTGAGGTCGCAAGGAAAATGCCAAGAGGTAATAATGTCATTACCACAATGATAAGAGAAAGCGCTGAAACGATGTTTGCTGGACTATTTACCATCACTGTGAATAGTGTTATCGGAAGTGTTTCGTGTCCCGGTGGATATACCAATATCGTTGTACCCAATTCTCCAACACAAAACATGAAGGAAATCAACCATGCAGCGACTATCCCATACCCTTGTAAAGGTACAATAATTTTCTTTAAAATACGGAACCACGAGGCGCCCATTACTATGCCTGCTTCCTCTGTTGAATTGGAAACCTGCTTAAAATAATTCGCCATAATACGGCTCGATAATGGTAAAAAACGTGCCCCATACCCCAAAATAATGATCCATAAGGAACCATAGATAAACTGGAATATACCTTCAGGCCTATTGCAGACCTTAATAAGTCCGACACCTATCACCGTTGCAGGCACTGCAAAGAATAGCCAAATAAACGGTGCTATACTGCTTCTCAATTTTGATTGGACTTTTTCTGAAAGATAGCCTAAAAAGAAACCCACAACGGTAAGAAATGTAGCTCCTAGAGAACCGTAAAGGACAGTATTTTTGATACCATTCTTCGCTAAACGAAATGCATCATAATACGCCGATACTGTTTTACTGCTTACAATAAGGGTAGTAAGAGGAACAATAACACAGAGAATGAAAATAAAGATACAGAAGAGTGTACCTATCACAGTAAGCCATCTTTCTTGATAGTGTATCGTATCATTCGAAGCCCTTCTTCCCAATATCTCAAACGACTTTCCCCGGAAGTAAACCTGCTCTAATATCATAAGCATGATGGTAATTACAATGAGTGGGAAGGCAATTGCCGTTGCAGCCTTCTCATTATAAAAGGCACTAAATTGGGTAAATATCTGGGTGGTAAGTACATTAACCTGCAATAACGACGGTATCCCAAACTCAGAAAGCGACAGGATAAAAACAATCATCATACTTGAAAGAATGGCTGGGGCAACTAAGGGCAATGTAATTTGTCGTACTACCTGAAAAATACTCCCTGCTATAAGGCCACTTTCTTCAAGCCGTGGATTTATATTTTTTAGGGCATATTCAGTCATTAACATTACGACTGGAAAGAGATTTATCGAAAGGATAAACGAAGCACCATATAAACTATACATAAAGTTTGAAATTGACTCAGGAGAGAGCGGCGTATATTGAGACAAGAGGGTATTCAAAAATCCTGTCCTTCCTAATAAATTTGCCCACGCAATACCTACGATATAAGATGGTATAATAAATGGGATAAGAAAACATATTTTAAAGACATTTTTCAGGGGAAGATTTGTTTTCGCCAAAAAAAATCCTGTGGGAATGCCTGCAAGCGAAGACAACAGGGTTGTGACAGAAGCAAGGATAAGACTATTAAGGACAACCCTTACATACCTTTGTGTGAAAAAAATATCCCTGTAATAAACAAATGAAAACCTACCATCCTCATAGAGAGAGCTTCCAAACATCCACACAATTGGTATGAATGTGGTGCAGATAAACAACATAAAGAAAAAACCCAATGTTAACCTTTTTTGCATCTTTAATAGTATCTTCCAAAATTTGTCAAGTAGGGCAAGGCTTTAGCCTTGCAGAAGGCAAACCTAAAGGTTTGCCCTACAGAATTGAATCTTCTTAACGTAAATTAATATCCTGCCCACTGCTTGAGAAATTCACCGATCTCGTCAAGTCTTTGTGCAACTGCATGGTAATCAACATCCATGCCTTTTATGGCATCAATTGTTACAACGTCTGCGGGTGTTCGTACATCGTATCTCAGTGGCATTTGTGCGCACGGTGCCCATGCCAGGCTTTTTTCAACTTCTTTACTCAAAAGAAAATCAATTAATTTTTTCCCGTTTTCTGGATTTGGGCTATTCTTTATAAGACAAACCATATTCGGCATAATAAGCGTACCCATATCCTGTTGGTCCGGAAACACTATCTTTACCGGACTTCCCTCCTGAATAGCAACATTCGCATCATCCGTATCGGTAAGACCCGCTATAACCTCTCCCCTTACAACAAGTCGTTTTACCTCACCGTTCGATGAGACGATTTTTACACCATTTGCTTTCAAATCTTGGAGAAATTTCCTTGCCTTTTCATCGCTTAGTGTGATAAATAGGGCCGCCATATGTATGGAGGTAGTACCAAATAATGGGTTTGCGATGGCAACCTGCCCTCTCCATTTTGGCTTTGTAAGATCAAACAGGGATAATGGCTTCTCATCCGTACTTATAAGACTTGTATTGTAAAGAATAATGCGGGCACGCGCGGAAAAACCGGTCCAATGCCCCTCATTATCCTTGTAGATTTCCGAGATGTCTGACGCTGAATTTGAAATATACGGTGTTGTTATACCCTTCATCTCAAGCAATACAGGCCGTACCGGATCTCCACTCCAGAATACATCAGCCCTTGGATTGTCCTTCTCTGCAATCAGGCGGTTAACCAAACCGGTACTCTTTGTCTCTTCCGTATCATAAATAGCTCGAACTTTTATCCCTGTCTTTTTCTCAAACTGTTGAAGAATAGGTTCTGAGAAAACCTTATCTTCTGAGGTATAAATAACGACCTCTCCTCCAACACATACTTTCAAGAAAAGCGTAACAACTAAAATCGCAAACGGAATAAACTTCATAATTTCACCTCTCTTTAGTTTTCTGGTACTTTTAGTACAAAAATAAATGACGATACTATTAACAAAAGGGCAATAATAACAAACGAATATTGATAATTCAGATGCGACAAAAGGAATCCGGCTAAAATAGGGCCCGAGGCATGACCGATATCAAAGATACTTCCGAACGTCCCCATGGCAGCGCCGTAGTTCTGTTCCTTACAGAAATCAGCGACCATAGCAGCCGAAGAAGAAGTCACAAATGCCTCACCAACACCAAAGACGGCAGCTAAAAGAATCAAGAAATAAAAATATTGCGTCAAAGGGATACACGCTAAAGAAATAGCACATATCCACATCCCGGAGAAGATTATAGGCTTTCTCCCGTATTGATCGGAGATCCTCCCCATAACCGGTTTTGCAAGGATTGTTGTAACCACCTGTGCGCCCCACAGAATTCCAGCCAGAAATGGATTTAATTTTGCCACAGTAACGGCATAAATAGGCAAAAAAGCCTCCAGGGCACCAACCGACAAATTCTGTATACCTTCCATATTACTGGTGATAATAATCCGATAGTCGCTGATGACCTCCCGGATGCCCTTAAAGAACTTCCTCCATACTTCACTCAAGGGATTTTTGATTTGTGTGGTTTCTGATCTTCTTGAATTCATCAATTTTACGGTAAAACCCAAAGAAATCAGACCAATAATCCCACAGACGAGATATGCACTATGAAAATGCTGTACAGAATTACTTCCGTTGCCAGCCAGATACTTGAGGATATATCCGCCGAGCGGTGCGCCAATAAGATTTCCGATAATGGTAATAGATGAAAATATCGAAAGCCTTTCCCCCTTTTTCTCCCCGGCAATATCGGCGATTGTCGCCATGGCAACTGGTCCATAGATCGATGTAGCCAATCCGTGGAAAAATCTGAGAGAAACAAGCTGCCAGTAACTTGTTACCAGATAGTAAATAAAAGGAGTAAATGCAAAAACCAGGACGCTGAGAAACAGCATCCTGTATCTGCCATAAATATCGGAAAGTGTGCCTGCTGGTAATTTGAAAAAGATCCCTGTTATGGTAGAAGCACCAACGACAAAGCCAATTGCCTCTGGGTCTGCACCTAATGATAATGCAAAGAGAGGCAAGAGTGGGGTTCTTGCCATAGCATAACTCATCCTTGCGAAGAACCCCACCGTGCAAAGGGCAACGAATGGGGATAGTATTCTGGTATTGTTTGTCATTTGAAAAGCCCAAAGTATTGCAGATTTTCCTTTAATCTATGTTCCAGATCCTCTTTTATATGAAGCACAAACTCCTCAACCGCTGCTTCTCCCCATCTTTCACGGACATATGCTATATTCTCATGAATTTTTGCAAGGTCGTGAATTTCTGGGGCTTTTGTCTTAGTATCATCAATCCAGTGATGAAGCTCCTCATAAGCATTTCCTGTTCTTTCCTTGCTATTTTTAAAATGATCATCAAGTGGTGGCTTATCTGTTACCTCCTTTCTTTGTCTTGATTGTATAGGAAATTTCATTTTATTTATGCGTGTTTGCGGTAGGGTGGATTAAGCGAAGCGAACCCACCCCTGAGTCCCCTCCCAGGAGGGGATTGAGGGGTGGGTATTGTGAAGGTGGATTCGGCGTAAAAACCAACGCCTTAATCCACCCTACTTATAGTTTTAAGAGTAATAGTGATAGAGGGCATCAAAGATCTCCATACCCTTCTCCAATAACTTATTATCGTTGTTGAGTTTTTTGCTAAGACCCGTGATAATTTGACCTATTCCATCGGCCTCTTTGCGATTATATTTATTATCTTTCAAATCTATATCATGCACAATTTCTGCAATTGGTCGTAAGGCAGGATCTTTTAAATCAAATACCTTGATTAAGGTTTCAAAGGTACAATCATCGCCATGATGGGTAAATTCTGCGCCATACATATCGAAAGGTATAGTATTTTTTGGTAGGTTATTTTCTCCTTTGGATATAAAGACAAACTTCGCATTTGGATCGATAAATCTTCTGATAAGCCAGGCAGATGCTAAACGGTCGATATAAATATCTTTTCGCGTTACCCATTTTTTACCCAGGAAGTCCTTTTTTTGATAAACTTTATTGATCACAGGTGCTTCTTCTTTCATTTTTTTAGACCATTTTTCTATCTTCTGGCGTATAAATTCAATTTTTTTCAGGAGCACATCTCTCTGTGGGGCATGGAAGAAATCGATCTTTGCTATCTCATCAGCACCTTTTATTATCTCGTTTAATTTCCTTTTCAAATCTTCTACAAAACGGTCTGTTACACCTTCTGTCCCTTCTATCTGTTCTATCTGTTTTAGCACATCATTGCATTGATCAATGAGTGGAAGATACTCCTTATTACAGGATTCTTGAAACGTTTTGATAATCTCTTCATTGTGCTTTTTATCCATTGATTCAGTAATAAAGAGCGATGCATCACTTCCACTGTCTCTAATTTGTTTACAAATCCACTGCATACTCTCCTCATGTTCCTTCGTATAAGGGAGTAAATATACGGCATTCTTGAAGAGTACTGCCCCCAGCTTTTTCAGATGCCGCCAGACTTTTACTCTAAGGTTTGGTGCATCTTGTGCAATTTGATGTGTTAGAAGTATCCATTTATTCATAGTTATCATTGAATGAGGCCTTCGGTAACTTAAATATAAATTTTTCCCTCCCTTGATGGGAGGGAGTAAGGGAGGGTGGTCTGTTTATTTCTTTCACCCCCACCTAACCTCCCCCATCAAGGGGGAGGAATTGTAGCCAGGTAAGGTGGGCATTGCTCACCTTACAAACAGTATTGAATTTTCTAAACATTAAAAGAAAAACTATTTCATCTAGGGAAATGCCCATTCAAACCCAGCGGTTATGCCCCATTCTACAACACTCTCATTTTCCGTAAACCAAAAGAATGGTGCTATATCGAATTCTATTCCTTCTCCACCCATTACTTTTATGATATTGAAAGGATTTGTCCAGTCTATTCCTGCAAGGAGGACGTGCCTCCGCTGTTCGTCTTCAGATTTTTCTGTTCCGTACTCGGCAACCAACCTTAGATCTTTATATATAGGCAGTGGATAATCGATAAAGGTACCGAAGGCGAGCCGAAAATCATCTTCGCCTCCTAATTCTTCTATCTCGCCTTCTACAAGGAAATGCAAGCTAAACTTGTCATACACATCCCATAAACTTAAAGCGATAAAGCTGGGCAAATTGAACCTGTCCGTTTCACGCCTTTCCCTTGTGGTTGGAAAGTCTATCCCTATTTCTCCACCTATCTGTATGTCCAATGTTTCGAATTTCCAGGTCTTGAATTCCTGTTTATAAAAAATGGCAAATTCACTGACTGGCTCAACCAGAGTACTGCCACCTTCGATAAAAAGGGCTTGTGACCTAAAATCAAATCCTATCTCTGCATTCCAGGGTAAACCATAATCCAGATCAACCTCTCCAGGAAATTCAAGTCTTGTTTTCTTTGGGTCTTCTGTTCTCAACCTTTCTATGACAAAACCATACTCAAGCTCCCAAAGGCCAGGGTCTTCAGCATCTGCATCGTCCGCTATTTGATACGGCCTTATGGCAAGCACAGAGCGTTCTACCGCCAATAATAGTCCAGAGATACAGAACAACACTGTCAATAATTTTTTTCTAAAAGTCATCCTAAAAACCTTATTAGGGTAATAACAGCACAGACCCTATGAACCAAAGGTATATAACCTCCGGCGGGTTCAGGTTTGCAACCTGAACCTTTCATTTCGATATTTCCATAACGCTTTGAATTTAAGAAGTAGGGGCAGGTTTCAAACCTGCCCCTACTATGCAAACTCTATGGGTTCAATTTACAAACTTGAACCTGCAAGGGGCTCCTATTCGTAGTTAATCATTAGATTATCAAAATACGTTCCGGCATCAGCCAAAGATAATTTAATATTATGTTATAATAGTAACATAATGTTATTGTTGTAACAACATCATCTTTTATGTCAACAAAAACATTTATAGGCAAGATTCGATTTTGTAATCAATTTGTGAAAATTTGTTGACACTGCAATATATTATGAATTAATATTATTTTTGAAAATTTTTTAGTGTTTTGTTCTCCAAATCATTTATGATAAAAATAAGACCAACCAAACTTTACTTCATATTAATAGCCCTTGCATTTTGTCTGTCAAATGCGACAATGGGTGAGCTTTTGGAACATGAACATGAAATTCATTTTGTACACAATACTGTTCATGTCCATCACACGAATGGAGACCATGGATTAGGAGGTCGTGGATTAGGAGAAACGGAACATAGAGACGTAAAGAATATTTTGTCTTTTGATTATTTATCAGGAAACACATCTGTTTCTCAAAATGTCAGTCTTACCCTAAAACACCATTTACCCCTATGTTTTTCACTTCGTCTGGATAATCAAATTCCCTGGTTTACTTCAAAAACCTTCCATCATTTGCCTCCGGATCAATATTATTCCATGAGATTATATCAACTCAATGCTACCTATCTTATCTAAATCAATCGTATTACCACATTTCACTTTGTTCGTAAATTTGTTTTCTTTCGGAAAATAGTGTCATTTTTACCTCTCTTTTTCTTAACGGAAGTAAATACCCGCTATTTTTTGAATTAAAATAAGCGATTCACCACAGAGGACACAGATGATAAATATTGGAACCACAGATTTCACAGATTTTAGATTATTAAATTCTACAGACTTTATGGTTTTTATCTGTGGAATCTGTGCAATCTGTGGTTGCAGTAATTCTTTTTAAAAGATGAAAAAGGCTCTGCATGACATTATTATTTTAAAAGTTTTTCTCTGTGTTCTCTGTGGTTAGGTTTTGACAATACCCTGATATAAAGTAGGAGGAGATATGAAGAAAGCAATTATTTCATTCATCATCGTTGCAGGCTTATTGGCAGGCTGTAATGATGATAATCATAAACATGGTGATGCAGAACACGGGCATTTGCACGGAGATGAAGTACATATAGGCGGAGAGCTTGAACCGCTTGCTTACACGCTCTACACAGACAAATCGGAGCTATTTGTAGAGTTTAAACCTTTGATCGTAGGGAAACCCTCAAAGTTCGCAGCCCACTTTACACAATTAGGAGAAAACTTTAAAGCAATAACAGAAGGTTCCGTAACCGTTAGCCTGATCGGAAACGGGACACAATTAACTGATAAAGCCGAAGCACCGTCATCTCCAGGCATTTTTCGATTGGCTTTGAATCCTGAAAATTCCGGCACATATCAGTTGGTCTTTGACATTCAAACGAAGGAGTTTTCCGACAAAATAACCATCGCAAATATCACTGTTTACCCTGACACACAAACTGCACTCGTAAACCAACAGGAACAGACAATCGGCGAAGAGATTGTTTATTTAAAAGAACAGGCATGGAAGATTGATTTTGCCAATAAGGAAGTAAAAAGACAGCCCTTTACGGAAATAATCAAAACTACAGGACAGGTCTTGCCTGCACCTGGAGACGAGACAACGATAATAGCAAGAAGCAAAGGTATTATAACATTCGGAAACAAAAAAAAACTGATTGGTTCTGCGGTAAATGCAAGCGAAACATTATGTATCATTTCAGGAGCCGGTTTAACAGAAGGTAATGTAGATACGAAATACAAAGAAGCAAAAAATAACTATGGAAAAAGCAAAATAGATTTTGAAAGAGCCAAGAAATTGGTGAAAGACAATATCATTTCTCAAAAATCTTTTCAAGAAACACAACTCCGATACAAAAATGCTCAAACCACTTTTAACATGATTGAAACAAACTATACTGCTGGTGGACACAAAATCATGTCTCCAATACAAGGTTATATAAAAAATGTGATGATAAGCGAAGGAGAGCATGTTGAAATCGGGCAACCCATCGCCATCGTTTCCCAAAACCGCAAACTCATTTTAAAAGCCGAATTACCTCAAAAGTATTTCTCAAAACTCAAGAGTATTTCATCAGCGAATTTCATAACTGCTCATGACAGTAAAATACACAGTACTGACAGCTTACATGGCAAGCTCGTTTCATATGGGAAAAGTGCCGAAAACAACGCTTATTATATTCCAGTAAACTTCGAGATTGACAATAATGGTGAAATCATCCCTGGCTCATTCGTAGAGGTGCTTCTCAAAACCAATGTAATGAGGGATGCATTAGTAATTCCTTATTCGGCGCTCATAGAGGAACAGGAAAATTACTTTGCCTATGTGCAAACATCAGGCGAAGGATTCCAAAAGCGTGAATTAAAAATCGGAATCAATGATGGTATGAATGTACAGGTATTAGCAGGTATAAAGGAGGGCGAAAGAGTTGTCACAAAAGGAGCCTACCAAATAAAATTAGCAACAATGTCAGGTAAAATGCCAGCTCATGGGCACGAACACTGAGGAAATTTTGAATTATGAATGTTAAATTTTAGATGATAAAGGAGAACTTATAAAAGTGAAAAAGGAAAATATAATTCTTGATAAATCATTTAATTTCGCCCTACAAATTATTGAGCTGTACAAACAATTAATTACTGAAAAGGTATTTGTGCTTTCAAAACAACTCCTCCGAAGTGGAACGAGCATTGGAGCTAATGTTGAGGAAGCAACTGCCGCTATGTCTAAAAAGGATTTTACTGCAAAAATGTCTATTGCATCCAAAGAATCAAGGGAAACAAGATACTGGTTAAGATTACTTGACAAAAGTAAAATCGTAAATATTGATTTCAATGCCTATCTTAATGATATAGAGCAACTTATCAATATTCTTACTGCAATTGTTAAAACATCTCAAGAGAAATGTTAAATGTTGAATGTAAAATGAAAAACCAATAATTCAAAATTCAAAATTTCTACCATGTTGAATGAAAACCAATAATTTAAAATTTAAAATCCAAAATTTAAAATTTCTACCACTACCATGATAAATAAAATTATAGAATACTCCTTACATAATCGCTTAATAATTATAGCGGCATCAGCGCTGCTTTTGATAGCGGGCATTTACACGGCTTCCAAAATGGAGGTTGATGTATTTCCTGATCTTACTGCCCCGACGGTAGTGGTGTTAACCGAAGCGCATGGAATGGCTCCGGAAGAAGTCGAAAAATTAGTAACCTTTCAGATTGAGACGGCAGTCAATGGCGCCACCAATGTGCGCCGGGTAAGATCATCATCTGCCGCTGGAATATCCATTGTCTGGATAGAATTTGAGTGGGGAACGGATATTTTTAAGGCACGACAAATAGTCAGTGAAAAACTAACCACCATTGCCGAAAAGCTGCCGCTGGGAGTTGGAAATCCTATGCTTGCGCCTCAATCATCCATCATGGGGGAAATTATGCTCATTGGTTTATCATCAGATAGCACGTTCCCAATGGATTTAAGAACCATTGCTGACTGGAATATCCGGCCAAGGTTATTGGCGACAGGCGGAGTATCACAGGTAATGGTAATTGGCGGAGAATACAAGCAATACCAGATACTTGCATCACCACAAAAAATGAAATATTACAACATTTCTTTAAACGAATTGCTGAAGGCAAGCAAAGAAAGCAATCTGAATGCTTCAGGTGGTTTAATGAATGAATTTGGAAATGAATACATCATAAAAGGTATTGGAAGAACAAACAAAGTGGAAGAAATAGGTAATGCCGTAATTAAGGTTGTTGCTAATGTTCCGATAAAAATAGAGGATATTGCAGAGATCAAAATCGGCGGAGCAATCCCTAAAATCGGTGATGGTTCATTGAAAGCAAGTCCGGCAATTATTATAACCATAGCCAAACAACCAGGCGCTAACACCCTGGAACTTACAGAAAAAATTGATAATGCCATTACAGAGATTGCCAAAACCTTTCCTTCTGACATTAAAATCAACACCAAAATATTCCGTCAGGCAGATTTTATTCAGGCCTCTATAAGCAATATCAAAGAAGCGCTCATAGAAGGTTCTCTCTTTGTTGTTATAACTATGTTCCTGTTCTTAATGAACTTTCGAACCACCATTATTTCCCTTGTTGCTATGCCCCTTTCACTGATCATTTCCATTATCACCCTTAAATTTTTGGGGTTAACTATCAATACCATGTCTCTCGGCGGGATGGCAATAGCTATTGGCATGGTGGTAGATGATGCCATTATTGATGTGGAAAACGTCTTTAAGCGCCTGAAGGAAAATGCACAAAAAAGTATTGAATGTCGAAAAAGCACACTTGTTATCGTTTACGACGCTTCAAAAGAGGTGCGGTCTTCAATCCTTAATGCGACCCTTATCATCATCGTTGCTTTTATCCCCTTGTTTTTCCTTGGTGGGATGGAGGGTAGAATGTTGCAGCCCCTGGGTATCTCCTTTATCGTTTCTCTGTTTGCATCTCTTCTTGTTGCGGTAACACTTACTCCTGTACTTTGCAGTTTTATACTTACCAACGACAAAATGCTTTTAAAACAAGCAAAAGGTAGTTGGACGGAAAGATGGCTTCATCGATATTATAATTCCGCGTTGAAAAAAGTAATGAAAATTAAAAAAGCTGTACTTGGGATATCTTTCGTGTTGTTCATTGTAGCGATTTTTCTCATATTTGGTTTGGGCCGAAGTTTCTTGCCCGAATTTAACGAAGGCACTTTAACAGTAAGTGCTGTCAGTATGCCTGGCATATCACTCGAAGAATCAAATAAAATTGGAAACAGGATTGAAAATATCCTGCTGTCGGTGCCAGAAATCTCAATTACTTCACGCAGGACAGGAAGAGCTGAATTAGACGAACATGCGCAGGGTGTAAATGCCGCTGAAATTGATGCGCCTTTTGTTTTGGCAGGAAGAAGCAAGGAAGAATTCATGAAGGACGTTCGGGAAAAATTAAGCGCTGTTTCTGAAGCAAACATTACCATCGGGCAGCCCATAGGGCATCGTATTGACCACATGCTCTCAGGCACAAGGGCCAACATTGCCATCAAGCTTTTCGGGACAGACTTATCTAAAATGTTTTCTCTTGCCAACCAGATACAACGCAACATTAAAGACATAAAAGGGCTTGTGGATATTAGCGTGGAGCAGCAAATTGAAATTCCTCAGGTACAAATAAAAGCAAAACGGAATATGCTGGCCAAATACGGCATTTCAATAGGTCAATTTACCGAATTTATAGATGTCGCCTTTGCGGGCGAAAAAGTATCTCAGGTTTTTGAAAGCAACAAGAGTTTTGATTTGGTATTGCGATTTAATGATGAGAACAGGGGCAAAATAGAAAATATCCGTAACGTTTTAATTGATACCAATATCGATCCAAACCAACAATCCAAAATTCAAAATTTAACATCCAAAATTCCGTTACATTATGTAGCTGATATTGTTTCGACAACAGGCCCCAACACCATTAACCGGGAGAATGTACAGCGAAAAATTGTGGTTTCGGCCAATATAGCCGGGCGTGATTTAAAAAGCGTAGTTAACCAAATCAAAGAGAAAATACATGATACTATTCAGTTGCCGGAAAACTACCACATTCAATACGGAGGGCAATTTGAAAGCGAAGCAAAGGCATCGAAAATATTATTCTTCACCTCTTTCATGTCTTTATTCATCATATTCCTTTTGCTTTATCAGGAATTTAAAAATATCAAGCTTGCAGGAATTGTTTTTCTCAATTTGCCTCTAGCGCTGATAGGTGGTGTTTTAAGCATTTGGTTTACCGGAGGAATCATAAGTATTCCCTCGATCATTGGATTTATTTCACTGTTTGGAATAGCAACACGTAATGGGATATTATTGGTTTCACACTATCAGGCATTGCAAAGTCAAGGTGTTGCTTTGTATGAAACTGTTGTGAAAGGCTCTTTAGACAGACTAAATCCGATTTTGATGACTGCTTTAACTACGTACCTGGCATTGATTCCCTTAATAATAACAGGCGACTTGCCAGGAAATGAAATACAAAGCCCAATGGCAATCGTGATATTAGGGGGATTACTCAGTTCTACCCTCCTAAATATATTCATTGTCCCTGTTGTTTATTATATTTCAAATGGAAAACCTTTGTTAATTCAATTTCAGACAAAAATCATATCCGGTCATTGAAAAATGTTTAAGCAAAGAAAAAATGATGGATAGGTGATGTACTATTGAGTTGCCGTAATTAGTGCCTCAACGATAACAAAGGGAATTGAGATTTGTCTTTAGAAATGGTCATACACCGAAAGTCCATTTTTGTTCTCGGCAGAGTTGTAAAAGATTGATAAAAGGTATACCTAATTTGATATTCTTCGAAAATCACGTAATGGTTGAAAATCCTTAGGTACTTCTGGCAAGTAAAAAACTGCAATCGGTCTTTTGTATATTTCTCCCAATTTACGGAGTTGTTTAATTGTTGGACGGCTGATACCTGTTTCCCAATCTTTTAATTTTTTAAATTTACGAGCAACACTATCCAGGGGTAAATCTGCACTTTCTCTTACCCATATCAATAATTCTGGTTTAACTATCACTTCAACTTTTTTAGCCATTGTATAAAGAAGTTTTAAATAACTTTAGATCCGAGTATTAATGCTTCTATTTCTTCCTTAATTTCTCTGGACTTTCGCTCTGCTGCTGCACGTTCATAAGCAATTTCGGAATAGCATTCGTTTACTTTATTGACAATGGAATGCTGTTCATTAATGGGTGGAAGCGGGATGCGTAACTTTGCCAGAAAGTCAACTGGAACACGCTGTTGACCAGCAGAACCTATAAAATATCTCTGGGCAGCTTGTCGTAAATGATTCAGTCTTAGAAGAATCCAGATATATTCCGGTAGAAGTTTTTCATTATTTTTTGACCTTACTACATGAAATTCTGTTGAACCAAAACCAATACCATTTAGTAGACTTTTCGCAACGGCACATTTTCCATTTTGCATACATGGCGTTATTTTGGCCCATACTACGTCATCATTTTTGAAACAAGTATATCCATTTTTGACTTCACGGTACTTTTGTGTTCGTGGAGAAATTATCTCGCCTGATTTGTCTGAAACAGCTTCCATAGGAATGAAAGATACTAATTCGTCATCATTCAGGAATATATTTTCTGTAGGATTCAAAAGGGCTACGTCATACAGCGTAATCATTGGATACTTATGTGATAATAACAAATCAGATAACTTCCATTTCCAGCGGTTAAACTCAACTCCCCATCTTTCTAATTCATTCCAGGATATCAAAAATGATTTTGGCCGTTTTTCAAGAGGAAAAAGAGTAATCCCAATATCTTCAAATACACTTGCTGTTACATTCTTTTCAAGTACAGTTACTTTATCAATTGCGGTTCTAATTTTCTTTTGTGCAGTCTGCCAATGTTCGATAATATTCTTTTGAATTTTAAGTGGTGGTAATGGTATCTTAAAATTTAGAAAATCTTCTTCTTTGAAACGATTTCGGCTTACTGCAGCAGATCCTATTGATACCTTATTGACAGCTTCAATAGTACTATTGCACATGAAAAATAAATATAAATAAAGGAGCAAAACTCGCTCTTCATTTACAATAAATTGAGGAAATTCATTTGAAACAAAGCAGTCTGCATGCTCATCAGGTACTACAGCAAACGATCCCTTCCAGGCAAAAAGCCGATTATAGATAAAAGCATTAGGTGACAGAGGCATGATATAAGTTGCGCTTAAAGAGTTTCCTTTTGCGGTTTCCCGATGGAAAGTACCTTCGCCATACCACTTAATACCAACCATTTTATATTCCTTATCAGATTCAACTTTTATTCGATCTGTGATTTGTGTTACCAATTCACCAACTCGAACAAGTATCCAATCATTAGGAAGATTTGAAGATGCAATTAGATACTTTGGAATTATCCATTTATCAAGTTCAACCCATTTGATAATATGAAGTTTGCCCTTCACCGTGCTATTGGTTGACAGCGAAGGGCTTAAACAAAAAAAGATGTTGGATTTTTTCGGAACTCCTGGTAGCATTCCAAGCATGTCTTTCCCAGACCAGGTGGCGTATCGTTATTCGGGTAAAGCTCGTTATAATCAGCTTCTCCAGTGGCAGTAATACCAACATGTTCAGCTTCATACATAAAAATGGGATAATTAAATCCCTCCTTTAAAAGGACACGTGCTTCCCTTGTAATGGTATCTTCTAGTTCTTTTAAGGCCTTTCGGGCTTTTGTTTTTTCTTCTTTGAGTTTTATATTTGACTCTTTGGCTTTTGATGCAGCTTCTGCCCTTTGCTCTTTTGTAAAACTATTTACTCCGACTTGCAAAAAATCTTCTTGTTTATAATTTTGCCTTGCAATAATTTCTTCCAGCTTGGATTTCTGCTCCTGGTATTTTTCTTCTATTTCTTTCAAAGTTGAGGCTTTCAATGCATTGTATTCTGACTGTTCCTTCTCCGTGAATTTTTGCATAAAAAGGAGCGATGCCTTTACACTTGCACCTGAAGAGTAAAATGTTTCCTGTGGAAGAGAGACCACTCCCCGTATATATGCCCTGTCCTCACAATATTCTCTCACATAGGACAATGAAGGGTTGTTGAAGATACCTTCAGGAAGGACTATTCCAAATCTTCCACCCGGTTTCAGTAAGGCAAGACATCTCTCGATAAAGAGGATTTCCGTTTTTGTTTTTCCTGATTTTGGCAAATCAAAGAGGCTTAAGATGGATTTTCCTATTGCATTTCGTACCTTATCAATAGCCTCTTTATATAGCTCTCCATATTCAGACCTATAGCGGCGATCTACCTCTTCAGGCACGGAAACATGAGATTCTTCAATGATATCGGTCTCTTCAACATTGGCACCGAAGGGAGGATTGGTTAGCACAATATCAAAGCGTTTTTCAAATATCCCATTAACGTTAATAAATCCGTCGTGATAATGTACGCCGCCATGTCCATCGCCGTGCATGATCATATTCATTTTACTCGTCCTTGCCATTCTCTCATTGGCGTCACAACCATAAATGCAGGTGTTGGCAAGGCGCCAGATTCGAGAAATCTGGACATCTTCACGTGTTGCACCTTCTCTACTTGCGTAAGGGTTTATTTGTTTTTGCAATTGCTCATATTTCTTTCGTAAAAGTTCTGCCATCTTTTTCTTTGAATATTTTTTACTTTCAATTTCTTCCTTATATCTCTGGTACTCGAGGTCTACATCTGCCAATATTTGTTCCCTTACAATTTCAAAGAAACGTATTAAGAATCCTCCCGATCCTGAGGCTGGATCACTGATAATGTCTCCTTCTTTCGGCTCAACCATTCGAACCATGAATTCTACAATTGTTCTTGGGGTAAAGAATTGTCCTATTTCTCCGCGGAAAGTGCGTCCTAAAAATCGCTCAAAAGCAATGCCTTTTACGTCCTCTGAAGTATCTGAAAGGTTGTATCGTTCTAACAGTCTTACAATTTCACGGACAGTATTAAATTTCAAGTTCACTGATTCGTCTGGTTTGAATATCTTGTCAGCGCGGTATTCTTTTTTTGTTTCAGAAAAGAGGGTATCGATAGGATCCTCATATAACTCCTTTTGCTGATCAAGGAATTCAGCAGTAAAGAGATTTTTCCTTTGCTTTCCGGATTTTAACTTTCGTTCAAAACATACTTTGATAAATAAAATTTTTGCTATTTCATCAAAAGCCGCTGCTGGATCAAGTTTTTCTCTATTGCGGATTACATTGTGGCACTGGTGCAGTAGATCAGCAAACTCATCCTCTTTGAATACCTTAAGGCGTGAAACGATTTCTTCAATCTCTTTATCAGAAGCATCGGCATGAGGAATATTCTCAATTTCCTCAAAATTAGGCATCCTTCGTTCAAGATTAACTTTCCAGAATTTGGTTTCTCGATTGTTGTGGGTCACGAAGAACTTTGACCGTTCATATTGGGCGTAATTTGCGCCCTGTCGATATGTGTTCCTATCAACCGTAACGTTGTCAGCTTTGCATTCCACGACGATGAGGGCTGTTTTCCCGTCTCTTTTATCCCGTGGATTACGCCAGATGAGGAAATCTGCCCGCGCATCGCCAGAACCTCGACCTGTAACGGAGACTTCTTCTTCGATTTGGTCAATACTATATCCGTACTCATTTACCAGCATACAAAGGTATTCCTGCCGAACATGTTCTTCTGGTGTATCTATGAGCCATTTCTTGCGGGTAGGACTGAAGATTTCTCCGTTTTTCCTTTCGACAATTAGAACATTTTTTGAAGTCATAAGAATAGCTCCCCTTTACCTTTTGTATGACATCTTGAAAGGTTTAAGCCTAAGGCTTATATTATGGCTTATTGTCAGATTATACTAAAGTCGTTCTTACTGAATGCTAATAACTTTTATGCTATTACGCTGTAAAATATAAGCATTCTAAAGGACATTCTCAAGTTAATTTCTAATTTAAAATACACTTGAAATGTTAAAGCGAAAATTGTTCTATATTTGTATAGATACATGGCATGAAGAACGAGGGAGTTAGGGGTTTCTTGAAGTGGTTTAAACGTGAGTCGGTGTTGAGATTGACAACCTTGCTAACAAGACTGCCGTAAAGGAATATCACGAATACGACTTTAATCAATTCCTCAACGTGCTCAAGAAGAATAGAAACAAAATATCTATAGACCCATCGGATCGAAAGAAGCAAGGATCGCTGGAAAAGTAATTTGCCAAAAGCATGTCAATCCTCATACCACTAAAAGTCCGAATTAAGGTAACGGATGAGTTGATAGATAAAATAATGTATAGGCTGTATGGACCAACAGAAGATGAAATAAAAATTATGGAAGGAGAAAAACTTAACAAGAGAAAGTATGAAAAACACGCATTTTTTCGCGTAGGGAATACTTCTTTAACTGTGCATTTTTGCCAGATATTCTTTAATCCCTGCAATAAGGCTTTTGTGATCAATTTCATCAAATTTTTGAATACAAATAACTGCCCTTTTGTAAGATAAGACGCAATTGTTTTTATTAAAATCAGTTGACGACATGGTATAATCTGCTTCGTTTCTTTTCGTTCTAAGGGCACTTAAATTATTCGCAATGTCTTTTGCTTCTTCCATTCCTGAATTATTTAAATATTGTCGCATTTTTTCATGAGCTTCTGCACTATCAGGTAAGGAAACTTTTGCTTTCAGAAGAGTTTTTATATGGTTAAAAAAGGCATAATAAGCCCTGCTTACCGAGGTTCTTCTATCTGCCTCAAAGTCTGATTCACAAAGTCTCTTTGATACATCTAAAAAGTCTTTTCCATCCATTAAATAACCTGGGTTGTTAAAACAAAGTTCATCATTGAAGCAGTTGAAATTAATTTACGAATATTTTCGTAAAATTTATCCTCATTCCTGAGAATATTATCTATCTCGTCACGTATTTTTACATCGAATCTCACCATTTTGAGATTATCTATTTCGTAATCTGATTGGAGGACTATTGTTATACTTTTAATATTTTGAAAGGTTTCATAAATTAGTTTAAAGTAAATAATTGCATCAGAAAGAATATTTCTTTGGTTGCAAAAATCAAATGTTTCTTTATCTAAAAGAGACAATAACGAAGGAACATTCAGCTTATATTTCTGGGTCGTCGACGGTCTAGTATTACTGATTAAATTGGTTATATTTCTATTAATAACATTCCATATCTCGGCAGTTTTGGAAATCTTGTCTAGGCCAGTTGATAGAGAAGTTGAAGTAGTAGAAATATAATACTGAAACAATTCAATTTTAGGTTGGGTATTAGAAACATCCTCTAGTGTAAGATTTTCCTCCCATACTCTATAAATTGCATCTGTTATACTAATTGTGTCCTTTGCTTCAGTAGTTGGCATATTTAATCCTTGGGAAATATTTTTTCGAGAAAGTTGGTAAATCGTTCATTCTGTATTTCCCAATTAAAAATGAATGATTTAATTTCTTGAATATTATTGTCTTTGACATCCAGATTATAATTTGTATTTATAAAGATCACAGGAATCCTTTTATTTTCTTCGATCTTTTCAGCAGATTCTACAGAGATAGTGCATTTTATTTTCTCAAATAAATAAACAAACTTTAACCCGACATTAGTAAGTTTATCTCCTACTGAAAGCCAAGGGCCTTCTCTTATAAATTTATTTGAGATAAATGAGCTTACACTATTTGTATTTTCCCACAAATAGTGCCCAATAAAGTTAATACCAGCAGCCGTATACCGGACATGTGGTAAGATGCTTATATACTTGGCAGCTATTTCTGCTATTTGCGATTTATGAGGTATTCGTTCTGAGACATGATCGATAAATTGTAGTTTTTCAAATTCAGCTATAATAGAAATACCTTCGTTGAAGGAAACTTGCGATATCGGTGGTGTACAATAGACATCTTTCGGTGTAAAACTAGCATCCACGATATTATTATTTTTTAAAAAATCGGGATTTAATATACTTGGATTATGTGCTTGTGCAAGCACCACTATTGAAAAATTTGTAAGATTAATTTTCATATTTGTTGATTGGAAAGCATTCAAGGCTTGTAAATTATTATACATAAGTATAAAAGCTAAATACAAAGAAATATTTTAAAACTCCCTCTTAAAGTTTTCTTAGTTCATAATTATATCACTCAATCTATAATATTATAACTTGCGATTAATTTAAAAAGAGTAACGAGATAGTTTATAGGCTGTACGGACTAACAGAAGAAGAAATAAGGATTGTTAAAGGTGCTGTACCGTAGTGAAGTCTATTATAATTATCAAAATTACGTATAATTTGTACTGATTCTTATGATAAAATTATACGTAAAATGGCCTAGTACAAAATATCAATATTGAGTTTGAAAGGAGGTGTGGTGTGAAGGTATTACAGGCTGAATTGCCAGATAAGCTTTATGAACAAATTAAATTATTTATAGATGCTGGCTGGTTTCAAGATGAAAAGTCCGTTATCACAGAAGCCTTGCGTCGTTTTCTTGAAACCCACAAACCTGAGCTTATGGAAAAATTCACAAAAGAAGATATTGAATGGGGACTGCGTGGAAAAGACTGATTTCATCCAGAACGTTATATTGGATGCAGGCCCAATAATTCATCTCGAAGAGATTGACTGCCTTTATCTTTTAACGGATTTTCAAAGATTAATAATTCCCGATGCGGTATGGCGTGAGGTAGAGTATCACAGACCGTCTGTTTTCAAAAACAGAGATATTAATTTTGAAAAAGTTAGTGTCATATTGGACGATGACATACTTTCCGTTTGTAAGTTATTTTGTCTTGGTACTGGAGAATTAGAGGCAATAGCCTTATATTCTCGATATCCTGTTCTATTCTCCTAACAGATGATGCCTCTGCAAGGCTTGTAGCTAAAACTCTTGGGATAAGGGCTCACGGTACTATCGGTGTGTTATTAAGGGCTATAAGAAGAAAACAATTTACCCCTCATGAAACTGTGAGAAAGCTTAAAGAAATTCCACTAAAATCGACACTCTTCATAAGGCGCAGTTTATTGCATGAGATAATAGAAGAAGTTAAAAGAGCATGAGGAATAACTCCAAGAGCATCATCTATGTATAATAAACCAGCAAGCTGAAATGGTGGTATATCAACCATTAGTACCTTGCTTGTCGGTGTTGCTGCTCCGAATAGAAAAGCGGCAAATAGTACTATAATTACTGGAGTTTTTGGCATATGTGTTTTTTATGTCAAGGAATTGACAAATCAGGGTGATTGTACTATCATTGAACATCGCAGTGGACGAGTTACTATGATTGATATAAATAACTCTCAAACATTATGCTTAGCTCGGTATCCGGCTGGGCTGGAGAGTTGTAGCGTATCCGAAGCCGTCATACCACACCGGACTGCTACATCGCCTTGTTTGGTGGCCGCACTTGCTCAAACCGACTCACCTGAGCCTCCTGGACTTTCTTCCGACGGACCTTGCGGACCACAACTCGCACAGCGACTCTTTCGATAACATCGCCCCCGCGCACTTCCCTGCCCAGATGACCGCTGACCCAATCATTGAGCGTACGAGCACCGGCCGCCGGGAAATCGACACTTAGGTCGATGCCGGTTACGGCCTTCAATCGGTCAACGGAAACCCCGCCACCTGTAATCCAGGAAGAACCAGATTCGATAATGTGGGCAGGGAGGCGATCGTACTCGTCCTCAATCTCGCCTACCAATTCTTCCAGGATGTCTTCGAGCGTGACTATTCCCACTACTTTGCCACCTGCGTCACGCACCAAAGCAATGTGTGTGTGCTCGCGCATCATCTGCTCAAGACATACGGCGATCCGCTCGTCATCATTGAGGGACATGATCGGGCGGATGATGGTACGGAAGGTGGGTTCATGTGGAGCTAGGCGCATCGTGGCAATGATGTCCTTGAAGTTTGCGTAGCCGATAATAGTCTGCGGGTCGCCCTTCCGTGTGACTACGGGAAAGCGTGTATGCATATCGAGGTGGGCTGTGATCAGGTTGTCTGCCAGTGAGGCATTCGCATCGAGTGTGGTTATATGTTCTGCCGGGAGCATGATCGTGCGGATTAAGCGTGACTGTAACTCCATTGCTCCCAGAATAATACGTTCCTCCCGGTGCCCAATGAGCCGCGAGGCGCGGGCCATAGCAGCTATAGTGCGGAGTTCTTGAAGCTCTACCGTCTTAGACTTACCCGCATCACCCGAGCCAAGGCGGCGCTCACCCCACGACATGACACCCATAACGACCGTTTCAAACAGCCACACAGCAGGCCAGACGCTGAAGGAGAACCAACGCATGAAAGGCGAAAGGGTGAGGCACACCCTTTCCGCATTGCGTAGCGCGAACACCTTCGGTATCAACTCTCCGGCTACGATTGTCACGACGGTAAGAGGGACAACCACGAGTGCAATGGCCAGAACTTCAGCCGTACCCTCCGAAACACCCAAGCGGCTAATAAGGACTGGGGCTACATTCTCCTCAGCACCGGACCCACCGACAGCCGCCGCGATGGCGCCGACCAGTGTAATCCCTAGTTGGACGACGGCCAGGCTCGCCTCCATGTTCTGCTTCATGTACAGGGCGACTTTCGCCCCGCTCCGGTGATCATCCATGAG
>JBDIVL010000023.1:0-70011 GCA_039794405.1 Candidatus Jinrextremum sp. | reverse complement strand
CAGTCCAAAAGAGGTGTGTCTGCTCATAGAAGATTGGTTTTAAAGATTGTGCTTTTTATAAAACCGTCCTTTAAAAAGGATTTTATCTACCCATGTAAAAAAGACTTGCTTTTTAACATAGAAGATTACACAGATTTTGGTTGATAAGTAAATAGGTAGAGGTAGAGGATGTGTTAAATACCCATTTACACGTTCATACCTATCCACTAACTTTAGATTTTTATCTACGAAACTTGTCCTTGTGCAAAACGGGGTTCTGTGGAATCTATGGTTCCTGTAATTTCTTCTAAAATGGATTTATTTGTGAAGTTAAAACAGTTACAAAGCATTTAATGAATTTGAAATTGCTTAAGTTTCGAAATTCTCTTGGTTATCATTTAGATATTTGCTAAACTTATTTGTAAATAGTAATGATTTCACAATATAATACGCGAGGACTAAATGCCTTCCTAAATTTTTATAATGAAGGGAGCAAAATACTGCATGATTAACCATGTAATCCGGAAAATATCTAAATTTCCCTTCTGCCCTTGATAAGGGACGATTCTTGTTAGTTTTATTTAAATTTCAAAAGTAATATTAATATTATGGAAATGGAATGGTAAATTCGGCATGAAGATTGCGGTTTCAGGTAAAGGTGGGGTAGGGAAGACGACCTTTGTCGCTACTTTAGCAAAGGTTTTTGTTGAAAATGGAAAAAGGGTTATCGCAATAGACGCAGATCCGGTATCTAATTTAGCGGCGACTTTAGGTATAAAAAATATCTCAGATATTATGCCGATCAGCCAGATGAAGGATTTGATAAAGGAACGTACGGGTGCCAGTCCTGAAGAATACGGAAAGTTTTTTAAGCTAAACCCTACAGTTTCTGATTTACCTGATAAACTCTCATTAGAGCAGGAAGGTGTGAAGCTTATGATCCTGGGAGCTGTAAAACGGGGTGGTGGTGGATGTGCGTGCCCTGAGAGTGTCTTTTTAAGGACTCTCCTTAACCACTTGATTTTACAAAGGGATGAAGTGGTGATCGTTGATATGGAGGCAGGGGTAGAGCACCTTGGTCGTGCAACGGTAAAGGCGGTAAACGCACTCATCGTGGTTGTAGAACCTGGCTCCAAAAGCATCCAAACGGCACTCCAGGTAAAAAAGTTAGCCGATGATATAGGCCTCAAATCAATTTACGCTGTAGGGAATAAAGTAGCATCTGACGGGCACAGGGCATTAATAGAAAAGGGGCTGAACGGCATGCCCATACTGGGGTTTATCTCCTATAATGATAAAGTTCTTGAGTCGGATATTCAGGGTCATGCAGCCTTTGCAGGGAACAACCAATTATTATCAGAAGTTCGACAGATAAAAAATAAGTTAGAGGATTGTACAAAAGTCAAGTAAAAGTTTGTCTTTTCCCTTGATTTTGTGGTGTAATTTTCATTATAATTCAACGTTCTATATATCCCTCTGAAAAAGGGCGGATATTCAGTGTGATTGCATGGTTAATTGCACTAGTCTCCTGGTGTTCGGTAAACAAATAAGTAATGGAGAATTTTCATATGCAAGAAAAAGAAAAAACAATAGATCAGGTCATGCTCGACAGGATGAAGGAAATTAAAGTAGAGACTATGTATGATAGATATCAGGCACAACTTCCGCAGTGTGGATACGGCAGTCTTGCGTTGTGTTGTCGCCATTGTAACTATGGACCATGCAACATTGATCCATTCGGGAATGGGCCAAAGAGGGGTGTTTGTGGTGCAGATGCCAATACCTTTGCAGCCCGGCATTACCTTCGTATGAGTGGTGCAGGTACTGCATGCCACTCAGACCATGGACGTGCCGTAGCGCATCTTTTAATTGCTGCTGCAAGGGGTGAAGCACCAGGTTATAGGATTAAAGATACCGATAAGCTTATGGCGGTTGCCGAATGTTTTGGAATAAAGACAAAAGAACGCAAGATTAATGAAATTGCCGAAGAAGTTGGCGAAATGGCTCTGATGGAATTTGGAAAGCCTTACGGAACCCAACTGTTCCTGAAGAGGGCGCCGGAGACCCGTCAAAAGGTATGGGAAAAACTGGGTATTGCACCAAGGGCGATCGATCGTGAGGTTTGTGAGAGTTTTCATCGGACAGGGATTGGTGGTGACCAGGATTATCAAAACCTCACAAAGCAGGCCATGCGTGTAGCATTGGCAGATGGCTGGGGTGGCAGTATGATAGCGACCGAATTACAGGATATCTTATTTGGTACACCGAAACCTGTACAGGGAAGGACGAGTTTGGGTGTCCTGAAGAAAGACCATGTAAATGTTGTTGTTCATGGGCACGAACCCCAGCTTGCTGAGGCAGTAGTCCTTGCCTCCAACGATCCGGACCTCATAAAAGCTGCAAAAGCGGCAGGGGCAAAGGGTATTGTTATTGCGGGCCTTTGTTGTACGGCAAATGAACTCCTCGTCAGACATGGGATTCCTATGGCCGGGCATATGACCATGCAGGAGGCAGCCATAGCCACTGGTGCAGTCGAGTTGATGGTTGTTGATATCCAGTGTGTAATGCAGGCAATTGTAGGGGCAGCAAAGCATTTCCACACAAAGATTATCACAACCTTATCAAAGGCTAAAATCTCTGGTGCAGAGCATGTAGAATTTACTGATGAAAACGGACTTGAGGCGGCAAAGAAGATTATCTCGATGGCTATAGAGAATTATAAGAATCGTGATAACGGCAAGGTATTTGTGCCGAGTGGTGCAGAACCTGATCTTATTGCCGGTTTTAGTCACGAAACGATTAAATATATGTTGGGTGGCAGGTTCAGGGCTAGCTACAGACCTTTAAATGATAACATAATAAATGGAAGGATTCGGGGTGTTGTTGGAATCGCGGGTTGCACAAGTCCACGTGTGGATCCAGGTGCAATGTCTTATGTAAATCTTGTAAAAGAACTTATTGCCAATGATATATTGGTGGTGGCAACAGGTTGTGCCGCGGGGCAGTGTGCTTCTGGTGGTCTGATGCTTCCGGAGTTAAAAGATGCCTGTGGTCCTGGCCTGAAAGAGGTCTGTGAAGCAGTAGGTATTCCACCGGTATTACATTCTGGTGCCTGTGTTGATAACAGCCGTATTCTTATTGCCTGTTCGGAAATGGTAAAAGAAGGCGGTTTAGGAAATGATATCAGTGATTTGCCTGTTGCCGGTGCATGTCTTGAATGGATGAGTGAGAAGGCCATTGCTATTGGACAGTATTTCGTGGCGTCGGGTATTTACATCGTATTTGGTATGAACACGCCGGTAGCGGGTGCACCTGATATGCAAAGGTTGCTAACGAAAGAAATGGAAGACTTGGTTGGTGCCAGGTGGGATTTTGAGCAGGATTTAAAAAAGATCGGCAAGATGATGATGGATCACATAGAGAAGAAAAGAGACGCACTTGGCATAAACGTTAAAAAGGAAAGAAAACTTTACGATATGGCTGAAAGAAGGGCACTGGAAAGAGAGTGTAAACCGGTTCCAGGACATCATTAAAAAAGATTTAAAAGGGGTAATTTCTTATGTCAAAAATCATCTGTTCTGCCGCTATCCGCGGTGCATACCAAATTGTAGACAAGGCTGATAAAAAGCTTGCTGAAGCAATTGCTCAAAAAGGGCGTGATTGTAAAGTGGAATTCCCCAATACAGCTTATTATTTGCCAATCATCTATTCTATGACCGGTATTCCGGTAAAAACTTTGGAAGATTGTGTGCATGTTATTGGTTTGGCAAGAAGCATGTTACCTCCTTTGCCTGCTGAGAAACATTGGGTTCCATATCTGGGGCATACCCTGGATGCTGGTATGGCAACACTCTTTGCAGAGGAAGTTTACGAAGCCTGTAAATATTTAATTGGACCTCATCCTGTTGATGGCATATGGTTAGGGGCTGCAGACGATGTTATTATGCGTGAGCGAGGCATTGAATTTGTGGATGGTACGGCACCCGGTTTCGCTGCTATTGTCGGATGCGCTCCTGACGCGGATACGGCGGTCAAAATTGCCAGAGAACTTCAACAGAAGAATCTCTATGTATTCATACAATCCGATAACCTGGGTGTGTCTTTTGCAGAACAACTGGCAGAAAAAGGGGTACAGATGGGGTGGGATACCAGACTTGTACCTTTTGGAAAGGAAACCTCTGCTGCGGTATATTCCTTAGGTTTTGCTAACAGGGCAGCACTTTCGTTTGGTAACGTACCGCCTGGTGACTTCAAAAAAAATCTCCTTTATAATAAAAACCGCATCTTTGCCTTTGTTCTTGCTTTGGGTACGAGAGTCACTGACGAGCAGTATGCGAATGCGGCAGGTGCAATTAATTATGGCTTCCCGACGATCACCAATATTGATATTCCTGAAATATTACCAACGGGTGTTTGTACGTATGAGCACGTAGTTTCCCGGGTACCGGTTGATAAGATCGTCGATAAATGTGTCGAGGTGAGAGGCTTAAAGATATCTATCCACAAGATTGACCTTCCGGTGCCATATGGGCCGGCTTTTGAAGGTGAGCGTATCAGAAAAGAAGATATGCAAATTGAGATCGGAGGACCCGGTACACCAGCCTTTGAATACGTGTGTACGAAAGAAATTGATGAGGTAGAAGATGGTAAAATAAGGGTTCTCGGTCCTGATTTGGACGAAATTCCGTCTGGTCCCGGCGTGTCTGTTGGTATCATGGTTGAAGTGTACGGTCGGAAGATGCAACCTGACTTTGAGCCTATTTTCGAACGACAAATGCATCGGTTTTTAGGCGAGGCACAGGGGTTGTTTCACATGGGACAGAGAGATATTATCCGCCACCGTATTAGTAAAGAGGCCTTTAAGGCCGGTTTTCGGCTTAAACACATAGGCAATATCATTCACGCCAAATTCCACGGTGAATTTGGTGCTATCCTTGATAAAGTCCAGGTAACTTTATATACAAAGCGGGAAGACGTAGAGAAGCTCTTAAAAGATGTACGTGCTGCATATGCAGAGCGCGATGCACGGTTAAAGGGTATGACTGATGAATCCGTGAATGTGTTTTATAGCTGTACACTCTGTCAAAGTTTTGCGCCAACCCATATTTGTGTTGTTACGCCGGAACGTTCCGGCCTCTGTGGTTCCGTTAGCTGGCTGGATGGGAAAGCAGGTTATGAAATTAATCCAACAGGGCCAAACCAGCCTATAGAAAGAGGAAAGGTTGTTAATGATATCCTGGGGCAGTGGGAGGGTACCAATTCGTTCATCTATAATGGTTCGAATAGGTCACTCGAGAAGGTGAGTTTGTATAGCATCATGACAGACCCCATGACAAGCTGTGGGTGTTTTGAGTGTATTTCTGCTATGTTACCAATGACAAATGGAATCATGGTGGTCGACCGTGACTTTACTGAGATGACCCCCTGTGGTATGAAATTCTCCACGCTTGCCGGTACAGTTGGCGGGGGGCTGCAAACTCCTGGTTTTATGGGCCATAGCAAATTTTATCTCAGCAGTAGAAAATTTGTCTCGGCAGATGGTGGTCTTGCCCGGGTAGTGTGGATGCCTAAGGCTCTGAAAGAAGAATTAAGTGAGATGCTTGTAAAAACTGCTGAAAGCTTGGGTTTGGGATCGGAATTCCTTAATAAAATAGCCGACGAGACGGTAGCACAGACCGAGGAAGAGGTTGTAGCGTATATGCAGAAGGTTGAGCATCCTGCATTAGTTTTGGCACCGATGTTTTAGGGGAAAAGAAGATTTGAGAATGTCACCAACAGGCAATAGAGAAAAATTCGGTACGGTTCGAAGGATGTGCTTCCATGTAGTGCCCAATGCACTGTGTTTCGACAAACTGTTAAAATTCATTAACGATACATTAATTACAACAATTTTTCATTACGGAGTTATTGATGATTTCTCATAGAGCGTCCTTTAACAAGGATGAGGAAAGTGAAGAAAAGGAAAAGCAGCGAGGAGGAGATTTTATCTCAAAACTGTTAAAAACTCGCACGGTTATGGTGACTGATGAAATAAACAAGAAAATGGCACAGCAAATCATGACCCAACTCCTTCTCCTTGAAGCAGAAAGTAACGATGATATAAAGATATTTATCAATTCTCCGGGTGGAGATGCTGATGCTGGCTTTGCGATTTATGATATGATGCGGTTTGTCAAACCAAAAATAAAGGCCGTGTGTACCGGTGTTGTGGCCAGTGCGGCTGTAATCATCTTACTTGGCGCAAGAAAAGAGAACCGGTACAGCTTGCCGAGCGCACGTATTCTTATCCATCAGCCTTCTACCGGCATCCATGGAACTGCTGCTGATATTCAGATTGAAGCTACTGAAATCCTCAAATGCCGTGAAAAGATCAACCGGTTAATTTCTTCAGAAACAGGGCAGACCATCGGAAAAGTAGAATCGGATACAAAAAGAAATTTCTGGATGTCCGCCGAAGAAGCACAGAAATATGGACTGGTTAATAAAATTATACGAACGAGCGACGAATTAAAAACGTGATTTTTATGGAAGTTGCCTATATCAATGGGAATTTTCTGTATTTTATAGCCACCTGTTTGTTCTGTTTTTCAAAGGAGAATGAATGGGTGGTTTTTCATTTGATGATATGTAAATTTATTCATGTGAAAGGATAGTAAAGAATGGCACTAACCGGACTGGACATATACAAACTACTTCCCAAAACAAATTGTAAAAAGTGCGGGCGACCAACGTGTTTGGCGTTTGCTATGCAATTAGCCCAAAAAAAGGCAAATCTCTCAGATTGTCCCGATGTGAGTGAAGATGCAAAGAAGACTTTAGGAGCTGCCTCTGCACCTCCAATAAAACTCGTAACTATCGGTACTGGCGCAAAAAAGGTAGAAGTCGGTGAAGAAAATGTATTGTTCAGGCATGAGGAGAAATTTTATCACCCTACGGGTATAGCCGTTACCATCCAGGATGATTTACACGATAATGCCTTTAATGACCGTCTGAAAAAGATTAATAGTTTAAAAATGTCCCGTGTTGGTACGGAAATCGAAATCGATTTGATTGCGGTTATGAATAAGAGCAATAGCGCAGAAAAATTTGCTAAAGCCGCGAAGACAGTAAGTGATGGTACCCACCTTAGTATGATTCTGAGCAGCACATCTGTAGAATGTATGAAGGCTGCCCTGTCAAATTGTGCTGAAAAGAGGCCTTTGATTCATGGTGCAAATCCGGAAAACTGCGAGGCCATGGCAGCGTTGGCCAAAGAGAAAAATTGTCCGATCGCCATTACTGCGTCAACGTTAGAACAACTTGCAGACCTTGCAGAACGGGTGAAGAAGGTAGGTGTTGAAGAGATTATGCTGGATGTTGGCGGTGATAATCCAAAAGAGGTGCTTCAGAAATTGACAAAGGTAAGAAGGGCAGCTTTAAAGAAAAACTTCCGTGCCGTTGGTTTTCCAATGATTACCTTTGTTTCCGATAACGACCCATTCCAGGAAGCCTCGCTTGCAAGTACGTATCTGCTTAAATATGCGGGTATTGTTGCAGTTAATATCTGTGAGCCCTGGGGTATTATGCCGTTACTTACTGCAAGGGCAAACGTCTTTACTGATCCACAAAAACCAATCCAGGTTGAGCCGAAATTGTATGCCGTGGGCGATGTTAAAGAGGATTCTCCCGTGCTGTTTACAACAAACTTCTCGCTTACTTATTATACAGTTGAAGGTGAGGTTGAGGGAAGCCGTGTCCCTGCATTCATCTTGTCAGTAGATACGGGTGGAACTTCAGTGTTAACTGCATATTCCGGCGATAAACTCAACGATAAAGTCGTGGCCAAGGCGATGGCAGACGCTAAGGTAGAAGAAAAAGTAAAGCACAGAAAGCTCATTATTCCGGGGCTTGTGGCCGTGATGTCCGGAAAGCTGCAGGAGACCCTTGGATGGGAAATTCTTGTTGGGCCAAGGGAGGCATCAGGGCTTCCTTCTTATTTGAAAACCGTATGGCGGACTTAATACAGTAACTGTGGTAGGGTGGATAAACGGGAAGTGAATCTACCCGGGAGCTTAAATGCATACGAGGTATCCGGTCAGCTATAAACTTAACATAATTCTATTAAAGTTGAATACGTATATTTTATGTTTTTCATAATAAATCTTATTTTTAAAAAATAACATTGGAAAATTCACATTATAAAGTACATTTCCTTCCTGGTGAAGTTACTGTAGAGATCGAAAAGGATAAAACTATCCTGGATGCGTCTTACAAAGGGGATTTATTTATTAATGCCCTTTGCGGTGGTGATGGTACCTGCGGTAAATGTAAGGTTATCCTGAATAGTGGCAGGGTAGATAGTATGCCTACTACCCATATCTCCCGATCAGATGTGGAAAAGGGATATGTCCTTGCCTGTAGGACAAAGGTAATGGGGGATCTGGAGGTTGTAATACCCGAAGAATCCAGGTTAGACAAAAGCCAGATCCTTGTAAGTGATTATCCGCAATTCCCTGGCTCACAAGCAGCGGTTAGTTTGGGGGCCGAACAGTTTCAACAAAATCCATTAGTGAGCAAGGTATATCTTGAATTGTCACCCCCTGACTTGGATGACAGTATGGCAGATTATGAAAGACTTTGTCAGGGTATTATGGTGAAGACGGGTATCTCACTGGAAAAACTTACGGCGAATTTTGCTGTTTTAAAACATTTACCAAA
This sequence comes from Candidatus Jinrextremum sp., assembly GCA_039794405.1. Taxonomy (GTDB): domain Bacteria; phylum Planctomycetota; class Brocadiia; order Brocadiales; family Brocadiaceae; genus JBDIVL01. The sequence continues at coordinate 61,335 of JBDIVL010000023.1, read as the reverse complement.
CCTTTTGAGAAATAGTAAATGGATGGTTACTGCAACTCTCGGTTACCGGAACTCTTTTGTTGAGATTCTTGAGGTACAACTGGGGGACGTTAGTACAAATAGTTATGGTGTTGCGGTAGATGTGGGTACAACCACCGTGGTAGCCCATCTTCTTAATCTATCAACCGCAGAAACAATTGATGTTGAAGCTACCTATAATTCTCAGATTAAGTATGGGGATGATTATATCCAGCGGATTATTTATGCAGAACAGCATGATGCAATGGAAATTATGCAAGAGGTATTGATTGAAGATATTAATCATCTGATATCCACACTGGTAAAAAGGAATAAACTCAATATTCATGACATTAATGCTGTTGTTTGTGCTGGAAATACCGTAATGACACATTTTCTCCTGGGTTTGGATCCTACAAATATCAGAAGAGAACCATATCTTCCTTCGGCTAGTTTTGTTCCTCCGATCAAGGCAGATGAGATAGGGATAAAAATTAATAGCCATGGTTTACTTTATACACTGCCCTGTGTTGGTGCGTATGTGGGTGGTGACATTTCTTCTGGTGTCCTGTCCATTCGTTTGGATAATGCCGATGTACTATCGGTTCTCATTGATATAGGAACGAATGGTGAGATTGTACTGGGTAATAAGGATTGGATGGTCTGCTGTTCGGCATCCGCAGGCCCTTCCTTTGAAGGTAGTGGTATTTCATGCGGGATGCGTGCAGCAAAAGGGGCTATAGAAAAAGTAAAGATCACAAAGGATTTTGATGTCGTTTGCAAGACGATTGGCGATGCTCCCCCAAGTGGAATATGCGGATCGGGGTTATTGGACTGCCTGGCCAATCTGGTTAGAAGTGGAGTTATAGACAGGACAGGAAATTTTCAGAAAGGGATAGATACTAATCGCCTGAGAAAAACAGATAATGGATATGAATTTATTCTCGTAGAAAAGTCCAAAACCGCCACGAAAAAGGACCTTGTGATTACGCAGGCCGATATTCAAAATCTGATACGTTCAAAGGCTGCGATTTATTCGGCTATTTCTACGTTGATAGAATCCATGGGTATGAGTGTAGATGATATCGAGCAGTTATACCTTGCAGGAGGATTTGGTAATTATCTGGATATACGGAGTGCTATTACGATTGGAATGCTTCCTGATATTTCCATTTCAAAAGTTCAATTTGTAGGTAATACCTCGGTAATTGGTGCAAAGATGTCCTTGTTTTCGAAAGATGCCTATGAAGTTGCAAAGACAATTGCCTCCAGGATGACATATTTTGATCTGATGAGTAACAATAAATATATGGAAGAGTATGTATCGGCAAATTTTTTGCCACATACCAATATTGAAAAATTTCCGTCAGTGGCCGAGGAGTTAAAAACTTTATAATTATGAGGGTTTTGCATGGCTTTTAGTATCGCAGTAGCAGGAAAAGGTGGAACAGGAAAATCAACTCTTTCCGCTCTTATTATCAGATATATTACTGAAGAACTTGGCAAACCTGTATCGGCTGTCGATGCTGACCCCAACGCCTCTTTAGGTGCATTGCTTGGATTGCACATTCAGAGTACCGTTGCCGATATCCGTGAAGATGTTGTAGAAAAAAAGGTAGATTTTTCCGGGATGTCTAAGGAGAGATATATTGAATATGCTATCGAGGAATCTATTATCGAAACGGAAAAATTTGATCTTTTAACGATGGGAAGGCCTGAAGGTCCAAAGTGCTATTGCTATGTGAATAATCTCTTGCGGAAATATCTCGATAAGGTAGGGACAACATATCCTTGTATTGTAACGGATAATGAGGCCGGTATGGAACACCTTTCCCGCAGGACCACTAATAATGTGGACCTCTTAATGGTGGTAAGCGAACCAACGATCGTAGGTGCATTGACGATACAACGAATTCTGAAATTAGCCGATTCACTTCCGGTTACGATCAAGAAAAAATTATGCATATTAAACCGGGTACCTAGGAATGGCATCCATGAAAATCTCCAGCAAAAATTGCAGAGTTTGGGAATCGAAGTATCTGCCATATTCCCATTTGACCAGGAGATATATGATACAGCAGCATGCGGGGCTTCTGTATTTGAAATTTCACGTGAGAATGAATTATATCAAAAATTAGGTAAATTCTTACAAATGCATTTACCAGCAAGCATGATCGAGAAGGATGTTGCCGGCCATATTTAGATAATGTAGGATGGGTTAAACCTGTCCTGAGTTTGTGAACGGTGAAAGTGTCTATCACAAAGCCATTTAAACAGCTTAAATTGTTTAAACCGTTCATTGTTGTGCTTCCGGAAGAAAAGACTATGCAAGTATATACGCTCGAAAATAATCGATATAAGATATTTGAAATAGAAGGTACAGTAAAGCCGCAGATAATAAAAAGTTTAGAAGTAAATATAAAAGAGGTTTTCTGTGATTAAGTTTTCAGTATAAAATGAGTTGGGAGATTGCGTTAATATGGAAATACCAAATGTAGCTGATAAGTGGACGGGCAGTGTTAATGAAATTACCCTTGGTGCCACGAAGGATAAGGGAGGCAGCCGGGGGAAGACGATTACCATCGGGGGTTCAAAATGTATTCCCTTCATGGACTTCGAGGGCAATCCCGGCCATAAACCAGTAGTTGCAATGGATGTTTATGATACACCGCCTGATGACTGGAACGAGACCTTGATGAAACCATTTGCCGATGTTCTCAGTAATCCGGCACAGTGGGCAAAAAAGTGTGTTGAGCAGTACGGAGCAGATTTAATTTGTCTCAAGCTGGATGGGGTTCACCCGGATAAAGGGAATAAGAGTGTTGAAGATACAGTAAAAACGGTAAAATCGGTCCTTACAGCGGTAGATGTACCTTTGATTATCTGGGGATGTGAGCATGATGAAAAGGACAATGAAGTGATGCCCAAGGTAAGCCAGGCTGCCAAAGGAGAAAACTGCTTGATGGGGATTGTAACTCAGGACAATTATAAGACACTTACCGCTACATGCCTGGCAGACGGACATTGCATAATTACCATGGCACCTGTAGATATTAATATAGGAAAACAGGTTAATATTCTTGTGTCTGAAATGGACTTCCCTCTTAATCGAATCGTTATGTTCCAATCGACCGGAGCCCTAGGTTATGGTCTGGAGTACACATACTCAATTCAGGAACGTGAGCGGTTAGCTGCGCTTACCGGTGATAGGATGATGTCCATGCCTGTAATTTGCGATGTTGGGCATGAATCATGGCGATCAAAAGAAGCAAAGTCAGGGGATAGCGATGCCCCGCAATGGGGTACGAGAGAGGAAAGAGGACCTTTGTGGGAAACCATTACAGCGGTTAGTCTTTTGCAATCGGGTGCCGATATTATTCGTATGAATCATCCCAGGGCTGTTGCTGCAGTAAAAAGATGTATTGAACGTTTATATTAAAAAAGTGTGTAGTTCACCGCAAAGATGCATGTGACCCTGCAATTTTTTAGTACTTTGCGCTCTTTGTGCCTTTGTGGTGAGTTGAAATATCATAACTTATAATAAAGAAAGGGTAAACATACGATGATTTCCATAGCTGAACGTATCAACGGTATGTTTAAAGACGTACGGGAGGCCATAAAGAATAAGGATCCGAAGGCTATTAAAGAACTTGCAATAAAACAAACGGAGGCAGGAGCAAGTTTTCTGGATGTAAATGTTGGTACTGCTGCGGCTGATCCTGCCGGGGCAATGAAATGGATGATTGAAGTTATTCAAGATACAGTAAAGACGCCCATTGCTATTGACAGCCAGAAATTTGATGTAGTGAAGGCGGGTTTATCGGTGATTAAGAATGAGGTGTTGATCAATTCCTCAAAGGGTGATCCTGAAGAATTAGACCGGTATATGTCTCTGGCTAAAGATTATAATGCCTCATTAATATGCCTTACGATGGATAAATGCGGTATTCCTCAAGATGTCGAGCGCCGCATGGAGATTGCCATGAAAATTGTAGAAAAGGCATTGGAGCATGAGTTCGAGTTATCGAAAATCTATATCGATCCTGTACTCTTTCCTATTAATGTGGATCAAAAGCAGCCAGCACTCATGTTCGATATTTTCAACCAGATTAAAATGATTTCTGATCCGCCTCCACACAGGAACGTGGGACTGAGCAATTTTTCACAGGGTACGAAGGAAAAAAAACTCTTAGCGAGAATATTTATGACAATGGGTATTTCATATGGATTAGATGCCGCCGTGATGGATGTTCTCGATAAGGATCTTATGGATGCTGCATTAACAGCGGAGATTATTATGAATCAACATGTTTACAGCGATTCTTATCTCACTGCATGCAGAAAGTAATCTATCTGTTTTTACATTTCGTATTTTCTCTACATATTTTACGTTTTTGCAGTAGGCTTGTTGTCTTTAGAAAGGCACGGTTTTAAGAAATCGTGCCTTTTTCTTTTTACGTATTATGAGAGTGCCGGGATTGCAGGTGTATTGGAAAATGGAGGTTAGAAGTTGGATTTCCGACCTCTAACTTCCGGCTTCTTATCGAGTTTTTTCCCCATACTCTTCGTACCTTTAACGGTGCCATTGCCTTTTATTTTCCTTGATTGAAAGGAACTCAGGAGGTGAATATTTTCAAATGAATATTCATGAAATCAAAACACGTATTCGTTACCAGGAAACGGACCAGATGGGTATTGTTTACTATGCCAATTTTTTTGTTTACTTCGAGATGGGTCGGACAGAATTTTTGAGAAATCTTGGATTACCATACGCAGAATTGGAAAAAGAACAGATTTACTTTCCGGTTACTGAAACCTATTGCCGATATCGTTCACCTGCTCATTATGATGATGTCCTGATTATTCAATCGTGGGTTTCAGAACTAAAACACGCAACCGTGAAATTCAGCTATAAAATTGTTCGTGAAGGTGATAATAACCTTATCGCTGAAGGTTTTGCAAAACTCGCATGTCTCAATGCCAGCCGCAAACCTACCTCTGTACCTGAAAAGTTGAGAAAACTCCTAAACTCCTGCAACATACGATAAGAGATAGAGAAATTTGAGTTATTATAATTCTCTTAATCCGAAAAACCTAAGGTATCGTTTCAAGTGACGAAGGAGCGGGGAATCTCTTTATGCACAGAAAAAAGATTCCTCATTCTGCTTTGCTTCATCCGGAATGGTAATTTTTGTTTTCGGATAGACTTTTAATTTACCTTACCTATTGTAGGATTCAGACAATTTTTAAGGCCCTCCAACAGTAAAATTTTCCCCGTCTTTCAAAGCAGTCTGTCTGTTCCTGTGTACTCAATTAAACCGACAAGATAAAAGCACACGAATATTATCTTCAAAATGTGAGCAAATATCAGCTTTGCAGAAAAGGAACAAAAGGAATTCCTCTGCCTCATTTTAAATAATCACGCATAAAAATCTGTTTCCTATAAAAAATCAAATAACGAATTGCCTAATACAAAAATTGGTGTCATTTTTTAAAACCATACCTTTATTTTAGGATGGATTATGAAACCTTGTCTCACAAAAGCGATGAAAACAATTACCCTGTTTGTTATCCTGCTTTTATCAATGGTTAATGGATTTACTATAGAGGCAGAGATAATTACTCATAGTAGAAACGATGTACTCCTTTGCAGAGGTGGAAACCATAATGATCCTTTTTATAATCTAAAACCTCAAGTAATTTACAATTTAGAAATCCCAAGATGCAGCCGAAGAGATGTCGTAATAAGGTATTCTGCATTTACCCTTTCTTATAATGAAGAGCACGAACAGGCGAACTGGGTCGCATACGAATTAACAAGAGAAGAAACTTATGCAGTCTATGAAAGATATAGTAGTTTTATTTCAGACCGAAGGATTCTGGAAGGAACCGCAGACGATAAAGATTACCACGGTTCTGGTTATGATAGAGGCCATTTGGCACCCGCGGGTGATATGGCATGGTCAGAAACAGCAATGCGTGAATCCTTTTTTTATAGTAACATTAGCCCGCAGGATCCGGGTTTTAATAGAGGGATTTGGAAAGATTTGGAAGAATTGGTGAGGCTATGGGCAAAAGATAATCAATCGGTTTATATTGTTGCCGGACCTATTTTAAAAAAAGGGTTACCGCCAATTGGTAGGAATAAAGTTTCTGTGCCAAAGTATTATTATAAGGTAGTTCTGGACTATAGAGAACCTGATATTAAGGGGATCGGCTTTGTTATTCCAAATAAAGGTACAAATGAATCGCTTCAGAAGTTTGCACTATCGATCGATAATGTTGAAAAATTAACAGGGATTGATTTCTTTTATCTTTTACCTGATGAACAAGAAGAGCTTATTGAATCGACATTGGATTTAAAGAAATGGAAATTTGGCAGATCAACTATTTCTGTGAAACCAAAGATTAGTGCAGTGGCAGTCCGGTGTAAGGGGATCACTAAGGCCGGGAAAAGGTGTAGAAATACAATTACGAGTTGTGAAGAGTATTGTCACTTGCACAAAGACCAGAATAATAAAAATCAAAATTTAAAATAGAAAGCACCGGCGATACTTGAAAAAGAAGAAATATTTTCCTAAGCAGGTCTTTCTGGTGGTATGGATAAACCTGTTCTTCTATGTTTATCTTGGTTGTAGAGAAATTTTCATTTTCTGTAAGCGGAAAACCTTCCCTTCATCCCCTTCCTGCAAAGGAGAGGAAAGAAGGGTGATTATACCTTTATGTTAGGGTTGGTTCAATTGTCTTCGGTTGAACTGAAATGTTTTGCATGTTTCTTACGTCTTTACGTCTGGTACCGATCAAAAATGTATAGGTTGATGCTCAATATTTGGGTTAGGAAATTCAGATTAGCCACAGAGGCTACAAAGAATCTTTTTGTATTTTCTATGTGCTCTGTGGCTAAAAGCTTCCGAAAGTTTCATTTAAGGGTATATATATAACCTGATTATATTCTTCTATTTATCTGAAAAGCCTTATGGACAGTTTGTTGAATTCGGGATATCGCAAAATTGAGGAAGGGGATAAACATCGTCTATACCGCTTATATCGCAGGTTGAGATTTCCTGATCATTGTCACCAAAAATATCAGAGGACTCGGCCGATGGATACATCAGATCATTTGGGTCATCGCTATGCCCTAACCCAAGTGCATGTCCCAGTTCATGACGGGTAACGTTTCTAGTCCCGGCGTTACTGAAATTTTCACCAAAAGCCTTACCACTGAGATGGACAGATACATTCTGCAATTCACAACTGAATGGGCTCTTGGTCTTTGGCAATGCCTGCCCCAGTACCGATCCACCGCCAACCTTCATTTGAATAGTAATGTCGGCCTTTCTTACGCCGTGAACCACTTGCAGTGAAGGTGCGCCTGTTACTGTTGAGAGTGCGGTATCCCAATCATTGATAGCCGTTTCAACGTCAGTTATACTGCTTTGTGTTACACCCTTTCCAGCCTTTATTAAGACAGTGACTTCTGATTTATTCCAGCCAACCCCCAAAAGATCTAAAGATGAAGCAAGTGCAGTGTTGATAAGCATTGTCGAAACGACTGGAATGGAAAAAATACCAGCCAAAATTCCCAAAAAAGTTTTCCCCAAAAACTTTTTCATGACATTTTTCTCCTTTTTAAAGATTTCTGTATTTCAATGAACGATATGCTTATAAATGTACCGTATTGTCCTTTTTGTCAATTCAAAAATAACATATTGTTGCTTTGTTTTTTCGTGTCTTTCAAAAATAATTTTGATATTTTTAGCAAAAATTTCGTGAAAAGCCAGGTATGGTAAGCACTGCCTACCAATTATAGGTTCTATTCTTAGATAAATTAGCCTCCCGTTATCTGCATCCATTCCGGCCATTCTGGCCATTTTTGACGGGCAGTTTCATGGCAAGCAAAACACGCATTTTTTAGCATTGCATCAAAACTCTTATACGTTTCCACGATATTTTCTTTTTTGGTATTTTCAGCAATATTTATTGCGGCATCAATGATACTTTTTGAATAGTTTTCAAAGTCTTTTTTTACTGCATTTACAGCCTCCTGGTCGTTTGGATTTTTGCCTGTGTCTTTGAACCATTCTCCAACTTTTCCATTCTCTGGAAAGAAATTCTTCATAATATTTTTACTATTTTCTGCTAATGCATGGGATTCTTTAGCTACGGCATTATGATCTCCCATCATTATGGCATTGAATATATTAGACATATGGGAGCTAATTGCCCGCATGAGTGCACGAGTAGGTGTAGGTTTTTCTTTATGATAGGATTCAATGTCATTACTCAGAGTTGTACCAATATTCCATAGAGAGAGATAAGATACAGCGCCTGTAGTTACAACAAACAGGTAAATTAGCATAAAGCGATTCTTCATTATTTTTCTCCTTTCCTAAGTGGAATTTATTACGGTAATTAAGTGGCGTTATTATTATTTGATCGTATAGGAATTTTCATTTTATGAGAAATCATCCAAAAAATGTGCCATATATGGGAAAAACAACGTAATTATATTTCTGCTACGTAAGTTAATTAAAGATAATATGTTAATGGATGGGGAATATATAAAGTTCGTTATTCAAATAAGATATAATAAATGTGCCGTGTCACAAAGATGTGTCATATGCAAGGTGACATGATACAGTCTGTATGAGGCCCGGCTGAACACAACCTTCATAGAGAAAATGAATTTAAAAATACAGAATCCTGACTATTTAAAGAAAAAAGTCGATAGGTAAGCAGGGTGTCCATGGAATTTGAATATTCAGGGTAGATGGTAGGAGTGAGAAGTTGGAAATAGCTGTAAAAAAGATGTAATACCAGATATTTTAGATTGCAAATTTTGGATTTCGGATTAACTGCCTGACAGATGGTTTACGATGCATGACTATCCAGTATCTTGTGTGGTGTTGTACATACCATTCAGGATTTGTGCATTTGTTCCGATAGATGACTTGCTCATTATTGTTGGGTTTCATTTCATTTAATCCAATCTGCTTAAACTACTGAAACTTTGAGTTTCCCTCTTCGGATGACATTTCGGCATTCCGCTTGCCAAATACCATACACATGATAATAAAACCGAAGATAACGATATCAAACACAATAAATGCTGCGATTAATAACTTTCCATATATCCCGCCCACAGTATCCTCCTAACTCGAATAAGCCTGGTATAAAATGGTAATGATAAAATGAATAATCAATTTTGCATTTTATCAATTTCCAAATTTCTCTTTGTACTTATTTTTGTTCAAGATATCAGAACATTCGTAACAGTTCAACACCACCACCTGACTGTCTCCACCGAGGGGGTGAACTGTTACGAATGTTTTTGTGGGGAATTTAAATAGCTTCCACATCCTTTTTCAACAACCATCCTCCCCTTACCTCCTTGCTTGCTTTTTCTTCGGTGCCTGTTTTTGGCTCAATACCCTGCTTAACACCTACATGTACATACACCTTATACCAACCATTTTTTTCATCTTCAATTACACATTCAGCACCGTCGTGTATTTCGAATTTCAGTTCATATTCTTCACCAGGTCCATATCGCACGTGACATTTTGTGGCAATTACCACCCCATGGTCTTTGCCCTGTTCAACATAGATTTTAATACCCAGGGATACTACAACAATAAATAAACCCGCAGAAAAGCCGATGATGATTTTTTTCAGCCACGGGTATTTCAAAACGATTAAAAAGAAAAGTAGTATCATTAAAATGCCATAAAGGAATACAGCTCCCATAGTCAGTTCATTTTGATTGAATAAAAAAAACCAGAAAAATATCCTTCGGATTACTATCGGGGTTTCGTTTGATAATTCCTTGTCTTCTGTAGAACTTTTTACCAGTTTCAAGTTGGCGTCTAAATCTGCATTTCTTGGTATAAACTGCCGGGCCCTCCGGTAATTTACTATCGCCTTTCCTAATTTCCCGAGGCGATAATAGGTATTTCCCAGATTGTAATATATTTGTCCGTTCTGAAATCCATTTGCTAATATGGTCTCATATTGGAGTGCTGCCTCATCTAATTTTTGACCTGCCCCCCGGCTATCTTTCGCAGCAATAAGCTTTGCAGCTTGCAGGTATTTCTCATTTGCATCGGTGAATAACCTTATGACCGCATCCCTGGATATTTCGGATTTCGGATTTTTGATCTCAGATGTCAGGTTTTGGGTTTCTGATTCCAGTGCTCCGCAATCTGCAATCCACAATCCACAGTACGAAAAGGGGACTATACAGAAAAAAATAAGCCTTAGGAATACACTCATGATAATTGTTTCTCCAGTTTTGTGATCAGTTGTTCTGCAGATTTTAAAGACCGGTCCATTTCTTCCCGCATTCCTCCGTCTTTCGAGAAACGCCGATAATCCAGATCCGTTAAATAGCTGGAAACCTCCTCTACCAGAAGTTCATCAACCCCTCGTTGTTTTAATAAAGTACCTATGTTATCGCTGGAAGCACTTGCGGTAGAAATGTTAAATTTATCTGCTAAATAATCAGCCATGGCTTTAGAAAGAGATGAATAGAACTCCGCCGGGGTATTCCGGGAAAGTACTGATTGTGCTGTAGCCAGCCTCCTTTTTGCTACCGTGTGCGCCCTTCTGTTTCTGGCATACCCAATGTCTGTTTGTAGTCTTTCTTTATGCTGTGTGATAAAGAAAGAAGTTATGACAATAATTGCAGGGATAGCTAAACATGCAATGATAAACGGGCTTTTATAGATACCCTTTCCCTGGTTTCGCAGCGGGGAAATATTCGTCATAAGTGGCAGGATATCTTGTGTTAATATGTGTGCTTGCTGCTTTGCCGATTGAAGGCCATTTTGTGAAAGTGTTAATTGAATAGGGACTTCCTGGTGTCCCGCTTCAACAGTGATGGGTGTTGGTTCTTTCGTAATCGTCCTGTATTGTCCGATACGAGGGTCAAAAAAGCTGAAAACAACTGCGGGTGTGTATTGCAGGTCTGTATTTTGAGGCTCAATTACCTTGCTAAATACCTTTCGCCCGCGGATTAATTCCTCCCGGTGAGTGATTTGTGTGACAGATTCAGCAGGGTACAGTTTAAAATCGTCTTCATTATTCAGTACCAGAGTCGGTTCGTTAATTGTCTGAATATTTCCCTCACCATATACGGAAATGGAAAATGTAATTGGATCACCTACTTTTACCTTCTGTACTTTTATAGAGGCTTCCATGTCATAAGTACCCACAGCACCATGGAAGTCTTTCGGTTTCCCTTGTTCTGGTAATGGTTTCACTTTTATAGTGATTGGTTCCGTTGTTCTTTCTATAGGGTATCTCTTTTGCTCCCTTCCAAAGAAATCATCGAAAAAAGAATCTCCAAAAAACCCATCAGAATCTCTTTGCTCCCTGCGCTGTCTGATGACTAAATTACAATGTAATTTTGCTTGTGTTATGGTAAGTTCCCCGGAAACCATGGGAAAAAGGGCTGTACGTAATTCTAAAACATTATATATGATACCATCCCGGATCTCCTCATACTGTCTTTGGTCTCCAAGTTTTTCTTCCATGAAGTTTTTTGTTAGAGGTGCTGTATAATTAATATCACTAATTGGCAATCCTTTTTGGAAATACAGTTTAAAAGATAGTACAGTTTGTTCATATAAATATGCCGTATTTTTATCAGTAGACAGTTCAACAAAGATTGCCTTTTCGAAGTTTGGAGATGGTGTTTCCGGTGATGGTTTTGCATCTGTCACTTCAACGCTTACTGGCGGAGAAGTATATGTATTTCCTTTGTATTCCACTACAGAGGGGCCAATGGTAAGCTTGCCTTTTGCTGCAGGTTGCAGTACATACGTGTATCCTTTGCTTGTAGAAACGCTGCCATTGATGATTTTCGTTTGTACTGAAATTTTTGGACCGTACAGTAAGGTGAATCCCTCGATACTGGGAAATGAAGGTGGTGCGGTATCCTGAGTGCCGTGAATGGTAAGGGTTAATTGTAAACGATCATTTAAGGTCAAGACATTCCGGTCAACGGTTGCTGTTAAACTGATATCCTGAGCGAAGACCGTTTCAATGTACCCAAAGAATATTATGATTGTAATCCAAAGATAAAAATGCTTAACGTATTTTCCCATTATGTGATACCTTTCCTATCCTATAAGACACAACATGTAATCATCCGGCCATCCAATTGTTCAGCAACTCGGCCACATATTTTTGCTAAAAATGTCGAAAATTAAGACGCAAGATACTGGCGAAGCAAGGCCGTAGGCTCATGAACTGCAACAGTTGGCAATCAGCAATCGGACAGAAGCTGCAAGCTGAGCGCAGATAGCTGATTGCTTATCCAATACTGGCTGCTTTTAAATCTTGACTCATGTGTAAAGATAAGTCGCAGAGAAAGTATTTAATGCCCTGAAATACATTACCAATCTTTTTCAACCGATCTATGTTGTGTCTGTTGTGTATCTTTCATTATAGTCCTTGCCTCTTTTTCCGATTGGTTCAGGGCTTCCAGTAGTCGTTCAGCCTCTTCTTTTGACATTTTCCTTTGATCCTGGGGCTGTATCTGCTGCCCTTGAGGCTGATCTTTTTGCTCATCTTTTTCAGACTGTTGAGGGTGTTTATCATTTTTGTTTTCATTTTCTTCCTGCGGATTTTCCGGCTCGGGAGACTTTTGCTTATCTTCCTGTGGTTCTTGTTTCTTGTCGTTTTCTTTACCCTCATTTTCCTGAGATTGTCTATCGTCTTCTTTTTCCTCTTTCTCTTCCTCTTCCTGTTTTTGTTCCTGCTGCTGCTGCTGCTGTTCCTCCTGTTCTTGATTTTGTTCCTGTTGTTCTTTCATCTTTTTTTCAACATACTCGTAGTTATATTTTGTATCATCTTTCAATGTTTTGAGCTCATGATCTTTTGCCCCGGCTTCATCGATAAAATCCAAGGTGCCCTTATAATATTCCAATGCCTCTTTCATTTTGCCCTGACGATACAGTGAATTGCCAAGGTTAAAGCTGGATTTTGCTTTCATTTTGATATCATTGGATTGTATTCCTTTTTCAAATAGTTGAGCGGCCTCGTGATATTTGCCTCTCTTGTATTGAGTATCCGCTATGTTAAAATCAAGCTGCGGTATACTTGTTCCTTTTTTTGAAAAAGCATCGGAAGCGTTTACCTGTGCACTTACATATTTGTCTAACGCTTCATCATATTTGCCATTATGATAAAGTGAATTCCCCTCTCTTATTTTATCGGCCAATGGGTCTATCCATCCTACAGATGACCATCCGAGGAATAAGATTAAGAAAGAATGTATTATCTGTCTTTTCATTTTATTGTACATAAAATAACTTCTGGCACTGCGTAGTCACAGCCGGATTAAAAGCTGTAGGTTCTAACGATCAAATTGACCGAAGCTGCAGGATGACCGTTGATAGCTGACAGCGTTACTTTTTATTTATCAAAAAACCTTCTAAGGCAATCAGGACTAAGGCAATAAAAAGAGGAATCTGGTAGCGGTTTACATATTTTTTTACCCGTTGTGTCTTGTATGTGGACTCCTCTATTTTTGCAATACTATCCTTGTAAATCTTTTCCAGTCCCCACTGTCTTGTATATGCTGGCGTATATAACCCGCCGGTTTCTAATGCAATTTTATTTAAGATAATTTCATCCAGTCTTGATTTAATGACCTGTCCGGATCTATCCTTCATCAGTGTTTCCCGTCCACCTTCATCTTTAATCCTGATATAGGAGCCGTCCTTTTTTCCGATACCTACGGTATAAATAGCAATACCCAATTCTTTTGCCTTTGTAGCTGTTTTGAGCGGGTCATCTTCGTGGTTTTCACCATCAGTGATTAATATGATAGCCTTCTGATTTTTTGAGTTTGTCTCAAAGGTAGAAATCCCTTTCTGTATTGCTTCAGATAAATTAGTCCCTCCAAGTGGAATAATATTGGTGTTTACATCATTCAGGAAGAGATGAAAAGCCCCATAGTCAGATGTTAACGGGCAGTATGTAAATGCTGAGCCTGAAAATACGACAAGTCCGATTCGGTCCCCTCCCAATACGTTTAACAAATTTTCGATTTCTCTTTTCGCTGCCTCCAGCCGGTTTGGTTTCACATCATCGGCCAGCATACTCCGGGAGGTATCTAGGGCAATTACAATATCAATGCCTTTTTTTTCTACCTCTTCCCAGTGATAACCCCACTTAGGTTCAATAAGCGAAAATATTAAGAAGAGTACGGCCACGATTATCAAAATAGCTTTGAGCCACGGCCTGCCCCGATTTATTGAAAGTCCGGTTTTTTGTAATAATTCGATACTTGCAAATTTATGCAAGTCTTTTATCTTCTTTTTGAAAACAATAATATACCCCGCTACTAAGAGGGGGATGATAGGAAGTAAATAAAGGTAATGAAGATTTCCGTATTTCATTTTCAAGTTAACCCGTAGGGTGGGCATTACCCATCAAAGTATTGCTCACCCACCACGTTGCTTATTTTCCGGTGGGCAATGCCCACCCTACATGACTACACGACTGAGGATACGGATAAACAAAGTTTGTCCGTACCACTCAAAAACTGCTACGATTTCATTAAGGTATTTTTCTTAATCGAGTTTTGGTTAAACCTAGCTCACAAAGCAACAAACCAAAAGCTGGCAGTAAAAAGTAATGAAATAATTCGCTGTATTCTGTATATTGAATTACTTCAGATTCGGTTTTCTCGAGTTTGTCTATTTGGTTATAAATTTCTCTCAGTGACTTTGTATCGGTTGCCCGGTAATATTGTCCGTCAGTAATTTTTGCAATTTCCTGAAGCGCATCATCATCGATATCAATCTTTACCTGTCTCATTACTTTATTCCCAAATAAGTCAAACGCCGGGAATGGTGCAAGGCCTTTCGTGCCGGCACCTATGGCATAAATTTTAATATCAAAAGTTTTTGCTATTTCTGCGGCTGTAAAGGGGTCTATTTCTCCTGCATTATTTCTTCCATCTGTCAGCAGGATAATTACTTTACTCTTCGCCTTTGTATTTTTTAACCTGTCTACAGATGATCCAATGGCGGAACCTATCGCCGTGCCGTCTTCGATCATTCCAATGCCTACCTTTTCTAAAAGTTGCAGCAGCATTTCATAATCGAGTGTCATCGGGCACTGGGTGTAGGCCCGCCCGGCGAAAACAACCAGGCCAATGCGGTCATTGGTGCGTTTCTCAATAAAATCTTTTACCACCTGTTTCGTAATATAAAGCCGGTTGTACCTGTTACCGCCTATCTCAAAGTCTTCTGCCAGCATACTTCCGGAAACATCTACAGCAAGAACGATATCTATTCCTTCTGTTGTTACTTTTGTTTGCTCGTTTCCATATTGGGGTCGGGCAAGGGCAGCCACCAGCAGTACGATAACTATAGACCGGAGGATAATTACTATATATCGATAACGCTGAAAGAACGAAGGTTTCAGTTTTTTTATGGTTTCTAAAGAGGGAAAGAGTACCTGGTTCGCTCCCCTGCGGCGGAAATAGAAATACAGAAGGGGTGGTAGAATAACAACAATTAATAACAGTATTAGTGGATCATGAAAAACCATAGAAATAAATAATTATTCTTAAACAAAATATGATAGGGTTGATAAATGAATTCGTTCTCCTTTTGCAATAGTGTTCCAGACATCTGTTTCGGAAAGTTCCTTTTCTATCAGAACGTCTACTATCGCCTGGAGTATAGCATTGCTTGTCTTGAGAATCTCTTCCACTCCTTTTTCAGAAGTAAAATATCGGTTCAGAAGGGTTTCCCCCTGTTTATATATTCGGGCGCCTGCAAGTTCTTTTTTGGTACCCATGTCTAACTCATATTCCATAGAAATACCTTTGTCTACGTAACTTAAATTTACATTTACCTGAGCGTTCTCTATATCCAAAAAGTGGATTTTGTGTTTTTTGGAAAGGATTTCTTTAATTTCCGGAGTATGACAAATATCCCATAATATTTGTAAATTCTGTTTCAGTCTCGCACGCTCTTCGTCGGAAGCCTCCCGTATCTTTGCTTTTGGTAATTTTGTACCCGTCTTTCCCTTTCTTTCTAAACCTTTCTCATGACTTAAATATTCATCCAAGAATTTTTCCGGTGCTTTTACCATTTTTTTACCCTTTTTGAAAAGGTTTATAAGAGATATTGTTACAAAATCGCTCCTTTTTACGGTAATCCATTGTTTTTACCAGCGATCACCTCCTTTTCTTCCGAATGCCTTTTCGTCTCATCAACGAACCGTCTTGCTATATCGGAGGTTTCTTTTACCTCGATATGTGACGGTCCATACTTCGCATATTTTACCATATCACAATACTCAAGGAATTCCCGTATCAAAAGTTTGTGGTTGTTGTTTAATGTACTTGTATGTGCCATTTCTATAAGAAACTCCTCTGTTGTACGCTCTGGTGCTGATAGACCGAACTGATCTTCAATATAGTGTCGTATAATATCTGTTATGCGATAGTAATATTCCTTAACGAAACCTCTTGCAATGAGATCTTCTTTCGCTAATTTTTCCAGTAATTCGTAAGCAACCTCGTACGGTGCCCGTTTTATGATTACCTGCTCTTGCCTTTTTTGAATCTTTTTCCGTTTCGCAATGAACCAGTAAATAGCACAGGATAACAGGAGTGCTGCAAGTCCTACACAAATCCACAGGATTAATCGCCTGAAATTTGTAGGTATATCGACAGGAGGCGAAATATCTTTTATATCTGTCGCCGTTTCTCCTTCTTTTAAAATTCCCTTAATATCAATTGCTATTTCACCGGTAGCAACTTCACCTTGGGTTTGGTTGTCCCGGTATTTTATTTTTAACGGTGGAATTATTTGGTGTCCAATCTCGTATGAGTTCAGCACATAGTTTCGTTCAGTAGTAGAATACCCGTCATTTTCTGATTTGGATACTCCAACGATCCCTGTTCCTTTTATCGTAAAGATACCGAATTTCTGATTTGGTTCAGGAAACTCTATGGTGATGCCATCTTTGTGTTTTACACGGATATTCAATGTTATTTTATCACCGATTGTTACTTCATTTTTATCGATGTGCGTGGTTACTTCTATCGCTGCTGTGCCTTCTCTATTGTTTGATTCCCGGGCAAATGTGATACTTCCCAAAGGTATCAGTGTATATATAATAAATACGGAAATCAATAGGGTACCTGGGGATATGAAGTGCTTTTTTATAGCCATAATTCAAATGAAATAAGACCGAAAAAATTAACAAAAATAAGTCTGGTTGTAACAATAGAGTTTTTTGAAAAAAATATCTTCAGAGTACCTTGATGAAAAACTAGTATCTCTTCTCACGCATTCGAAAAAAACGGATAATGGGTTCTACATAATGCTTATTTGTATTGATGGTAATTTCATCAACACCCATCGACCGAAACAACCTCGACCGTTCTTGTCTTTGCTGGTTATAGAGGCTATTGAATTCTTTTCTTGCCACCGGATTTGCGGTATCGATCAAGAGAATCTGACCTGATTCCGCATCTTTTAACTCGATAAAACCTACATTTGGTAATTCTTGTTCCCTGGGATCAACAAGAGTAACTGCGATCGTGTCATGTTTTTTATTTGCGATACGGAGTGCATGTTCATAATCATGAGTTATAAAATCTGAGACAATAAAAGAGATGGATCTGCGGGGGCATATCTTGTTTAAGTATTCTAAAGCGATAGATATATTTGTTCCTTTTCCTGTAGGGTTTGAACACATAAGTTCTCTGATTACCCTTACTACGTGTTTTGTCCCTTTTTTCGGAGGAATGAATTTTTCAATTTTATCGGTAAACATGATTAGGCCAACCTTATCATTATTCCTTATCGCAGAGAGGGTGATCATCGAGCAGATTTCTGTTGCCACTTCATTTTTCAGGTGTTTTATCGACCCAAAATTCTCTGAAGCGCTTACATCCACAAGGAGCATCACGGTTAATTCCCGTTCTTCTACAAAGCGCTTAATAAAGGGACGGCCCATACGTGCTGTTACATTCCAGTCAATCGTTCGGATTTCATCCCCTGGCTGGTATTCCCGTACCTCATCAAACTCCATCCCCCTTCCTTTAAAAACACTATGGTACTCACCCACAAAGGCTTCATTAACAAGGCGACGTGTATGGATTTGTATATGCTGGATTTTTTTTAATATATCTTTTGAGATCATAAATGGATAGAAACGGTTCAGCCGACTATGCAGTTTGAACTGCTTATTTATGGTACTTCTACATTGTTAAATATCTTTTGTACAATATCTTCTGGGCTTATTTCCTCTGCCTCAGCTTCGTATGTTACGATTATCCTGTGCCGGAGTACGTCCATACCAATAGATTTTACGTCCTGGGGAGTTACAAATCCCCTTCCTCTGATAAACGCATGTGCTTTAGCAGCAAGGGTAAGGTAGATTGTTGCACGTGGAGACGCTCCATACTCTATGAATTCTTCCAGTTCAAGGTTATATGCTTTTGGGTCCCTTGATGCAAATATAATATCAACGATATAATCCTTGATTTTTTCATCGATATAAATTTCATCGACCAGGGCGCGTAATCGCAGGATATCTTCGGGAGTGATTACTGGATTTACTTGAAAATCCTTTTTTGTTAATGCCATGCGCTCCATAATTTCCCGTTCTTCCTTCTTGTCAGGGTAGGTGATATGTAATTTGAACATAAAACGGTCTACCTGTGCCTCAGGCAATGGATAAGTACCCTCATGTTCAATCGGATTTTGGGTGGCTAATACAAGAAATGGATCGTTCAAGGTAAATGTTTGATCTCCGATTGTGACCTGCCTCTCCTGCATTGCTTCCAGGAGTGCGCTTTGTACTTTTGCGGGAGCTCGGTTAATCTCATCCGCCAGAACGATATTAGTAAAGATAGGGCCCCTCCGTACGGTAAAATCACCGCTTTTGGGATTATAAATGAGGGTTCCGATTAAATCGGCAGGGAGTAAATCCGGTGTGAATTGAATCCTTTGAAAGCCGGCTTGCATTGCCTTTGCCAGGGTCATGACCGACATCGTTTTTGCCAGTCCCGGTACCCCTTCTAATAATACATGTCCATTTGAGAGGATACCTATTAACAGTCTTTCAACTAAGTATTTTTGACCTACAATTACCTTGCCAACTTCATACATTAGGGTATTAACAAAATCACTCTCTTGTTTAACCCTCTCTGTAATCTGCCTAACGTCTGACTCCATTTACTCCTCCACCGTGGATTATTGATTATTCAGAATTTAAGATACAATATTTTCACGAAACGATTTTCGTTTATTCTCTGTCTCCGAAATAAGATTATTTATGCACCCTTGGTCAGATTCAGTTAACAAAAAATACCAGGGGATTTGTTCCCGATATAGAGATTTAAGAAAACAGATCAATAACAAACAAAATATTATATAATAAATCCATCTGTTTTTACATACACATTTTACAAATTTATCTAATCCGGAAAGTGCTTGACACCATTTTTAAGAGATGTTACGATTTTACCCATATTGAAATTTTAAGTGAAAACAAAATTGTGATACGGACAATGTTCAAATTCATCCTGGGTCGTATCATAAATGTCTGAAGATTCGAAATGTGTGATAGTATAGTATCAAATCTTGTAATCAGCAGGTATCGGTAAATTAAATTCCCAAAAGAATAGCTAACGACCATTGCCAAAAGATATCCCCGTTGTTTTGATCATTGGTAAACAAAACGCAGGCAAAACCACACTGATAAAGCTTCTTATCCCTCGTTTGAAGAGAAAAGGATATGAGGTCGGTACGATTAAGTACAATGTTCCTTTTTTTGAAATCGATTATGAGGGAAAAGATACATACGAATATTACAAGGCAGGGGCCGATGTAGTCTCAATATCTTCATCGAAAAAGATAGCAGTCATAAAGAGGGTTGGCCGAAAACCTCCGTCAATAAGGGATATTGTCAAACAAGACTATTGCGGTGTTGATATTGTACTTGTTGAGGGTTATAAAAAGTGGCGATATCCTTATATTGAAATTTATAAAAATAATCATCGGATACAATCGTCTGGCGGGGATTACAAACATCATCTAAAGATTACAAGTATTATGAAAACAAATTCTCCAATACCTGTTTTTCATAGAATAGACTTGAATAACATCATAAAATTTATAGAATTGAAAATAAAGTGATTTTGATTGGGGGTGATGAGTATTCCAGGGGAGTACCATAGGACTTATTCTAAAACATTTTCGTGACACTTTATGTAAAAATGTATGGTATTTTTTTATTTTTAGGAGGAAATCCCGTTGAAAAAGATTTTTAGTTACTGCGCAATTCCTGTGGCAACGATATTTGGTCTGTATCTTAATTTTTCCAGTTCTGTTGTGAATGCAGGAGATATCCAGAAGACTTATAAGGACACCTGTGAACTGTGTCATGGTGCGGATGGAAAAGGTAGTGAAGCAGGAAAACAATTTGGTGTACCAGATTTTTCAAATTCGGAATATCAAAAGTCCAGGACCGATGCACAGATGAAGGAATCAATGACGAACGGCACTAAGAATCCAAATTATGTAAAACTCTCGGACCTTGGAGTTGACCTTGCAGATCTTGACGGGTTAGTTGGGATTGTAAGGGGATTTGGTAAATAAATTAAAATTTGTGTATAAGTTCTAACTTATAATATCCTGACGATAAACATAAAGTTCGAAAGGGGGTAGAACGGGTAAAAACGTTCTACTCCCTTTATTTTTTAGCGCCAGTTCAATTTACCATAAAGGATGCTGAGTCGCATAGGTATTGGAAGTTAAAGGTTAGATTTCCGTCTTCTAATTTCCAGATTCTCAAAAATTTCTTTCTCTGCCTTCTTTGCGCCCTTTAAAGTGCTAACGAGGCAGAGTTCCAGATCAATGAAAAATGAGATGCACGACACATGATATCATGTATCGCGCATCTCTGTACCGTGTATTAAAAACTTGACTTATTTGCACAGATAAACCGCTTGTAGGGTTTTTGCATATGCAAGAAGATCTTGTGAAAATTGACGGTTCTTTCGGCGAAGGGGGAGGACAGATTCTTCGCACCTCCCTTTCGTTATCGACGATTACAAAAACCCCCTTTGAAATATATAACATCCGGGCAAACAGAAAAACACCGGGGCTTAGTTATCAGCATTTGCAGGCAGTCAACGCCACTGCTCAAATTTGCAATGCAGAGGTTATTGGGAATCAACTCAGATCTACATATCTTAAATTTTGTCCTGGAGATACACAATCGGGGGCGTATCATATCAATATTGGCACGGCAGGTTCTATTTCTCTCGTTCTACAGACCATATTTTATCCACTCGGTTTGGCAAACAAACCTTCATCCGTTACCATTACTGGTGGTACACATGTTATATATAGTCCGTGTATCGACTACCTCATACAGCAGTGGCTGTGCTATCTTAAACAGATTGGTTTTCATGCAGAAATACAATCCCCTATGGCCGGGTTTTACCCGCGTGGTAACGGTGTGGTCTCAGTCATGATAAATCTGGCAACCCCACAACGCCCGTTACGGATTGAGAATAGAGGAAAACTTATTCAGGTAAACGGAATATCCATGGTAAGTAATTTGGATATACATATTGCACAACGGCAACAATTACAGGCAAGGAAAAGGCTTTCTGAATTCGGTATACCACATGAGATACTCGTGGAGGAAAGAGCCTCTTCCGGAAAGGGTACAATGCTGCTGCTTATAGGGAAATTTGAACACAGCCAGTGCTGTTACTTTAGCTTAGGTGCCCTTGGAAAACGTGCGGAAACTGTTGCCGATGAAGCCTGTAACGAATTCTTTTCTTTTCTGAAAACCAGGGGTGTTATCGATGAATACCTTGCTGATCAGCTCATTATTCCCCTCGCCCTTGCGAAGGGATCATCACAATTTGTTACACCTAGGGTTACACAACATCTGTTGACGAATATAGAGGTTGTAAAGCGGTTTCTGCCGGTAGCTATAGAAGTATCAGGTAGCCTCGGTGATGAGGGGTTCATAAATATAGAATATAGGGAATAAAAACGGCTAATTCCCTGACCTATCCGAAAAAACTCAGCGTGTTTCTTGCTACGAGGGAGCGAGGAATCCTTCCGTAGATTGGAAATTAGAGATTGGATGTTAGAACCCGGAGATACAGCTTCTAAATTCTAACATAATTCTGCTTCGCTTTATTCGGAATGACATTTTCTTGTTTTTGAATGCGGTCTTAACGCATATCTATGTGAAGCAAATTATCACACGGTAGAAATCAATGATAAAAAATCTTGACTTATCTATACCTCACGCCTATAATATAAAACAAGTATTATTTACATCTAACCGGCCAAAAACGGAGAAGGGCAGATAGCTCAGTTGGTAGAGCACAGGACTGAAAATCCTGGTGTCGACGGTTCGATCCCGTCTCTGCCCACCACTTAATTTTGAAAAGTGAAGTGTATAATTTTAAATTGGATAATTCAAAATTTTGTCGCTTCAGATACGGAATAAATATCCATATACGCCTGTTCTCCGATCTCCTGCCTTTATTCACCTTTCCCCGCATACAAAATAGCTTGCAATGAAATGTTCTGACTTTTAGTTAGTATAAATTGATGTAACGAAAACATAAAGTGTTTGTTCTCTTGGTGCTCATGCTATTATGAAAAATTTACAACTCTTAGATTTTAAATCTTTAGAAGAACATGCAAAGACAATCCGGAGACATGTTATAAGGATGATAACCAAAGCAGGTTCCGGTCACCCTGGCAGTTCACTATCAACGGTAGACCTGCTGGTTGCACTTTTTTATAACAAATTAAGACATAATCCAAAACTGCCCGCTTGGCCGGATAGGGACAGATTTATATTATCCAAGGGCCATGGTTGTCCGGCGCTTTATGCTACACTTGCGGAACTTGGTTATTTTAGTGTCGATAAGCTCGACACGCTGAGGCAGTTTGGGAGCGTTCTTCAGGGACATCCCTGTATGAAAACGACGCCAGGAGTTGAAATATCCGGGGGATCTCTGGGACAGGGTCTTTCAGTTGGTTTAGGAATTGCTCTGGCTGCACGATTAGATAAAAAGGACTACCGGACATACGTAATGCTGGGTGACGGGGAGATTGAAGAGGGTCAGGTATGGGAAGCCGCAATGGCGGCAAGTCACTATAAAACGGATAATCTCTGCGCAATTATTGATCAAAACGGACTTCAAATCGATGGGTTTATTCATGAAGTCATGTCATCTTATCCCATTTCCGATAAATGGCGTGGTTTTGGCTGGCATGTAATTGAAATTAACGGACATGACTATAAATCTATCTTGTCTGCTTATGATGAGGCTGAAAAGGTAAAGAATCAACCAACTGTCATCGTGGCAAAGACCATCAAGGGGAAGGGGGTCTCATTCATGGAAAACCAGGTTGATTGGCATGGAAAGGCACCTTCAAAAGAAGAGGCGGAGCGTGCATTGGCTGAACTAAAATAGCCAGGGATGATCGACTATACTATACTATGGAGAGGTTGCCGGAATGCAGAGAAAGGAAGTTTATAAGGAACCAGAGGTTAGAGGATTGAAGCGGGAAATTTATGTCCATGGCCCGTGCCGGGAAAACGGTGCTTCGGATTTTATTTCTTCTGGATCATTCGGGTCAGTTACAAGATATTAGAGATAATTGTAGGGGTAAGCTGCATGTGCCCTGTGGTGAATATTATAAACGGTGAAAAAGTATAAAAATGGCTGAAATGATTGCTACGCGTCAGGCATATGGTGACGCACTCGTAACGTTAGGAGAAAAAAACAAAGATATCGTAGTATTAGATGCCGATCTTTCCAAATCTACAACCACAGCCAAGTTTGGCAAGAAGTTTCCTGATAGATTTTTTAATATGGGAGTTGCCGAGGCTAATATGATGAATACGGCTGCAGGGCTGGCAACCTGCGGCAAAATAGCCTTTGTAAGCAGTTTCAGTATCTTTGCTACAGGCCGGACATGGGAACAGATTAGAAATACCATTTGTTATAGTGGATTAAATGTAAAAATTGTTGCTACGCACAGCGGTGTATCAGTTGGGCCAGATGGGGCATCACACCAGTGTATAGAAGATATTTCCCTGATGCAGACAATTCCGACTATGACGGTTATTGAACCGTGTGATGCAGTTGAGACGAGAAAATCGATCTTTGCGGCAGTTGACTATAAGGGTCCGGTATATATTAGACTGGGCAGGGCTGCAATACCCGTAATTACAAAGCAGGAAGACCCTTTTGCCATTGGGAAGGCGAACATCCTCAGAAGCGGAGGGGATGTAGCGATTATTGCCTGCGGGGCATTAGTTGCTAACTCACTTATCGCTGCTGGTATATTATCAAAGGAAGGAATAGAATCAACGGTAATCAATATGCATACTATAAAACCCGTGGATCGGGAAACTGTTGTAGGTGTTGTAAAGCAAGTCAAAGCCGTGGTAACTGCAGAACAGCATGTGCTGGAAGGTGGCCTGGGAAGCACCATCGCATCTTTATTAGCCAGAACCTGCCCTGTACCTATTGAGATGATTGGTATTGATAACCGCTTTGGTCAGTCGGGAGAACCAGACATCCTCTTTAAGGAATATCACCTCACGCCAGAAGATATTGTTTTAGCGGCAAGACGTGCTGTTGAACGCAAGAAAAGATGAAAAAAAGATTGTATATTTTTTTATTACTTACAACCCTCATATCAATAAATACACCTTCATTCGGGCAGGAAAAACCTCCAGAAGAGCCTCAGGTTGAAATTAAAGAGAGTATCCATAGGGACAAAAAGAGTATTTATGAGGAGTTTGAAGAGTTTATTAAAGTTGTAAAGGTACTGCAGGAGAAATACGTCGATGAAGTAGGACTGAACACAGTCCTTACCAATGCGTATCGCGGTATGCTTTCAGGCCTTGACCCTTTTAGCCAATACTTCGGCCAGGAAGAATTAGAAGAACTTAAAATTGAAACGGAAGGTGAATTCGAGGGATTGGGGATCGAAGTGATTATAAAGGATGGCCTCTTGACCGTGATAACTCCACTTGTTGACTCACCTGCATTTAAAGCAGGAATATTGGTAGGAGATCGGATTATTAAGATTGATGGTGAATCTACGGAAAATATGACCATCCGGGATGCAATAAAAAAGCTTCGGGGTAAGTTGGGAACAAAGATTACCCTGACCGTTGTCCATGAGGGCAATACAATTCCTGTAGATATTACTATCGAACGTGCAAAGATTCATGTAAGAAGCATCCGGGGCGCCAGAATAGTGGATAGCGACTATAAAATTGGTTATCTCGCAGTGTCCAATTTTCAGGAAAATACTGTGAAGGACATGGATGAAGCAATTGAAGATTTACTGAAAAAGGATATGAAAGGGTTGGTGTTGGACCTAAGATTCAATCCAGGTGGACTGCTAAGTGCCGCTGTCGAAATGGCTGACAGATTTCTGGAGAGGGGGGTAATTGTCTCTACCAGAGGAAGGGACAAGACGCAAAACTTCATATACAAGGCCAAAAAACAGGGAACGTATTCCAATTTTCCGCTTATAGTATTGGTGAATAACGGAAGTGCAAGTGCATCAGAAATTGTTGCGGGTGCAATCAAAGATCACAGACGTGGTTTATTATTAGGTATCAAAACATTTGGTAAAGGGTCTGTTCAAAGTTTAATTCCTGTAGAAGATGGAGAATCTGCCTTGAAATTGACTACTGCCCGATATTATACACCATCGGGGGTTTGCATTCATGAAAAAGGAATTGATCCGCATATAAAAGTCTCATTGAGTTTTTCAGAAACAAAGGCTTTGCATGAGCACTTATCGATAGCAAATATTGACGTGAGAAAAAGTGAGACTGAGGAAAAGGATGCGGTGTTGAATGGGATACCTGCCGAAAAAGAAAAGCTCGCATATATAGATATTCAGCTCGAAAGGGCTATAGATATACTAAGGGGTATAGAAGTTTATACAAAACGTGCAAAGATTCCCTAAAAACTGAAAATAGTATTTACTCGTAAGTAATTTTACCAGGGCAGGAATATTTCCTGCCTTTTTTATGGGATGTTTATCTTAGGTATTGAAACATCATGCGATGAGACGTCTGCCGCCGTTGTAAAAGATGGAAGAGAAATCGTATCAAATATTATTCTCTCCCAGGAGGTGTTACATAGGCAGTTCGGAGGTGTTGTTCCTGAAATTGCCTGTCGGGCACACTTAGAATCTATCATTAGCGTTGTTGATAATGCCCTTATTGATGCAAAGATACAGCTTGCTGAAATAGACGCGATTGCAGTTGTAAATACACCTGGCCTCATTGGTGCCCTGCTCATTGGTATGACGGCAGCCAAGACTCTATGCATGGTGCTGGATATACCACTCATAACGGTAAATCATCTCCATGCTCATATCTATGCAAATAATCTCGAAAGCGAGGATATACCGTATCCTGTAGTGAGCCTCGTTGTCTCCGGTGGACACACTGCCCTTTTCCTGTCAGAAAGTGAAACGAAACATCTTCTGCTGGGAGGAACAATTGATGATGCGGCAGGTGAAGCATTTGACAAGGTTTCAAAAATATTAGGTCTGGGTTATCCTGGAGGCCCGATTATTGACAAACTCGCACGGCAAGGCAACCGGAATGCGGTAGCATTCCCAAGATCATATCTTGAAAGGGGATCGCTTGATTTTAGTTTTAGCGGACTGAAAACTGCGGTGTTATATTACTATCGCGGGCAAGATTCAAAGATGTCTAAGTCAGAAACACCCTCTGATCAAAAGGTAGCGGATATTGCCGCAAGTTTTCAGGAGGCAGTGGTCGATGTCTTGGTAGATAAGACCATCCTTGCATCTAAGGTATATAATACCCGCGGAATACTTATAGGCGGTGGTGTGGCAGCAAATTCCAGCCTGCGGCAAAGAATGAAGGATAGATCAGAGGAGATAAATATCCCGATATATTTTCCTTCTCCCAAGCTGTGTACGGATAATGCTGCTATGGTAGCAGGACTAGCCTATAAGAAGTATTTAGAGGGAGATATTGCACAGCTTGATATCGAAGCTATTCCATAAAAAATTATAACGAATCCTTTTAGATATAGCAGTATTTTAATATCCTTGTTAAAATTGATCTCATGTACAATCGAATAACAATGAAGTGTAAAAGATATGGATATTGATGTAATCAAACAATTATTAGAAAGTTATAAGACCGGAAAGGTGCCAATACATGATGTCCTTGATAAGATCAAGGAATTACCTTATAAAGACATCGGTTTTGCGAAAGTAGACAGTCATCGCAAAATTCGTTGTGGCTTTCCGGAGGTAATCTTTTGTCTGGGCAAGACCAGAGATCAGGTGGTAAAAATCGTTGAACATATCATTGCAGGCGGAAACGATATGCTCGCAACCCGTGCTACTATGGAAATCTATGAAGCTGTTTCCCGGAAGTTTTCGGAGGCTGTTTATCATGAACAGGCAAGGGCCATTACTATTCGAAAGACGCGCAGAAAACCTCAAAAGGGACTTATTTTAATTATAACAGCGGGCACTTCTGATATTCCTGTAGCTGAGGAAGCGAGAGTAACGGCAGAAATTATGGGTAATAATGTCAAGGTATTGTACGATGTTGGTGTAGCAGGCATCCACCGGTTAATGAAAAACCACGGAGAACTGTTAAAAGCAAACGTAATTATCGTTGTGGCAGGAATGGAAGGGGCCTTGGCTAGTGTTGTGGGGGGACTCGTAGATTGCCCTGTTATTGGTGTACCTACGAGTATTGGTTATGGGGCCAGTTTTTATGGAGTTGCGCCGCTTTTATCCATGTTGAACAGTTGTGCCTCTGGTGTTTCAGTTGTGAATATTGATAACGGTTTTGGAGCAGCTTATGTAGCCTCCTTAATTAATCGAACAAAGAAATAAAGACGAATTAGTAAATACATTGTGCTGGCATGAAGTATCAGATATCAGTATTAACTTGATCGAGAGGTAGTCAGTGATTTATGTATGAGGTTAAAGATACGCCGAAGATTTTCTCCCGAGAGCCTGATACACATAAAGGGGACTATGGACGTATATTTGTGCTGGCAGGCTCGAGTGGTATGACCGGTGCTGCATACCTTTGCAGCTCTGCAGCCCTCCGTGCTGGTGCCGGACTTGTTATTTTGGGTATTCCTGAAAGTCTTCATGGAATCGTGGCTTCTCAAATGCCCTGCGTCATGACTCATCCTCTGCCGGAAACGCATCTGAAAACTTTATCAGAATTAGGACGCCAGGATATTTTCGATTTCTCACAACGGTTTGATGTTATAGCCATCGGCCCCGGACTTTCCCAGTATCCGGAGACAAAAAAATTAATACTGTGGTTATTACCGTCCCTGGACTGTTCTATTGTCCTGGATGCTGATGGTATTAATGCTTTGGCAGACAATCCCAGGATATTAGACCAGGTAAAAAAACACATCATCCTGACGCCGCATCCCGGAGAAATGGCCCGGCTCGTCGGGGCATCAACAGAAGAGGTTCAATCAAACCGTTTAGAAATATGCAGGGTGTTCATGAAAGGGAAAAAGAACGTGACCTTGATATTAAAGGGGCACAAAACCATTGTTATGAATGGGGAGAAGTTTTATATTAATAAAACTGGTAACCCGGGAATGGCCACTGCCGGTGCGGGAGATGTATTGACAGGCATGGTTGCTGCCCTTTTAGGACAGGGTTACTTACCTTTCGATGCAGCACAGTTAGGCGTGTATTTGCACGGCTCGGCAGGTGATGTTGCAGCACAGGAGACAGGTGAAATTTCTTTAATTGCTACTGATATTCTCAATAATTTGCCTAAGGCATTCTTAGCTTATAAGGAAAACATGTGTATAATAAAAGATTCCTGATCATTATAATACTCTGGTGCCTTCCTGAATCCTCGTATGCGGCAAATAACCTTTATTATATCCCTCAAGGTGCAATAGAAGAACGGTTAAAAGAGGGAATTGAATACGCGCGCTGCTCCGTAGATATGTGTATTCATGATTTTGCTGCAATAGATATTGATAAGGATTTGGAAATCGCAAAAGCCAGGGGGGTTAAGATCCGTGCTGTGGTCTTAGAATCCGGTGCCGGCGATATGATGGCCCCTTTATCAGAAGCATTAATCCAGAAAGGATTTGATGTGAGAGTTCTAAAAGCACAGCGTGAGGGCGATCTTGTACGGGATTTTTTCATATTGGATAATAGGGTATCAATAACGGGTGCATACAACTGGTTGGCATACAAAAAGAGAAACATTCACAACGATGTAATATTTTCCCATGACGTGAACAGCATTCACGATTATAAGAATATATTCTATCGGTTATTTGCTGAAGGGGAAATCGTGCCTCTTCTGGCTTATCGGGCAAAGCAGGATATAAGAATTAAGTCACCAATGTCTGAAAACGTTTCTACCTTTCCTGATAAAACACAAATGGTGCAGCATTGTCCACCCGATAAAGAGATATCAGTACCTGGAGAACTTACAAAGCCTGCAGATGAGAAATTCAAAAACTTCATAGAAATTTCTTTTGAAGAGCTGGATAGACAATTTAGTAAAAAGAGTATCCTTACGTATTCTGAAAAGAGTAAATTATGGGAAAAATATAAAGGGAAATACGTTCGATGGCGTGGAGTTGTATCTTATAAAGGGATGGGGCGAGTAGACTGGAACCGGGTTGGGATAAGCCAGAAAAATGATAATAAAAATGCGGAAGTGGAAATCCTGCTTGATTGGAAAAAGTTTGAAAAGGTTATGGATTTAAGAGTGGGAAGAACAATTATCTACACTGGTAAATTAGTTTCTTATCCGAGACTCAGTGCTCCATACCGGTTAAGTGATGGAGATTTTGAATAACAGCAGTTACTCAAAATTATGAGGAGAAAATATGAAGAAAATTGTAGCGATCGTAAGAGAAGATAGATTTTCTATAATAAAGGATGCTTTATTAGATATCGGATATCCTGGTATGACAGTAACCGAAGTAAGGGGACATGGTCAGCAGAAGGGTATTACCGAGCAGTGGCGTGGTAGAACGTATAAGACTGACTTTATAAAGAAAATCCAGATGGAAATGGTGGTTCCGGATAAGGATGTTGATAAGATCATTCAATGCATCGTAAAGGAAGCTAAGACCGGCAGCATAGGCGATGGTAAAATCTTCCTTAACCCTGTCGAAAATGCCATACGTATTAGAACAGGGGAAAGGGGAGACAAGGCTATTTAGATAGTTCTGGAGGGTGGATTAAACAAAGCGAGTCCGTCTTTGGTAGTTTTATAGATAATGATTGTATAAGCAGTCAGCTCTGTGCTGACTGCTCACGATCCTATATATTTCTGAAATCGTAGCTACAAATTCTTTTCTTGGTTTAAAGCATTGCTTTGCCAAGTATTTCCTATATCCTTACCCCAACCTTTTTAAATTCCTTCTCACTATAAAGGATCACGTAGTCATTTAATCCCGTTTTTTCCCTGATAGCCTTAATTACTGCCTCGCATTCAGCATCCGTATAGCCATGGATCATAGTAAAGACATTGTATTCCCAATCAGGATAGATGGGACGTTCATAGCAGTGGGTTACCTCTTCGAAGCTTGCCATGATCTTGCCTACCTCATCCACCCGTTCTTTCGGTACCCTCCACACGCACATTGCATTGGCATTAATGCCAATTTTCCGATGGGCGATAGAGGCGGCCAGCCGCCGGACCTTTCCGGCATTGAGTAGTTCTCTGAGTTTTTGTATTACCTCATCTTCCGACATTCCTAATGCCTCTCCTATATCTTTATAGGGAGTTTTCGTGATGGGTAAGCCTTCTTGAATGTATTTGATAAGTTTAACGTCAATATCTTCTTTTTTTCCTGTCATAATTTATATAAGATTATTATTTTAGTAAATTTTAAAGCGTACACCTATTTTAAATTTCTTTACCGTTGGCAAACTTCGCACGGTAAGTCCTGTGCGGTCTTCAATCTCTTTCAATCTACTATGGAGTTCCTCATCATCCTTGGCAGACATGGTAAACCACATATTATAGGGAATACTGGTGTTTTTACCCTTTCGAAGGTAATTGTGAGATACGCCACTGTATTCATTAATAACGGTACTCACCTCTTCTATGCGATCTTCGGGGACCTTTATAGCAGCAAGCGTTGCCTCCCTGCCCATAGCCTGCGTATTAATAATAGGTGCAAGCCGCCTTACATATCCCTTTTCAATCATGAACTTGACACGTTCAATAATAGTATCCTCATCTATACCAAGTTCCTCGCTTAGCGCTAAAAACGGTCTCGATACGAGAGGGAGGTTTGATTGTAAACGGTGCAGGATCTTTCTGTCGGTATCGCAGAGTATCATATTTTCTTTTTTATCTCCTCAATTCCTAGTTGTTCTATAAGGGTTCTGAACCGGTGCTCTGTTTTACTTGAGAGGATGATGTCTGCACATACTTCAAGTGCTTTTATTGCCGCGGGTTCATCCGCCTGCGGTAATAAATCCAGGGCAAACCTGGGATGACGTCCAACTTTCCCTCCGATCATGACCCGATACTTTTTCTCTTCAGGTTTTATTGAACCAGTAGGACATACCCTTGCACAAAGACCACAGTGCACGCATTTTTCCTTGTCAAGAGAAACCCGGTTATCTTTTACGGTAACAGCATCTTCCCGGCAGGTTTCTACACATTTCATGCACCCGACACATTCAGAATCTGTATCTACATAAACAGGTTCTATTGCATGAACTCCAAAATCCTTAATTTGAGGCATGGAGCAACTGTTTGGACATCCTGATACAGCTAATTTCATAGCATGATGGGGAAGTATCTGTCCTTCAATTTTATCCATCAATCTTTCCGTAAAATTTGATTTTACGAGCCGATCTTGTAATTTATCTGCCAGAATTTTGGAATCTATGATGAGAAACGGACAATTAACCTCAGCGCCTTTACATGTTTTTATCTGGCAGAGCAGAGGATTTCCGTCTTTGTCAAAATATTTGGTATATTTCTGAAGGATAGAGAGTTTTTTATTATCTATGGGCTTCCTTGCAGTGGTATGCTGCAAGTTTGGTTTACCCATAAAATTTTCTCTGGCAGCGATAACCTCCGCTTCTGTTACGGATGTTTTCCCACATTCACGGGCAAGTTTTTCCACCTTTTCACGGACAGTCTTCTGTATAAAGGGAGGTACCTTTTCTAGTAGCAATGACGCAGATTTTTCCCACTCCAAGGGCAGTCTCCTTAAAACTCAATTGCCACAATAAAAACTGTGGCAAATATTTCAGCCAACTTTGGAACACCTAAGTTATCAATTATATTTGCAAAAGAAACCATTGTCAATTTCAAATTTCTTTCGGGTTATTTTCTGATGATTATTCTTAAATATTTTAAACCTTGACATTTAATTAGGTGTGACTTATATTCTGATGTTGTATAAAGAGATTCAGCAATTGGATCGAAACGTTTGGCAGCATGTTTCGTAAGCCTGGCGTAAATCGAGGATGTACAGGCCGATGCCGAACATATGGTTCGATCTATAAGATTGAACCATATGTCATTAAGTTAAGCCACCTGCTGTAAAAGTCTCCCTTAAAAAAGGGGGAGCAAAGGGATTGTTTTGATCAATAATCCTTAACTTAATGACATTGAGATTGCACCAACCTGTAGTGCGTAAGAACTTAATTTATAAAATTTCGAAGACATACAAAATGGCAAGCGAATAGACAGAGGAGAGTTCCTATGGAAGAACAAACGTTTCATGAAAAATTGCTCAATTTAATTGAAGAGATCAAGCAATTCCCCGAAGAGAAACGGAAAAGCTTAGAAATGCTGGCGGGTGAGATGGGTAAAAAATATGATGATCTTAAAAAAAGTTTGGTAATGCTGCAGGACACCCTTGATTCTTTGCGACTAAATGTAAAATATCTTATCTTTGATTTAGAAGTGACGAAGAAGGAAAATATAGCGTTGAGAAAAAAACTGGAAGAGCAGGGAAATAACAAGTAATTTCGCACAGATTCGCTGCCGGGAGTGTGAAAAATATGGAGAATAATGAAATAAAACAGGCAAAAATTCCCATGGTTTTTTCTTTTCTTTTATAATTTCTGCAATCTCCGCAGCAAGCGGAAGGAATGTGTAATTTCTTATAAATTCATTTTTGGAAACATCGATAACCCTAGAATGGAAGAACTTAAACTATCTTATATTCCTGCACAAATACAAAAAACGATAGAGCCGTTCTTCCTCGATATCCTGTCTCACTGCAAAGAAGATATCATATCAATGTATGTCATCGGTAGCGCTGTAACAAATGATTTTCACCCCAAAAATTCCGATATTAATACCTTGCTGGTCGTAAAAGAAATCAAAATCCCTTTTTTTGATTTTATTTCGACTTTAGGCAAGCGTTACGGCAAGAAAAGGGTGCGTGCCCCCCTCGTTATGACGAAGAATTATATTTGCAGGTCATTAGAGGTGTTTCCATTAGAGTTTCTGGAGATGAAACTTATCAACCAATTGGCCTACGGAGACGATGTTTTAAAGGATATAAAGATTGAAAAGGCTGATATCCGGCTCCAATGTGAGCGTGAATTGAAAGGTAAGCTTGAAAATCTCTGCCTGTATTATATAAAGGCAATGGGGAACAAGGCAACTTTGATGGATGTGTTCGTGGGGTCATTACCGGACTATTTTCCTGCATTTCGCGGTATCCTGTTTTTACATAACCAGAAGATCCCAAGAGAAAAGGGTGACGTCCTGTATGCCCTGGAAGAACACCTTAATATAGATGTAAGCGTATTCAAAAAGCTCCTTGAACTTAAGTCCCGGAATGTTTATCCTCCCCTTGAAGTACTCAAGGAGATATTCAAAAATCTCTATCACACATTAGACATCCTTGCCAGAAATGTAGATGAATTTGAGATCAAACATGCGTAGAGGAAGTTTTTACCGATATTCTGGATTATTCATATTTTTCCTGTTTTTCTGTTCGATTGTAAATGCACAAGGATTGCCAGTCCCTCAAAGATATGTAGAAGATAGGGCAGGGATCATTGCTGAGGCAGTGGAGAATAGACTAAATGGGTATCTTCAAGAGCTGGAACAGAAAACAGGCGCACAGATGGTCGTTCTTACAATTAATACAACAGGCGACATTCCCATTGAAACATATGCAATAGAACTCGCTACAAAATGGAAGTTGGGTCAGAAGGGAAAAGATAACGGTGTCCTCGTTGTTATTGCAAAAGATGATCGTGCCTATAGGGTCGAGGTTGGGTATGGACTTGAAGGAACGTTGCCCGACGGTTTTTGCGGTACGGTAGGAAGAACATTTTTTATCCCTAATTTTCGAAAAGGGCAATTCAGTGAAGGTATATTTCAGGGTGTCGCTGTCATGGTTCATAAGATTGCAGAGGAGAACAATGTAAAGATTACGGGAATGCCTAATATGAGTAGCTTGAGAAAAAAGATGGCAGGACGTCAGAATCCGCATCTTTCATTACTCATCTTGTTTGCCGTATTGCCATTCCTTGCACGTTTCTTATTTCATACGAGAGGACGACGTTCCTGGTGGGGTGGTCCGCCGATTATCTACGGTGGACCAAGAGGAGGATTTGGTTCGGGTGGATTCGGCGGAGGCTTTGGTAGTTTCGGAGGAGGTATGGGAGGTTCTTTCGGTGGAGGGGGCGCATCAGGGCGTTGGTAGTAAATGAGATATTTGGTACCTTTCTGCCCGCGAAGCACGAAGCGTACAAAAGAGTTAGGTAGTTACGAAGTTTTTAATAAATATCAAACGGAAAGGAAACCATGAGAAAACTATTACCTGTTATTATTATCATTGTATGTATCGGCGTTATCTTCGGTGCCTGGTATATCAGGGGATATAACAGGGTGATTACCTTAAATGAAGGTGTTAAGAATGCCTGGTCTCAGGTAGATACACAACTCAAGAGACGGTATGATCTTATTCCCAACCTTGTAGAAACCGTGAAAGGCTATGCCTCTCACGAAAAAGAGGTTTTCGAAAAACTGGCAGAGGCGAGAAAAAGTTATTTCAGCGCCGGGACGGTAGAAGGAAAAGCTGAGGCCGCAACACAAATCGAAGGTTTCTTATCCCGCCTGTTAATGCTTCGAGAGACTTACCCTGAATTAAAAGCAAATGAATCGTTTCTTAAACTGCAAGATGCCCTGGAAGGTACCGAAAATCGCATTAGTGTAGAACGGAAAAGATATAATGATGTTGTGAGGGAATTTAATGCTTATACCAAAAGCTTTATTGGCCGCTTCTTTGCTGCGCGCGTTGGTGTACCCGAAGCAAAATATTTTGAGGTTGCAGAGAGAGAAAAAGAGGTACCACAGGTAAAATTCTAGCGAAGTAGACCTGGCACCTCAGACTAAAAAAGAATTTGTAACCACAGATTTCAGAAATTTTACTTTTTAATTCCCCGCACGTTCATTAACTACCTGGCATATTAACTCAAGCGTTACTTTTTCATTGATTTTTTGTAAATTTTTTCACTTCTTCTTTTGGTCGTTTTCGTTCAGATACGAAAAAAGGTTAAAGCTGAGGCTAAGTAAAAACTCAACCTCGACCTAGGTCTTAGCCTTAATTCCATATCAGAGGCGGATTTAGTCCTTCAGTACCATACTTTATGATACTTGCATTTTCATATAGTGTGTGCTAAACTCTCCTTTATCTTTCACTTTGAATAACAATTTCCCGCTGCAACAGAATGAATACATGCAAAAATAAAAAACACCCCTGCGATGACTGTTTTAACTGCCAGTTCTGCAGTGATGAGCGCTGCGCCTTGTGTTTGTGCAGTAAGCGTAAGGTAAGACAATTAAGTGTAGAAGAACAGATCGCCCTTTACGAGGCACTCAATAAGGATACTCTCGGCAAGGCGTTTAGCCATGATAATACATGAAGGACGGAACAAAAAATCTCCGGTTTCCGATACACCACCCCTTATCAAAAAACCAGAATTATTATCGCCTGCCGGCAATCTGGAATGTTTTTTCGCCGCCGTTGAAAACGGCGCCGATGCCGTTTACCTGGGCCTGAAAGATTTTAGCGCCCGTGCAAATGCAGAGAATCTCACCCTGAATGATGCCAGCAGAGCGATTTCTTATGCCCGCCAGAGGTCGATCAAGGTTTACATTACCCTGAATACCTTGATCAAAACCCGGGAATTAGAAAGGGTTGTCGATTATTTAGTTGCTCTGGAAGAACTAAACCCTGATGCCCTTATTCTGCAGGACCTCGGACTCCTGTATTTAATACAATCTCAATTTCCCCAATTTCACCTCCACGCCAGTACACAGATGGCCATTCATAACCTCGCCGGTGTAAAACAATTGAAAAATATGGGATTTAAACGTATTGTATTGGCCAGAGAATTATCTCTTGATGAAATATGCACGATTTCCCGGAATGCCTCCGCAGAGATAGAGGTCTTTGTCCATGGGGCACTCTGTTATTCTTATTCCGGGTTGTGTTTTTTCAGCAGTATGATAGGCGGCCGCAGCGGGAACCGCGGCCGGTGCGCGCAGCCCTGCAGGATGTATTATAAGTCTCAACAGGGAAAAGAAGGATACCTTTTTTCTATGAAAGACCTTCTCACCCTTCCTTATATACACGAGCTAAAGGCAGCAGGTGTCCATTCGTTTAAGATTGAAGGACGTATGAAATCTCCTGAATATGTGGCTGTGGTGACAAATGCCTATCGACTGGCAATTGACGGCAAGGTATCAGACCAACATACTATCCTCCATCGTATAAGAACGGTATTCAGCAGGGAAACAACACCCTCGTATGTATTTGAGAACATGATTAATCCATCCTATCCGGCAAACAGGGGATCGTACGCCGGGGAGGTAATAAAGGCAGAAAAGGGATATATTCTCATAAAAGCAGATGCCGATATCGGTGTGAGGGATTTATTACAGGTATTTGAGAATTTTCATGCAAAACCCTCTTTGCTCCATGTGAAGACTATAAAGGTCAACGGGAAAAAGGTCTTTAGCATAAAGGCAGGTGATACTGCCGTGATTCATTCAGAGCGGCGTTATCAGCGGGGTTCAAGGCTTTACCTGCTCTCCTCTCAAAAAATTAAGGAGTTATTTGCCCCGAAAATACCCAAAAAGCTTACAACCGCTAAAATACCGGTAAGTTTGGAGGTTATCGTGAGATCAAATGGTATAGAGATAAAAGGGACTGCAGGGTACCTTTCATCCTCCAGGACTTATCCTATAAGGCTAGAGGAAGGGATTCAGAAGATAACTGAGGTTGAAGATATAAAAGAATGTTTTTCCCGCTTAGGGGAAACGCCATTCAAATTAGCCGGTTTTTATTCAGAAATATTTGGGGAATTATTTATCCCGCTGAGTGTGCTTAATGAGATGCGAAGGGATTATTTTCAAAATCTGGCGGAATTGTGGCGGGAGAAGGGAAATCAACGGTGCGAGGATATAAAAAAATGGATAAGGGAAAGACATACGGAATGTAACGGTTTACACACCATATCAGAGAAAAAGGAACATCCTCAGCACGGCATTTTGGGAGATAGATTTCGGTTATCTTTGAAAATAGATAAACTGAATTATCTGGATTCTCTTCCCTTATCAATGATTTATAAACTCTATATAGTGTTAACGGGTGAAACCGTTACCCACTTGCAAGAAAATACTCATAGTATAACCAATAGATTGTTAACGATGTGTGAAAAAACCATTTTCTCGCTGCCGTCCATTATGAGAGATATGGGGAGTGGGTCTGGAACTTATGAATATTTCAAAAAGATTGTGCTCGCGCTGATCTCGCAGGGATTTAAACGATTTCAGGTTTCAAATCTCGGAACCATAGGGTTGTTTGAAGGGAAGGATGTACAATTGTACGCCGATTACCCTTTGTATTGTCTTAATACACTTTCTATCAGAAAACTTAGAGAATTGGGGTTTTGCAGGCATACGCTGTCTCCGGAGGATGGCAAAGATAACTTACAAACGTTATTTAATCCGGATACAGATGCAATTATTTATCAGGATACGCCGCTCTTTACTTCAGAGGCGTGCTTATGGGCAAATGTGAAAAAGACGTGTCCTGGAAGGAACTGGTGTAATTTCAATCAAATGATGGTAGAAAATGAGCATGGTGATCATTTCACAGTAATGAATAATGAATGTAAGACGGTGGTAATACATGAGAAACCCTTTTCAATTATCCACTTTATCCCAAAACTCCTTGAATCCGGGCAGACAGATTTCAGGGTAGATTTGTGTTACAGGGACTACACGCCGGAAATGATAAATGATATTTTCTCTGTGATGAAAAATAAGGGTAAAGTTGAAGGCTCCGTCATTGGAAATTTTGAAAGAGGATTAGCGTAGGATATATGCAGTTGATCGAAGTCAGATCTTATGACCTCTTCTTGACGAAGGAAATTTTTTATTGTATATTTGCAAAACTCGTAACTGTTCAGCCTTGTAGGATGGGTGATGTCCACCAGCAAAAATGCAGCCGGTTTGAAATGTATGCAAAATACAACCCCTTGTCTCCTTTTCTAAGGAGGGACCCGTGGAGAGAAACAAAATCTTGCATCTCTCCCGAGGGGATTTAGAGGGTTGTCATGCACATCACGTGAACTGTTACTGCCCATCAAAAATAAACAATATGGACGAGTAACCGATATTTTGGGGATGCCCATATGCATCAAGGCAAAAAAGAGAAAAATATCAAGCCCAGAAAGGGCGAAAGAAAATCTTTTCCGGTAAATCAGTTTAGCTCGATGTATATGGGGTGATGCCCGTCCTGCCGGCTATTATAGTAATATATGGCATTTTTGGAAAAAATTATAGAAGGTAAAAGAATATGCAAACATGGTTAAATAAAGAAAAGGAATTACGCAGGAAGGGTTTTGCCGATAAGCAAATCGAAGAAACGGTTGCCTTTTTACGTCGAAAAGGTATTGATACCGTTTGGGATGTTCAGGCTGCATATGATGCGGGTCCTTTTGGATTGAAGGATAGGTGTTCTTTTGGAAGCCACGGGCTCTGCTGCCGTAATTGTCATCTGGGGCCCTGTCGGTTAGATGGAGAGGAGATTCCTTTCCATATGAAACTTACCCTCCCCAAAACTAAGCGGAGTTCCTGCGGTAAAACGGCCGATAGTATGGTTGCAGGAATGCTCCTGCAAACGGTGGTAAGCGGCGCGAGTGCACATCTTGGTCATGCGATACATACAGCAAAGACGTTCTTAAAAGCGGCCGAAGGTTCTCAAAATTATCCCATAAAGGATGAAGAAAAACTCCGTTCCGTTGCAAAGGGACTGAAAATCGATACACAGGGGAAAAATAGTCTTGAAATTGCAAAAGAGGTAGGACAAAAGGCCATAGAGGACCTCATCGGGCCGGGTGAAGGACCAATGAGTTTTGCGCTTGCCCTTGCACCGAAGAAGATTGATAAGCTTGTAAAGGCAGACCTTATTCCCCAAAAAGGTGCTGCTGAGGCGATTGTTCAGGGTCTCCACAGCACAGTTCAGGGAATGATGAGCAGTACCAGGCATCTCCTGATATCTTGCTTAAAGTTTGGTGTGATTGATATGATGGCCCTTTACATTTCTACGCAACTGCAGGATATTCTATTTGGTACCCCCACACCAAAAGAAAGTAAAATCGGGATGGACGTTCTTGACAGGGAAAAGGTAAACATCCTTGTGCACGGCCACGTTCCCGTACTTTCTGAAATGGTGGTTACCTATGCGAATAAACTTGAAGATAAAGCCAGAAAGGCCGGGGCAAAGGGAATTAATGTGGTTGGCATCTGCTGTACGGGAAATGAGGTATTGGTAAGGCATGGAATTCCTATGGCGGGCAGTACAATCATGCAGGAACTTGTTGTGGGTACCGGTCTGGTTGATGCAGTATGTGTAGACGTTCAGTGTGTTTATCCGTCCCTTTCTGCGATTACCCAAAAACTCCATACACGATTGATTACCACCATGCCGGAACTCAGGATGGACAATGATATCTATATTGAATTTACCCCGGATAATGCCGATAAGGCGGCGACTCAGATCGTTGAAGAAGCTATTGCTGCATTTCAAAATCGTTCTGCAGGGAGGGTATTCCTGCCAGATGCTAAAGGCCATGATCTTCTCGGCGGGTTTTCAGCCGAAGTCCTTATGGATGTACTTGCAAAATTAAATCCCGAAAAGCCATTAAAGCCGCTTGTTGATTTGATTGCAAATGGTTCGATTCAAGGTATCGCCGTACTTGCCGGTTGTCTGTCACCAAAGATTCAGACCGATATGAGCTTTATCACGATTGCAAAAGAGCTTCTCAGGAACAATATCCTCGTTCTTGCTACTGGATGCGCAGCGACCGCATGTGCAAGGCATGGCCTGATGACCGGCGAGTCAAAAAGCCTCGCGGGAGACTCTTTACGGGGAGTCCTTGATATCCTTGGAAAGGCAGCAGGGCTAAACGGCAAGATACCTCCGATCCTTCATTTTGGTTCCTGCGTAGATAATTCACGATGTGCCGTGTTGGCCTCGGCAATTGCGGATTATCTGGATACCTCCATAGACAAACTTCCCCTCGTGGCGAGTGCTGCAGAGCACGTCGTTGAAAAGGCAAGCGCTATCTATATGGGCGTAATTGCCCTTGGTATTACGACACACATCGGTGTAACACCAAAACTCGGTGGCTCACCGTATGTGATTAATATGCTTACCAGAGAACTGAATGATATTACAGGCAGTACCTTAATTATCGAAATTGATCCGAAAGAATCGGCAAGGGCAATGATCAGCCACATTCAGAAAAAAAGGAAGGATCTTGGAATTTGACGGGGGCAGAGAAAAGCGGAATAATTTATTCCTGTATACATTAGATTAGGATTTCGGCGACTTTTGTCTCCTATTGGAGCGTAGGGCAGGTTTTTAGCCTTGCTTCCCCGCCTTCGTTCAGTCCACCTTACCCGCAATTCTATAAAGAGCAGGGGGGATTAAGCGGGGCGAATCCATCACATGGATAAAGTCATAATATTGGCAAAATTACTGATAGGGGTGTATAGCAGTACGCCCCTGCAAAGACCATAAATTTGTTTTGAGTGACCATAAAAATAAATCCTTTTTAGAAGGAGGACAGAATATGGGAATTACAGAAGAGAAAAATTATATCAATGGGGCGTTTGTAAATGGTACTTCCGGTGAACGGTTTGAAAGCAGGAATCCTGCCCGTTTTGAAGAGATATTGGGGACGTTTCCCCTTTCTTCTGAAGAGGACGTAAATAATGCCGTCAACGCTGCACATGCGGCCAATGATAGCTGGAGGCATGTATCACGCATCAAACGGGGTGAATACCTTGATGAGTTTACCCAGTTGATAAAAAAAGACCGG
The DNA here is from genome assembly GCA_039794405.1 of Candidatus Jinrextremum sp. Taxonomy (GTDB): domain Bacteria; phylum Planctomycetota; class Brocadiia; order Brocadiales; family Brocadiaceae; genus JBDIVL01. The sequence continues at coordinate 19,885 of JBDIVL010000023.1, read as the reverse complement.
GATGAAATCGCCCGCCTCATGGCAAAAGAATGCGGAAAAGGGATTATAGAGTGCCGTGCCGATGTAACAGAAGGCATCCACATGGCCCAATACGTGTTTGGTACGGTAAGAATGCCCCATGGTGATGTGGTCGACTCTGAAATTCCGGAAAAGGATTCATTCATGCGGAGAAAACCAAAAGGTGTTGTAGCGGCGATTACGGCATGGAATTTTCCCTTTGCGGTTCCTTTGTGGTTGATTTGCCCGTCAGTAGTGGAAGGGAATACTGTTATCTTCAAGCCTTCCAGGGAAACCGCGTGTGTTGGCGGCAAGATCGCCGAATATGCGCATAAGGCCGGGTTTCCACCGGGGGTTGTTAATGTAGTGCAGGGAAGTTGCGGTGATGCATTGGTAAAACATCCAAATACTCATGTAGTCCTGTTTGTTGGTTCTAATGCGGTAGGATCGGAGATAAGGAAGGTTGCCGCAGGGTTTGATAATAAAATGGCTGCCTGTGAGATGGGGGGAAAAAATGCACTCATTGTCCTTGATGATGCCAATATTGACATTGCGGTAAATGCCGCTGTAATTAGTGCCTTTAAGACGTCTGGGCAGCGGTGTACCTCCGCAAGCCGGTTGATTGTGCATGAAAAGGTATTGCGTGATTTTGAAAGAAAATTTGTTGAAATAACAAAGAGGATAAAGATTGGTGACCCGTTGGATGAGTCTGTATTTATGGGTCCCGTAATCAATAAGGCAGCAACAGAGAAAATTACGATGTACAATGATCTTGCAAAAAAAGAGGGTGCTGCTGTCTTGTTGGATGGCGGAAGACTTACCGATGATCCGTATAAAAAAGGGTACTTTATGTCTCCCTTTGTATACCGTATGCATCATAGCCAGAACAACCGGGTACTGCAGGAGGAAGTTTTTGGGCCGCATGTTGCTATTATTCCGGTAAAAGATATCGATGAAGCTGTAGAGGTACATAACGGCACCGGTTATGGTCTTGCTTGTGCTGTAATTACCGAGGATTATCGAAAGGCAAGAAGGGTCCGGGAGGATTGTGAGTATGGCCTTGGCTATGTAAACCTTCCCACAATCGGGGCTGAAGTACATCTCCCTTTTGGTGGTGTCAAGAAGAGCGGAACAGGACTACCTTCGGGCAGTACGTTAATTGATGTGGTAACCCATCGTACGGCATGGACTGTTAACCATGCCGAGGAAATTAAAATGGCACAAGGATTGACGGTTAAATTCTAGCGAGACAAGACCTCAGACTGATAAAAGGGATCGTGAGCTGTCAGCAGTCAGGCTATCAGCAATCGGACAGAAGTTGCAAGTTGACTACTTATTTCATACAATCCTGATTACTTTAAAAACTTGATTGTATAGGAATTTTCATTTTCTGTATGCGGCTTCAGGGTGGCACGGACTTCGTCGTGAGCTCAGTCGAACGACAAAGTTTGTTTGTCCGTGTCCTCAGGATTGGTTCAATCGTCCACGATTGAACCGAAACGTTTTGGCTCGTTTCCCTATGCCTGGTACCAATCAAAAGCCGTGTATCAATTCCAAATGTATGGTTCAATCTACAAGATTGAACCAACCCTGAGTTTGCCAAAGTCGGTAGGTTCACTCATTTGTAAAGATAAATTACTTATAAAGTTTTTAAATTATTTCGCCCGAACGAACCGGGAGTGTAAAATGAACATTGGTTGAGTACTTAAAAAGTGTAGTTCAAGCTCAACTTGAACCCTGCGACATGAACAACAGGAGTTAATATAACGATACAGTGACTATATATATCAATTACAGCTTTATAAAGAGGATATCCCGGGAATGGCGATGGGGAATAGTTGTTGTTTATACCCTGGCAATCTATGCCTTCTTGCCCATTGGACCAAAATTCTGGGGATTTGTATTAGGTCAATGGGGTAATAGTATTAATTATCTCGGACTTCTTCTTGTGGGTGTATTAGGGGCTTATTTTCTCATCTATCTAATATTTCAAAAAGAGGTCAGGAAAATTTCCGTTTATCTAGCTTTTTTTCTCATATCCATGGCATGTCTTGCCTTGCTAAAGTATATGTGTATTACGGGAGCGGAAAGATTTCACCTGCTTCTCTATGGGGTACTGAGCTGCGTGGTCTTTTGGGCATTGAAACTGGACGTAAGGAAGGGAAATGCATATTATTACACAGTCATTTTAGTATTTTTGCTTGGTGCAGTCGATGAGCTTATTCAGGGTTTCCTGCCGATGCGGGTTTTCGATATCAGGGATATCTTTATGAACTGGCTTTCCGGTGGAATGGGGGCACTGTTTATTCTCTTCGTACTAAGACCAAATCTGAGTGAGCAGGAAGGGCAAAATCGAAATATGGCTCATGGTTAGATAGATTACATATAGTACTCAAGAGATGAAACCGAACAGTATTTTAGATCGGGTGGCACGGACAAACTCGTTTGTCCGTGATGGTTCAATCAAATCGTGGTTCATTTTGTTTTATTATGTGATGTTCGGTTTCATCTGTTGGATGCTATAGGTAAATGGCTGAATGGTTGAATGGCTATGGAAGAAAAGTTTTTATCGTACTATAGCAGGACTCTGTAAAAAACTTCTTTTTTGCGAGTTTTTTACCTCCTTTGCTTGCGAAGGAGGGAAAAAACTAAATAAAATGTCTGCATACTTGAAATTCATTATCATTGGGTATTTCCTTATGGCTTTCTTTGCTCCTTGCGTAAAATTAGAAGCAAAGGAAAATCAGCCGAATATCCTCCTTTTTACTATTGATGCCTGCCGTCCGGACCATTTTGGTTGTTACGGATATACCCGCAACACCACTCCCAATATTGATAAACTTACCAAAGAAGGTATGTTGTTTACCCATGCCTTTTGTCAATCGGCATGGACTACTCCCGGCATGATATCAATATTTACCTCTTTATATCCTCCCGCGCATGCGGTAGATGCAAAAGATAAAACTTTGCAGGAGGATGTACTGACTCTCCCCAAAATATTAAAAAGGAATGGGTACACAGTTCCCGTACTGCCGAGATTTATTGATATCCCCAATTACTGGCATCTCGGTTTTGATGCAGTTAATAAGGAGCAATTCCAGGGTAAGGAGGGCGAAGACTTACTGAAACTATTAGAGGCGTACAAAGATCAGAAATTTTTTATCTGGTATCACTATCACGGGCTGCATTTACCCTATAACCCTCCGAGTCCTTATGATGCGATCTTTCTGAAAGATGATAAGACACCTTCAGATTCTGAAGCCGTTGCTATGGTAAAAAAGCAAAGTGTTATCAGGCAGGGTTCTGCCATTTTCCATAACGATGACAAGGATACTGTTATTACCCTTTACGATGGACAAATACGGCAACTGGACGATTATATCAGACTGCTTATAGAAAGGATGAAGGAATGGGATATATTTAACAACACGATTATTATTATCACCTCAGACCATGGTGAAGAACTATTTGAGCACGGTTTTCTTGGGCATGCATCTACATCGTTGAATGCAAAATTATACGAAGAGATCATTCGTATTCCGTTAATTATTTTATGGCCTAAAAAGCTCAAGCATGCAGTAATAAACAGGTATGTACAGCAAGTCGATATTATGCCGACTATTCTTGACTTCCTCGGTTTGCCCGTTCCCGATGGGTTACAAGGAAATTCCCTGCTCCCACTTATGGAGGATAAATCCTTAGGGAATTTGCGATCCGTTCCTGCATATCCTAAACAAGAGACGGTCTTTTGTGAGACGGTTCTTGGTGGATACCAGAGCACGAAAGAGATGGAAAAAATCAGACTCCGGTGTATAAGGATAGATAGATGGAAACTCATTCATACGAACAATGCTCTTGATGATCTCAGGAAAGAAGGTTTAAACGATGATAAAGATACATTTGAATTGTATGATCTGAAGAGCGATCCCGGGGAAGAAAATAATATTGTTAAAAAACATCCCGATGTTGTAAACGAGTTAAAACAAAGGCTTTTCCAATGGATCGAAACCACTACCTCAAAATAAGGTATTGCCGGTAAAGTAACGTTAATGATCAATTGCAGAATGCATAGAAAGGGTAGTTCTTCTTTCTCGTTATTGGTTATTAGCGGTTGTTTATGGTCATGAGTTATTATTGGTTTTGTCGGTAATCTACGTCCTGTAATCCGTATTCTGTATCTTCTGTAATTACCCAGTTATTTACTTCTTAACAGTAACTCTTATTATTTGCTTTGTTCCTGCCTTTTCATAATAGATGATTTCCACATGGAGATCATGAATAAGTGCCGCCATGAGGGTGTCGTACATCGCTCCCCTGGGTCCGCTCGTTTCAAGAGAAGGTAAGCTAAACCCATAGGTATTACTATCATTCTGCAGTTTAATAATAATCTCAGCGTTAAGAAATTCTTCGGTACCCGGGCGTCCGTATCCTAAGCCGGCTGTTTGGCTTATTAAAAACTCGATTTTGCCAAAAGGTGTTTTATACATATCTACCCCGCTGCGACGGTCTACACCGATTCTCTGGTTTGATAAGAGTTCAATATTATGAGGCAGTTTGTTTTTTGATGCATCTGCAATAGCTTTACCGGCCCATAAGCCGACAATCAGTAATAAAGTTAGTGAAATAGTGAAGAAACGTTTTGCCATAGTGGAACCTCCCGCTACGTATGAGAAATTTGTTTGAAGATTTGCTGGTCTGAATAAATCAAAAAACATGGCGTGGGGTTGGTTTATCCCGCTATTGGCCGACCACAGGGGAGCGGCGGCTGCATATTTTGACAGAAAATGTAAAAACCTATTCCTAAATGGGATACTATAACATTACATTAAATCATCGTTTTTTACAGATGATATCTATCGTTTGTTCGAAATTATCGACTTCAACTATTTTTACGCTTTCAGGGATGAAAATGTTTAACGAATGACCTTTTGGAATGATAATTTCCTCTACAAAATGCAATTCTCTCAAAACTGTTTCTATTTTGCCGTCTAAAGAATTTACTTGAAGTACCTTACCCTGATTATCCAGTCCGCCTGTTACAACAATGTTTTCCGGAATGATCAACTTCGCAAGTGTACTATAATAACATAAGGCGGCTGCAAGCCCTATATCGTTTATGTTGCTATATGGTAATATGTCCGTGATGCCTTTTTCAAAACAGTACCTTATATGACCCGTCATAAACGGGATGGCAAGACCCATATGTTTATCCCGAATGAACTGGTTTACTGCCTCCGTGCTTTTTAACGTAGTCTCACAATGCAGGATTGTTGAATCAGGCATCAAGTGCTCATTTTCAAGGTATATACATTCTAAGCACGGAGAAAAACTAATCCTGTCGTTACAGGTGAGGAGTGTCCTGACCGTACCGATTCTTGCCTTAGGTTTATAGAATGGATTGGCAAGCTTTTCATCGAGTAATATATTGAGAATACTATCCTCCCAAATATCCCTTTCATGGACAGGAGATTCATGAATATATCGTTTGATGTGTTCTTTAAGTTCTTTTCTTTTATCAGGGTTTAAATAACCGGGAATTTTATTTAAGGTCTGTTGGATAGCAGCTAATATATCTGATATACCTGAATCCTCCAACCCAAAGTCATCTTTTTCTAATTCAGAGCATACAAACTCGTTTTGACAAATCTTACAATACTCTATCCCTTTATCACATTTATGAAGGATCTCATCTATGTATTTTATATGATTTCCTATTTTTAAGTGTTGCTTTGCAGAGAAGTTCATGACATATATATAATAATAAAATCCGAGGGGTTGTAAATACAATAATTCCAGGTGGGCTAAAGATTCAGACCAATAAAACAGAGAAGAGAACGGAGATTTTTCAGATGGGGCATTCGGATTATCTTGAATTTTCCTGATAGAATTCCGATAATAATACTACTGACGAACTCATTAGGATAAAAACCGGGGTAAAAGTTCGTAGAATAACCGGATATTTGTATGATAATTTTTATCAGGCAGTCCGTCGCCTCAAATGAACATTTCAGAATTTTTGATGCCATGGATGTGGCATGATAATTGTTGTGAATATTATTGTTACTTATGTTCAACAAATGTGTGCTTTTCTTGTGAACAGAGAACTAAAACAACTTGATACCTTGGTATATGGGTAAAATACATGAATTACCGGTTGTTTTTAGAGTACGCGCATTCAAGGGATATTGCAAATAAAGGTAATTATGTTTCAACTAGTAACAAGAAAGAGAAGGGTTATTTGAGAATATTTTAGAATATATATCCAGATTTTTAGACTGTTTCAACGTTTTGTCCGATGGTTTTACGAGGGGAGGTGTCAATTATGGTTTTAAAAGAAAATATTATGCAAAATGAATTTTTATGCCCTAATTGCCATGGGAATAACTTTATATTTATCGGCATACAGAGGCAGAAGGGATTGTTTAAAGGTCACGAGCTGTGGAAATGCAGGAGATGTCACGGTACATTTGCAAAAGAGACCATTGACGTCAGGAAACTGACTGAAAATGAGCTGTTTAATAAAAATGCATTCTCATACTACTGCAAGATCCAATTCGCGAAATAATGAATTTACCGGATATAATCTTTGAAACGCTGACAGTTGGGCCATTAGACGTTAACGCTTACATTATTGGTTCCCGAAAAACCAATGCTGCAGTGGTAATTGATGCTGGTGGAGAGCCGGAAGAAATTCTTGGTATTTTAAAAAGACACAACCTTACCCTGGAATTTCTCTTAAACACACACGCCCATTTTGATCATGTGGGTGGTGTGAAGGGTTTACAGGATGTAACTGGTGCAAAATTTCTCCTCCATCAGGAAGATATACCACTCCTTGATTATTTAGATGACACGTCAAATGCCTTTGGCCTGCCGCCTATTCCCAGGCCTGAAGTATATAAACCGCTTATGGATAACCAGGAAATCGCCGTTGGAGATGCAGTTATACGGGTTATACACACCCCTGGACACTCTCCCGGCAGTGTATGTTTCCTCATGAATAACATAGTATTTGTTGGAGATACTCTCTTTGCCGGTTCAATTGGAAGGACCGATCTCTACGGTGGTTCATACACGAAGCTAATCAATTCAATAAAGACACGCCTGTTTACTTTAAAAGACCATGTAATTGTTTATCCGGGACATGGTCCATTTACCACGATAGGCGAGGAAAAACAACATAATCCATTTTTTGGATAATGGTTGCCTTCTATTCTTAATTTTGACAAAACCTCAACCCTGATAGATTTCAATATATGGGAAATATATCCTTACAGGAATTTATAATGCTAATACCCAGATACCTGGATACGGAAAAATTGATGAAGGAAAACCCTTCGCTTACAAAAGAAATAGTTCATGCGTTCTTCCAGGAGATTTCTGAAATCGGAAAAAAGAAAATACGATCTGATATCGCTTCACCGGAGCATGTTACACATTCGAAACAGGAAGAATTCCGGGAACTTATCATCCACACCGACGGAGCATCAAGGGGGAATCCAGGCAAGGCAGGCATCGGTGTCGTTATCTACGACAAGGATTATCATCGTGTTGAAGAGTTGTGCCGGTTTATAGGAGAATCCACGAATAATGTTGCCGAATATCAGGCCATGATACTGGCAGCCCAAAAGGCCCTTGCATATCGGACCAAAAAAGTAACCTTTAAAACCGATAGTGAACTCCTGGTAAAACAGCTCAATGGTGCATACCGGGTAAAAAGTCCGGGTATTTTACCGCTCTACAACGAGCTTATAGCCATTTTACAGAAAATACCTGCGTGGAAAATTTGTCATGTACGGAGGGAGGAAAATGTCCATGCCGATATCCTGGCAAATCAAGGGATAGACGATTCAGTACAACCGAATAAATAATGGTAATTTTTCACTTTTATTTGCTTAAGTAGGCAGTACGTAGTAAAAATGTGTCGCTTTTTGCTTACCTTCCCGCCTTTTCCATTTCATTTTATGCATCTGGCTGTAGGCATAACCTTTGAACTTGTGCCACGCTCCTTTATGGAGGAACATCCTGCGGTTTTCCCTAACCCTTTGACCGATCCGGATAATGTGAACCACACATTCCGGTGGACAAATTTTACCGAGCTTTTTCAGGATATGGATGATTATCTGCATATTCATCCATTTTATCCGTATGTGGTCCAAAAACAAACGGCATTTGTTTTTAAGGGAACAGATATTAATTGACGTAGATAAATAAATTGCTATTATTATGCATAAACAATTTCGTTATTTTCAAAAATATCTGTAAATGAGGAGACATTTCGGTGATTCTGAGATTCGTAGCGGTAATTATCATTTTTTGCCTTCTTCCCGCATCAGTTTCTTACGCAATGGGTAAAGAGTTTTACAATACAATAAAAAGAACGGTTGTATTCTTGGGCAATATGAGCGATCAAGGGGAGTATTATCCGTATGCTACCGGTTTTTTGGTAAATATTCAGGGTGTAATTCACCTGGTTACAGCAAAACATGTTGTGATGGAAAACGTAGATAGTAAGTTTACCGGCAAATTTATTGATAAAGGATTATTTGTTTTTTTTAACACAATTGACGGTAAGATTGCCTCGCGTTCCATAGATGATATAAAGAAGAAGAATGGGGTACACTGGGTATTCCATAATAATGAGTGTGTTGATATTGCGTTAATCCCTTTTCCCTTAGTAAAAAGAAAAGATGATGTAAAAACCATCCCTGATAACATGTTTTGCAGTACAGGCAGGTTGTTTGAGCTGTGTGACATTTTTTATTTATCCTATCAGCCGGGGATTAAATTTGAGAAGAAGATATTTCCGATTACGCGGAATGGGATTGTAAGTTTAGTGAACGATGATAAGACGTTTTATATGGACGGATTCGTTTTTCCGGGAAACAGTGGCAGTCCTGTTTTTATCAAACCCTTTCCGGTAAATTCACATACAGATCCCTACATCGTTGAAGGGGATTTCGTTCCGTCAGAGTGCAGACTCGTTGGCGTAGTCGGTGCATACATTCCTTACCAGGAAAAGGCGGTAAGCACAAAAACCGGCCGTATTCGCATTTTATTTGAAGAAAACACGGGGCTTTCCAAGGTATGGTCATTTACTTTTATTAAAGAAATCGTGGAGTCAGATTCCTTTAAGAATCAATTGCGTCATTTGAAGCAAAGGGTGCAGCTAAACTAACGATGCAGCAGGAAAAGCAGCATGCCTTTTAAAAAATGTGTCAAGACCTTGTAGTTCTAAGTCTGTATGAGAGGGATGAGATTGAAAAGCAGAATACGGGAGTCGGATTTTTCCTTCATTCAAAATCTTTGTATAGTGATCTCAAAACAAAATATCACATAGTGTAGCAGGTTTTCGGGGAAAACACAGCATTTCTAAAGATTATAAAAGCGATAGTTCTTTTTAGCATTACAAAGGCTTGATTTCTTTTCAGTTTCCTAATCTCAAAGAGATGGAGAGACTATAGCATCAAAGTATTTTTGTTTTCCGATCCTGAATGGATGTCATGATTATAGCAAAAAACAAAAGAAAGGTTTTGAACCCAGAAGGAGTGGCATGGGAAACCTGTGAAGAGATGACATCCCCTTGGGATTTGCCGTTATTTTTTTTATTGATAATCATGCCAGCCCTTCGGGCTTAAGTTATACCACCGTTATTTTATCTGTTACAACTTTTGAAATTCTTGTCGTGTGAGATTTTTGTAATAGAGTGGTCTTAAAAACAAAATGTCATAGAGCAGAGCGGTATTTCTAAGAAAATAGAGGACTTTCCAAAATCACAAAAATGACATTTTGTTTTTATAGGACTATTTGTAGGGGCGGGTTTTAAACCCGCCCCTACGGCGTTTCAATTCCTTATAGGCTCAATGAAATCTTCATCGAATGCGCTGGTGGCCTTTATCGTTCCGTGTTTCAATTCCTTATAGGCTCAATGAAATGATCAAGAAATCAGATTGCTCTTAATAGTGCAGCGTAGTTTCAATTCCTTATAGGCTCAATGAAATTTACGCATGGGAGCTTTTAGGCATCAAGAATGCCAAGTTTCAATTCCTTATAGGCTCAATGAAATACTGTTGGAACGATTACGCTTGGGCTTCAGCAATCTTGTTTCAATTCCTTATAGGCTCAATGAAATCCTGATTATCTGCTGGACGATCTCGGCATTCTTGCGTTTCAATTCCTTATAGGCTCAATGAAATCTCCGTTCTTCTCTTCTTCTACTTCCATATCGAACGTTTCAATTCCTTATAGGCTCAATGAAATGGAATAGTCATTTTGCCGACATAGTGTCCAGATATCTTAGTTTCAATTCCTTATAGGCTCAATGAAATGTGAGTACGAAGGAAAAAACTACACCAACATTACTGTTTCAATTCCTTATAGGCTCAATGAAATAAAACGTCTCTAATGTCTTTATATGATGTTTTAGAGTTTCAATTCCTTATAGGCTCAATGAAATATAGGATGTGAACTTATAAAAACTGCTGCATTAATGGTTTCAATTCCTTATAGGCTCAATGAAATTGGAAACGATTTTGCATATTAATAAAACATAATAAAGTTTCAATTCCTTATAGGCTCAATGAAATTTGATTATGAAAAAAGAAAAAAAATATACACAATAGGTTTCAATTCCTTATAGGCTCAATGAAATGCGTCTATGAATACTGAAGGTAAGGAATGGTCTGCTAGTTTCAATTCCTTATAGGCTCAATGAAATTGTTTTGGGTTAACGCATAGCCTGTTGTGGCACTTAGTTTCAATTCCTTATAGGCTCAATGAAATGATTTAAAAGCGATTCCTGCCGATAAAAGACTCGTGTTTCAATTCCTTATAGGCTCAATGAAATCAGTCCATTCTCTAATCTTTGTATAGAGCGTATTACGTTTCAATTCCTTATAGGCTCAATGAAATAGTTCTTTGTTTGACCCTTTCGTAATGTCTATTCTCGTTTCAATTCCTTATAGGCTCAATGAAATGTTCCCATGCGGTTGAATATGCTGTTATATCCTATGTTTCAATTCCTTATAGGCTCAATGAAATATTGGCATCAGCACTGTTTACGGCCAGCATTGGGGTTTCAATTCCTTATAGGCTCAATGAAATTGAAACATCATCATCTCAAATCATGGCAAAAGGCCGTTTCAATTCCTTATAGGCTCAATGAAATAAAAAAGGCATCCTGGTACCGCACGAGGATTTCGAAGTTTCAATTCCTTATAGGCTCAATGAAATCTTGAATTTCACTACCTTACACATTCCTGCAATCGTTTCAATTCCTTATAGGCTCAATGAAATACGGTCTTCATACTGCAAAAGGGAAAGTATTTCCAAGTTTCAATTCCTTATAGGCTCAATGAAATATTGATTGGAATACACTCCTGCCTTCATCTGCTAACCAGTTTCAATTCCTTATAGGCTCAATGAAATCATGGCTTTCTCTATATGGCTCTGGAGATATTATCGTTTCAATTCCTTATAGGCTCAATGAAATGGAAAAAGTAGACCTGGCAAGGTTTATTATATCGAGTTTCAATTCCTTATAGGCTCAATGAAATTCTGCATAAGAAATCTTTCTTTCGCCTTGTGTAAATGTTTCAATTCCTTATAGGCTCAATGAAATCCTGCAGCACAAACGGAATAACATATCTAAAAAGGTTTCAATTCCTTATAGGCTCAATGAAATGCTGACGTTGTCCCAGCAATAAAGGGTGCTACTACGTTTCAATTCCTTATAGGCTCAATGAAATGCGACAGGAAGAAGGAGATCAAGCGCCTGCAGGCAGGTTTCAATTCCTTATAGGCTCAATGAAATGGAAGGTGCGAAAGATGAACATAAAGAACATATAAGTTTCAATTCCTTATAGGCTCAATGAAATCTGACGGTTAAAGGGATTATGTATGGTTATAAGTGTTTCAATTCCTTATAGGCTCAATGAAATATTTCTTTGCTTTTCTCCACATTGTTGTAAATTTTCCGTTTCAATTCCTTATAGGCTCAATGAAATAATAGTATTATTTCGGGTTCGATTCGTGGTAAAGAGTTTCAATTCCTTATAGGCTCAATGAAATTAGGGGCGCCCGTGTTTATTTCAACGGTATCGGTAGTTTCAATTCCTTATAGGCTCAATGAAATTGAATCTGTTATTTCTGGATGTTGCAATCAATACCGTTTCAATTCCTTATAGGCTCAATGAAATATGTCTGCCTGAGTCTCATATTATCCTGTACTAAATCAGTTTCAATTCCTTATAGGCTCAATGAAATAGTATCTGACTTCTCGGTATGCACTTTGCCAAGCCGTTTCAATTCCTTATAGGCTCAATGAAATTATGGCGTTATAATAATGTATATATGTCATGATACAAGTTTCAATTCCTTATAGGCTCAATGAAATTTGCAATGATCGATGCAGCAATGTCCCTGATGGAAAGTTTCAATTCCTTATAGGCTCAATGAAATACCCTTTAGAATGCTTTTCTTATGAAGCAACCCTAGTTTCAATTCCTTATAGGCTCAATGAAATGTATGGAGTTAATTTGAGTGATTGTATAATACTTAGTTTCAATTCCTTATAGGCTCAATGAAATCGCACGTGATTTACGCCTGAAACCCGTTTATCTACTGTTTCAATTCCTTATAGGCTCAATGAAATATAGCACCCCTTAGATTACCATAAGCCGGACTGTCGTTTCAATTCCTTATAGGCTCAATGAAATGCTTATCCCGGTAGATTCCCTTAAATGCCTTCTGAGTTTCAATTCCTTATAGGCTCAATGAAATATAAGCAAATTTTATCGGTTGCTGCCTGCTGGTAGCAGGTTTCAATTCCTTATAGGCTCAATGAAATGTGGATTTACTCCAAAAATAAGTAAACTAATTGGTGTTTCAATTCCTTATAGGCTCAATGAAATATTGATGCCCCATTGCCGGTGGGTTTCGTAAGTCTTGTTTCAATTCCTTATAGGCTCAATGAAATGCCAGAAGGACCCGCTATATTATGCTCCCTCACCCGTTTCAATTCCTTATAGGCTCAATGAAATGGATAATGGGAAGTGGATCCCAAGCCTTAAAACCGTTTCAATTCCTTATAGGCTCAATGAAATAGTTGATGCAGATAGCGAACCGGGGCGGATCGTACGTTTCAATTCCTTATAGGCTCAATGAAATAGGGTACGACCTTGAGAAAAATAACTTCCTTACCGTTTCAATTCCTTATAGGCTCAATGAAATATAGAAAGGCCTACCTCTTCATCCCCCACGATGACGTTTCAATTCCTTATAGGCTCAATGAAATCATCTGCATGCTGTCTATGATCTCTTGCCTTAGCTGTTTCAATTCCTTATAGGCTCAATGAAATTTTATGTCGTTAAATCAAAGATAGCTATCGTTCTGGTTTCAATTCCTTATAGGCTCAATGAAATCAAATACAAGACAATAGTATTCGACTCCTGGACAGCAGTTTCAATTCCTTATAGGCTCAATGAAATAAAGATTATGTCTTTATTAGGGTAACACACGAAGAGAGTTTCAATTCCTTATAGGCTCAATGAAATATTTAAAAGATGACTATAAAAGAAGTGCACAGTTACTGTTTCAATTCCTTATAGGCTCAATGAAATTTCATAAACAGTTTTAAAAAGAGTTTAGGATAATTTGTTTCAATTCCTTATAGGCTCAATGAAATAGTAACATAAACAACAAAACAGTAACAGTAATGAGGTTTCAATTCCTTATAGGCTCAATGAAATTCTGGGCTGGATTCAACTTCATAGAAGGAATTTGAAGTTTCAATTCCTTATAGGCTCAATGAAATAGAAAACCGTTAAAATCTGACCGTTTCTGGTCAATTTGTTTCAATTCCTTATAGGCTCAATGAAATCAGCTCCAAATGAAGAAAGATCTTTTGTGGCCAGCTCGTTTCAATTCCTTATAGGCTCAATGAAATCTGTTATAGAAATTAATTCCTGAAACGCTAAACCTGTTTCAATTCCTTATAGGCTCAATGAAATAATGATTATAGGAACAATAGAATTCAATGAAAATTTGTTTCAATTCCTTATAGGCTCAATGAAATAATAATCCTTGGTATGCTTTATAACAGAGCATACAAGTTTCAATTCCTTATAGGCTCAATGAAATGCCATATCCGTTCAAGGTCTTGATCTTAACCTTTAGTTTCAATTCCTTATAGGCTCAATGAAATTGGATGTATGATGCGATGGCCAGGGGTATTATTAACGTTTCAATTCCTTATAGGCTCAATGAAATTATGGTGGCCAGAATGTTGTTGAGGTGAACCCTCGTTTCAATTCCTTATAGGCTCAATGAAATAAAAACTCTTGAGCGCCTGCATCTGGTAATCTGCGTTTCAATTCCTTATAGGCTCAATGAAATGGACGCTCTGGTGTAAGCGTCAGGATTTGTGATACGTTTCAATTCCTTATAGGCTCAATGAAATTATTTTCCCTTCCTCCTTTCTTTCATACTGGTATTTTGTTTCAATTCCTTATAGGCTCAATGAAATCCTTAACCCATATCACAGCCGTATGTCCACCCAGCAGGCGTTTCAATTCCTTATAGGCTCAATGAAATATTTATGAGTATTTCAATGAACCGTTTTATAATAAGTTTCAATTCCTTATAGGCTCAATGAAATATTGTTGACACAGCATTTGATTTTGATTCTCCTCCGTTTCAATTCCTTATAGGCTCAATGAAATGGAGCAAAAACCGGAGAAGGAGTAAAATTAAAAGAGTTTCAATTCCTTATAGGCTCAATGAAATATTGTTCTCTGATTCCATGCACCTCTTGCTGTTTTGTTTCAATTCCTTATAGGCTCAATGAAATTACGGTTAAATTAGCCGCTGTTATAAACGGTTCAACCGTTTCAATTCCTTATAGGCTCAATGAAATGCTTGAGTCATCCCTTTTCGTGTCCTTCCTTCAATTGTTTCAATTCCTTATAGGCTCAATGAAATATAATCTCTTCTCCTTATTTTACTATACTTCTCAAGGTTTCAATTCCTTATAGGCTCAATGAAATCTATCTATTCCATTTATACATTATTCCTTACTTTCGTTTCAATTCCTTATAGGCTCAATGAAATCGGATCATTGGTATACATTATATATATATATATGTGAGTTTCAATTCCTTATAGGCTCAATGAAATGTTTGATTCAGAACCTTTACCAACGATTCTGATTCCAGTTTCAATTCCTTATAGGCTCAATGAAATACCATCTTGCAATCTTGCAAACAAAGTCTCTAAGTCGTTTCAATTCCTTATAGGCTCAATGAAATAAGTGTGCATATGTCCGTAGTTTCAAAAGTTGTCGTTTCAATTCCTTATAGGCTCAATGAAATCAGGAACATCATTAGGGTCAGCGGCTAAGTACCAATGTTTCAATTCCTTATAGGCTCAATGAAATATAAATCCGAAACCGATAAAAATTCTTAAAATCAAGTTTCAATTCCTTATAGGCTCAATGAAATTCGTTTGCCAGAATTGTAAAAAAGCAACGGTTATATTTGTTTCAATTCCTTATAGGCTCAATGAAATTATAGGTATCACCATATTTTAAACGTTTCCTGCACCAGTTTCAATTCCTTATAGGCTCAATGAAATAATACCTGCTTAGTTTTATCATTTTTACGTATGTCAGTTTCAATTCCTTATAGGCTCAATGAAATCATTCCAGAAATACCCGCAAACCCAGGAAATACAAGTTTCAATTCCTTATAGGCTCAATGAAATCCTATTACTATACACTATGACATAGTGTATAGTAATGTTTCAATTCCTTATAGGCTCAATGAAATTGTTGTAATCCCTGAACTTGACGAAATTGCTTCATGTTTCAATTCCTTATAGGCTCAATGAAATGCAGCGAGGTTGATCAAATCAACAGTGCAATAAACAGTTTCAATTCCTTATAGGCTCAATGAAATTAGATAAGGACAAAGAATTAATCGCAAAACGTAAGCAGTTTCAATTCCTTATAGGCTCAATGAAATAAATTTCTGAAACAATTTTATCCCTGTGAGGGGGAAGTTTCAATTCCTTATAGGCTCAATGAAATTCATACTCTTCATATCTCTTCCCCTTTCCCCCTCACGTTTCAATTCCTTATAGGCTCAATGAAATGAGTGTTCGAAATACAAGTAGATTGGACTCCAGAGTTTCAATTCCTTATAGGCTCAATGAAATGAGGGAAAATAGAGGATAGAAGAGAGACAAAAACGGGTTTCAATTCCTTATAGGCTCAATGAAATCAGACCAGACTTAGAAACTTTGTTTGGTTTAGTTCGTTTCAATTCCTTATAGGCTCAATGAAATTTAATACAAGACCTTCTACAAAGAGTAGCTCTTCCGTTTCAATTCCTTATAGGCTCAATGAAATTCCATGAGGCCACATATAATAAATCCAATATACCGTTTCAATTCCTTATAGGCTCAATGAAATAGGTACCCCTTGTATAGCGCAGTGCGATGCGAAGGTAGTTTCAATTCCTTATAGGCTCAATGAAATAAGTCTTTTGTTTTCCGGATGCGCTTCGATGATAAGTTTCAATTCCTTATAGGCTCAATGAAATCAAAGACAAAAACAAAGACAGAAGTAAAAGGTAAGAGTTTCAATTCCTTATAGGCTCAATGAAATGTGCTACCGGTGCCGATTGTGGTTGAGCCGGATAGGGGTTTCAATTCCTTATAGGCTCAATGAAATAGCACAATCTTGAATGCTTGCAAGATATCGATCTCAGTTTCAATTCCTTATAGGCTCAATGAAATAAGAAATTACTGAAAACATAAATATAAGAAAATTAGTTTCAATTCCTTATAGGCTCAATGAAATATCCCATTATAAATTGTTTGTTGTATCGATATATTTGTTTCAATTCCTTATAGGCTCAATGAAATTATTAAGGGAATAATTCTTGACATAGATTCACCAGGGTTTCAATTCCTTATAGGCTCAATGAAATGATTACCTCATGCAGCTTGAGGAACGGCTACGTACAGTTTCAATTCCTTATAGGCTCAATGAAATGATACTACAGTATCTTTTTTTTCAGCAATTTGACTAATGTTTCAATTCCTTATAGGCTCAATGAAATCATACCAATATTTTCAATTATTTTTTCAAAATAACGTTTCAATTCCTTATAGGCTCAATGAAATGCGTTCCCGGACGTGCATCGTTCTGCATGCCGTCGATGGTTTCAATTCCTTATAGGCTCAATGAAATTGGCATCTGAAACATGCGGTTGGTATACGAAATAGTTTCAATTCCTTATAGGCTCAATGAAATGCAAGCAGACCCAGGAATATCATTAAAGCCAGTACAAGTTTCAATTCCTTATAGGCTCAATGAAATGCATCTCCCTGTCTCCAAGTACGTAGAAGGTTACCGTGGTTTCAATTCCTTATAGGCTCAATGAAATGCGTTTTGTTTCATGAAACATATTCTTGTATTCACGCGTTTCAATTCCTTATAGGCTCAATGAAATTGGACCAAAAATGCCACCTTGATCTGCCTGCGATACGTTTCAATTCCTTATAGGCTCAATGAAATCTGGAATGGAATGTTTGTGTGTAGCTTTCTTTTCCGTTTCAATTCCTTATAGGCTCAATGAAATTCAAAACGATATCCGGGGCAACAAGGTGTTTATCAGTTTCAATTCCTTATAGGCTCAATGAAATGCTGCGGCTCGAATTACCTGCACTAAATTTTACTCGTTTCAATTCCTTATAGGCTCAATGAAATGTGAAGCAATCACTCAAAAATATCGTACCACATTTGTTTCAATTCCTTATAGGCTCAATGAAATTGAAGTACGCAAGTTGAAAGCGAAGCTGGCCATAAAAGTTTCAATTCCTTATAGGCTCAATGAAATATCGGTTCTGGCATGTTATATCGTTATCCTTGAAACGTTTCAATTCCTTATAGGCTCAATGAAATTTCGTCAGATGCCCTTTTCAGGTCGGCTATTATTTTTGGTTTCAATTCCTTATAGGCTCAATGAAATCAGTTCCGTCCGTTGCAAGGTTTCCTGTGTTACTGTGTTTCAATTCCTTATAGGCTCAATGAAATCCAACGCCTAAACCTGCATTGTCTCATGTTTATAACGTTTCAATTCCTTATAGGCTCAATGAAATGTATATTTTTGCACGGTTAAAGGTAAGGGATGGTACGTTTCAATTCCTTATAGGCTCAATGAAATTGTGTGGCATTGTAAAGGTGTGAAACTAAATCGACGTTTCAATTCCTTATAGGCTCAATGAAATGTCAATCCGTTACCCAAGCTTTTGACGATATCACTTTGTTTCAATTCCTTATAGGCTCAATGAAATGGTGCAGGCTTGTACTTTTTCTGATGAAACCGTTAATGGTTTCAATTCCTTATAGGCTCAATGAAATTCCGCACAAAAAGGAATAGCGCCGGTTAAGTTTCGTTTCAATTCCTTATAGGCTCAATGAAATTCTTTTTCTTTTTTTCGTCAATAAACTCCAACCTTGGTTTCAATTCCTTATAGGCTCAATGAAATTATCTTATCACTATAATCTTTGAAAATTTAACTTAGTTTCAATTCCTTATAGGCTCAATGAAATTTATTAAAGACCCTGATATATCCCCGTTTATTCTTTAGTTTCAATTCCTTATAGGCTCAATGAAATGCAACACGGGTGTTTTACCGTAACCGTGATGCAAAGACAGTTTCAATTCCTTATAGGCTCAATGAAATGGGCAATTAAGCCCTTCCATTACGTAGTAGCAATCGTTTCAATTCCTTATAGGCTCAATGAAATTTATTCCAGAAATGCCTTGAAACCCAGTAAATACAGTTTCAATTCCTTATAGGCTCAATGAAATTATAATCAGAGAAAAGCAGCCGCTCAATGACGGGGTTTCAATTCCTTATAGGCTCAATGAAATGCCGCACCCTCATAAATTATGTCTGACGCAACAACGTTTCAATTCCTTATAGGCTCAATGAAATTAAAAAAGGCCGCAATACCGCTTGTTATGCGATATTGTTTCAATTCCTTATAGGCTCAATGAAATGATGATGACGAAGACGAGGAAATTGACGTTCCTGGCCGTTTCAATTCCTTATAGGCTCAATGAAATGCAGAGGATAATAACGGTTAAGATTAAGACCTTGAAGTTTCAATTCCTTATAGGCTCAATGAAATGATTATTAATCTTTTCACTGTCGATATCCCTTTTTTGTTTCAATTCCTTATAGGCTCAATGAAATCCAAGAAGGCGTTGCCCCTCTTACCCTTATACCACCAGTTTCAATTCCTTATAGGCTCAATGAAATACAGCCGTAGATTTTTGCCAAGTCTTTTGTAGTGCGTTTCAATTCCTTATAGGCTCAATGAAATATTTAAACTTAATAAACCCTCCTCCATCATGTGCAAGTTTCAATTCCTTATAGGCTCAATGAAATGATTGTCGAATGATATCCTTTTTTGCTGGCTTTCAAGTTTCAATTCCTTATAGGCTCAATGAAATGCTTTTTGAGTTTGCCAGCCCTATTCATAGTAAAGCGTTTCAATTCCTTATAGGCTCAATGAAATCAAACTTGGTCGTCCAGGTAAGCCTTGCATTTACTAGTTTCAATTCCTTATAGGCTCAATGAAATCCTTTGGCAAGCATGAAATAACGATGCGGCTTGAACGTTTCAATTCCTTATAGGCTCAATGAAATCCGAAGAGGTAACAAGTATAACCGCAGTTGAAAGCCCGTTTCAATTCCTTATAGGCTCAATGAAATAACAATAACCCACAAAAACGACAAGTATAACACTATTGGTTTCAATTCCTTATAGGCTCAATGAAATTATGCCGGTTTCAAGGGCAAGTATCAAATCCTT
>JBDIVL010000022.1:0-70306 GCA_039794405.1 Candidatus Jinrextremum sp. | reverse complement strand
TCCGTATCGTAAATGTACGTAAGGTCGGTTACCTCGGATAACAGCAATCTCATCATCTCATCTTCCATAAACCGATAAATGGCCTTCGACATCTCCATCTCTATTCCTCCCTCCTACTCAATGTTAAGGTCTTTGCTTTCTCCGCATCCTTTGCGGTAAGCACTTATTGATACAACATACGTATTAATCCGCATGCTGTTTGAACCACATTATCAATTCGTAACTTATCTTCCAGTTTTAGTGTTTCGAATGAATATCAGGAGACCACTGCCTGATACGGTTTAAGTCTTTGAATATATTTTTAAGCTTCTCATCCGAGAATATTTTCTGTGCATGGTCAAAAAAGTTTTGCATATTCCCGTAGCCTAAATGCTCATAGACACTTGCCTGCAGAGCCATTTCCAACCTATCTATTTGCTTGACAAATTTGCCCTCTGGGGAACTCTGATCCCGGTATTCTTTCCACAAGTTCAAATATGCTTGTCCGGAGGAAAGTTTTGAAAGGATTTTGGTAATTGCCTCATATTCGTCTTCTTCCTTTTTATTAATACGGATTTGATCGTAAGGTGTAAGATCCCCCACATGCGCTTCCCCCAGGTCATGAATTAGTGCCATTTTGATAATCTTCGTTATATCAAATTCAGGAAAAAACTCGTTAGCGATAATAAAAGAGAGCATAGTTACCCCATAAATATGCTCTGCCACAGTCTCACATTTTTCCTCCGGAACATTCCGCAGTAACCACCCTTGTCTATAGAGTTGCTTTAAGTGGTTAAATTCAAAGTATATCTTTATAACTTCGTTAACTTTTTTTCCCTTTATATAGTCAACGGGGGGATTGTTTTTAACTTTCATAATTGACCCTTTATAGGTAAATTAAAAAATTTATCTGTAATAGGAAGCAGGTTAATTTGTTGGGTTTCGTGCATTAACCCAACCCACTTAGCTGCCTACTCCTTACTGTCTACTGAATTTCTCCATCGTACCTCTTACCTCTGTTTCACTGATCTGAGGCTTCATCTCATGAGATTTTAACGAAGGGTCGTGGGATGAAAAAGCCTTAACGATAAGGTTTTTCCCAAGCGTCGGGAATAAATCGGCCAGCCAGGCAGATTTGAAATTGAATAGTAATGTAAAATCATAGGCTACTACGTTCGATGCTACCTGGTTTATGGTAAATCCTGCATCTTTCAGAACCACTTTAAGTGAATCAAAAGTAAAAGGTCGAATATGTAAAATATTCAGGGGAGAAGCATGTTTTGGTGCTTTTCCAAAGAGAAACCGGATACGATCAATCAGTCTGGCCATGTTGGGAGTCGTGAGAATAAAAGTTCCTCCTGGCTTTAAAACTCTTTTAACTTCCAGAAGAAATTTTTGAGTATCGATAATATGCTCAATAATTTCTCCGGCAAATACCATGTCAAACCGATTATTATCAAAAGGTAAGCCATGGGTAATATCGGCTACGAGTGCCTCAATACCTTTTCTTTGAGTCTCAACAATGGCCTTACAGGAAGAGTCTATCCCGCAAACTTTAATTCCCAAATCCATGATCTGTTTTTCAACTATTCCGGATCCACAACCAATGCTTAATAATTCTCTATTTTCTTTATTCTGGGGTGCCGATAGTTCTTTTTTTATTATTTGAAGAACTTTTGCAATCCGTCTTTGATGGTTTTTCTTTAGGATATACATGGTTCCTTTAGGATCTTCAAAGGCAGTTCTATTGAGATAAGAAGCGATATCATCCCTGGTTGAATTTCTCCTGCGATCGAAGGCATAAGCGGATTTCCCCTTGCCTTGCTGTTTGGCAAAGCGCTTCATTTCTATGCCAATAGCACTAATCTCTCCCGGTGAAGTCAGTTCTTTCCATTCATTACTTACACCTCCTATGGCGAGTGAAATTAAGGGGAATTTATGAGAGATTCCTTTACGGTCCCGGGTTATAACAAATCCCGCCGCACGATGGTGTTCATTATAGAATTCTGGAATCAGTGCGTCGAATTTTTCGATAGTGGATTCACAAATGATAGGGGCTCTGTTTGGAGAAGTCACTATGATGAAATTATCTCCACCTCCATGCCCTACAAAGTCCTTGCGATGTTCAGTGCATGATAAAAGAATCCTCGCTGTTGCCCGTATTATGGCATCTCCCCGGACAAATCCATAAGTATCGTTGTATGATTTGAAATGATTAATATCATAATACAACACCGAAAATTTATGCTGTTGGATCATTCGGCGGCTGATCTCCCTTTCTATTGCAATACTGCCGGGTAGTCGGGTTAAAGGGCTAACCTCTATGTTTTTCCGGCAATGCTCGTAAACATTATGCAGATGTGTGAATAAGTCATCCGCTGTAAATGGCTTTACAAGATAATCGGACACTCCCTCAGGTAGCTCTTCCACCTTATCCTTAATAAACTGGTACTCTGTGAGCATGATAATGGGCAACAATTGCCATAAGGGATCTTTATGCAAATGATGACAGATATCGATACCAGAAATGTCTAGAAGGCCCTTATCCAGAATGAGGATATCCACTTTCTTTGATTCTAAGGCATGAAAGACATCTTCACCTTTTTCTACCATGGTAACGTGATGCCCTTCTCGTTCCAGGGTAATTTTTAAAAAAAGATGAACCGGTTTTTCATTTTCAGCAACGAGAATATGGAGATGAGGCACTTGTTTAATGGAATAATCTTGTACAGTTTCTAAAGCCATTTTTATCCTCTTAAGAAGATAATATAACAAGATACCTTATTCTATGGTTTCATTTACCCAGAGCAAGCGGACTGGGTCAAACGAACAATTTTATTGTATTCTGAGATGTTTTCTTCCCAACTTTAAAGATTGAAAAACAATAAATCTGGAATAAAATAGGCAATTTTTGAAGTTTACCTTCCACTTTCAAGTTATAATCACTCCTCTTTCGCAAGGGAGACAAAGTGGAGGTTTTCCACCGGGGATTTTCATATGCCAACCCTCGGCCTGAAAACCCCGCTTACAGAGAATGAAAATTCCCATACAATCAAAATAAGAGATTTCATTTGATCCGGTCTAAAGGTTAAGGATCTGATCCTTCATTCCCTCAGACTAAAAGAAAACAATCTCTATGGTAAATGATAAGATTGCTTTTCTTTAATTATGAAAAACTTTCTTATTTAAACTTAAATTTTTCCTGAATAAATGAGAACTTAATAGGAATGACGCAAATGGAGGTATCTAGAACTGCCAGTAGGTGAGTAATGAAATGTAATATATTAAATTCCTGAAGATTGTCTCTATTTCGGTATGTACCATACACGTTTCATGTATGTTAAATAGGACAGACTTTCTTCTGTTTAATATATCACAGCACCTCTTTCTCACAAAATTGTAAACATACAAAAACAACTTTATGAAGAGGTATGTCTTTCCCGGCGGCTCTGCGACCATATCCCGAATAGAATTTAGGCCAGTAGCTTTGCGTCACATCCTTTCGAATGTTTTGCCTTTTTCGGACTTTTTTAACTACCTTTACTTTAAAGAGCTTTTAATATTAGCTGCTTAATATCACTTTCTGTAAATTTTCGTGTTGAACTATTGTATCCACGAAATGTGCCATGAATCAAAATCACCTCTTATAAATTTTTATAAAATGCGAGCTTATTTTATAAATCACTCATTTCCTTGTCAATAGAAATTATGAAATACTTTCTATCCGATTTATCTTTGTAATATTTCAAGTTTTAAAATGACCAGGATTGTATAAGCAGTCAGCTATCAGCGTTCAGCATACAGCTTCTGCCTGATAGCTGACTGCTGACAGCTATAATCTCTTTTATCGCTCAGAGGTCTTGCTTCTCTAGACTGAATGAGTATATGAAGTATTATTAAGGGCCATTTTACTTACGCCCTTGTCAAATGTCGGTATTTAATGCGATGGGGCTGGTCATCCTCAGTGCCGAGACGTTTCTTTCGGTCTGCTTCATATTCGGAATAGTTTCCCTCAAACCAAACGACTTTGCTGTCACCTTCGAATGCAAGGATGTGGGTGGCAATTCGGTCAAGGAACCATCGGTCATGGCTGATTACCACGACACAGCCAGAGAAATTTTCCAGTGCATCTTCCAGGGCTCGCATGGTGTTTACGTCGAGGTCGTTCGTGGGCTCGTCTAATAGGAGCACATTGGCGCCTTCTTTAAGTATACAGGCAAGATGTACCCTGTTCCGTTCTCCGCCGGAGAGTGCTCCTACCTGTTTTTGCTGATCTGCCCCTGAGAAATTAAAACGCGCTACATAGGCACGGGAATTGACCTCTCTGCCACCAAGCCGGAAGGTATCACGGCCTCCGGAAATTATTTCCCATAAGGTTTTCCTTGGATCGAGAGTTTCCCGGCTTTGGTCAACGTATGCAAGCTTAACCGACTCACCCAGCCGGATCGTACCGGTATCTGGTTTTTCCTGATCAGTGATCATCCGGAATAGTGTAGTTTTCCCGGCGCCGTTAGGACCAATAACTCCAACAATTCCTCCCCGTGGCAGGGAAAACGTCATTCCTTCAACCAAAATGCGGTCCCCGTATGCCTTGGTGACCTTATCTGCCTCAATAACCAAATTGCCGAGCCTGGGGCCGGGCGGGATATAGATTTCCAGCTCTTTTATTCGTTTTTCATTTTGTTGCTCAAGAAGTGATTCATAAGAGTTAATGCGTGCCTTCGATTTTGCATGTCTGCCTTTCGGAGTCATCCTGATCCATTCTAGCTCGCGCTGCAATGTCTTTTGCCGTTCTGTCTCTTGTTTTTCTTCCTGCTGTAGTCTCTTTTGCTTTTGCTCAAGCCATGATGTATAATTTCCCTTCCATGGAATTCCGTATCCCCGGTCCAGTTCTAATATCCAGCCGGCTACATTATCGAGAAAATAACGATCATGAGTTACTGCGATTACGGTTCCCGCATAATTTTGTAAATGGCGCTCCAGCCAGGCAACCGTTTCGGCATCGAGGTGGTTCGTCGGTTCGTCTAAAAGTAAAATATCCGGTTTCTGCAATAATAACCGGCAAAGTGCCACCCGGCGTCTTTCTCCTCCGGATAGAACCTTTACTGGAGTGTTCCCTTCCGGACAGCGGAGGGCATCCATAGCCATTTCCAGACGGGAATCAAGGTCCCATGCGCCAAGTGCGTCAATTTTTTCCTGTACTTCCCCCTGCTGTTCTATCAGTTTATTCATCTCTTTGTCCGACATTGGCTCGGCAAATCGTTCGTTAATCCGGTTGAATTCATTGTGAAGATCTACCAATTCCTGAATGCCCTGTTCCACAATTTCACGCACCGTTTTTGTTTCATCCAGTAACGGTTCCTGTTCGAGAAATCCAACCGTATAGCCAGCGGAAAGGGTTGCCTGTCCGTTAAAGTCCTTATCTACTCCTGCAAAAATGCGCAGAAGAGAACTTTTTCCCGAACCATTTAAGCCCAGTACGCCAATCTTTGCACCGTAAAAATACGAGAGGGAAATATCCTTCAATACGGGTTTCTTTTCGTAATACTTGCTTACATTAAGCATGGAATAGATGATTTTGTTTGATTGATTACTCATTTAGCTTATCTCCGAAAAAAAGAAATTTTTACAAATAATACTATAAAGATATTTTGTTGGTTTGGCAAGTTTCTCCTCTGATATAATATAAGTTATTGCCTCTAAACTTATCCAGACAAATCAAAAATTTGAAATTTTACTACGAACCGATGCTAAAAAGACACCGGTGATGCCAACTAACAAACGGCTTTGCAATAGTTGCTTTATTTGTGGTACAGGTAAAGAAATATTTCTTTTATCTCATCAGCGTCCATTCATGGTTAACTTTTGCAATTTTGTATAAATTCATATCCATTTCTGGTTCATTTACACATCATTTAATTTCTTGACAACAAAGACTGTTTAAGCTATAAAATGCCCATCTTATTCCTGCCGTTTTTCAACAGAGGTATTTTAAAGATTAAATTTTTCCTTCCGATAGCATGATACAAAAGACTAATGTCCAACTCTTCAGGCTTCTTTTGTACCAAAAACATTAGCTGAAATAACGCCTTCTGAAAGGGATTCTGCCGTCCGTGGCAGATACGAAAAGAGAATAAATCAGAGTTATTGGCAGATTATTTTGTTAAAGAGCAATAGCATGGATGTCTTTGTTGCCTTGGATACTGTGGAGAGAAGGACACTCCACTTTGATAAATATTTTATAAGAGGTGAAAGGTGAAAATCATGGCTAACTACGAGATTCGAATGATGAGGCAAGAAGAAATGGATTTTGCTATCGAACTGGCAGCGGCTGAAGGTTGGAATCCAGGCCTTCATGACGCCAATTGCTTTTACTATACCGATCCGGGCGGCTTCTTCGTCGGTTTACTCAATGGACGCATTATTGGTTGCATTTCAGCAGTTTCGTACGATGGTGTTTTTGGGTTTCTGGGTCTCTATATCATTGCGCCTGAATATCGTGGCAGAGGATATGGTATCCAGATGTGGAATAAGGCTATCCAAAGGTTGGAAGGCCACAATATCGGGCTCGATGGTGTTGTCGAACAACAGCACAACTACATTAAGTCCGGCTTCAAGCTCGCCTATCGAAATATTCGATACGAGGGCGCAGCAGGCTCTGCAGCAACTTCTTCCCATTCGATTGTCGACCTGTGTAGCGTGAAATTTGATGATCTTTGTACCTATGATCGCTACTCTTTCCCTGCCAATCGAGACCGTTTTCTGAGATGTTGGGTAACCATGCCAGGGCCTGCAGGCGTCGCATATGTGGAGGACAGCCGAATCCGGGGCTACGGATTAATTCGCTGGTGTCGCCGTGGTTACAAGATTGGACCGTTGTTTGCCGATACTCCAGAAATCGGGGAATCGATTTTTTTAAGCTTGACCACTCGTGCTCCGGAAGGGTCCCCAATCTTTTTGGATATCCCGGAAGTTAACCCGTTTGCTGTGAACCTTGCGAACCGATACCGGATGAAAAAGGTGTTCGAAACCGCCAGGATGTATACAAAAGAAGTGCCGTCCATAAGGGTTGATCGCATATTCGGCGTTACAACCTTCGAGCTTGGATGACTTGAAGACTAATTTTTGCTTCAACTCGGATACCTAGCAAACGGAGTACCGGTTAAGCGGTACGCTAGATATAAGTTTTGAGTTACGAGGAGGCGGTGTTATGAATTATGAATGAGAAAATGAGGCGTTTGATCGCTGGGTTCTGAGGTTTTGCTAAGTTAAAACAAGAGATTTTAAAGGTAAGATTGATTGTCTCCCTGCCTTAATTCTTCAACCAATTTCTTTATCTGTTCTGCTTTATTTTTATTACATATAAGCGTCACGTCCTTTGTATGAACAATAATCATGTCCGATACATCAATGGTTGTTATCAGGTGTTGTTCGTTATTCACAATGATACATGAATGGGTATCGATTCCATAATGCTTGCCTAGAATGGTATTTTCCTGGCTATCTTTTTTATTCCATCGCTCAATGGCACGCCATGATCCTATATCGTCCCAAAGAAAATCTACCTCAACGACAACAACATCCTTTGCCTTTTCCATAATAGCATAATCAATTGATATCTTGTCGAAGGCTTGATATTCTTTTTCGATGATAGGCCACTCTGATTCTGTTTTCAATACATCACTGATTCTTTGAAGTCCAAGCGCCAGTTTAGGTGTAAATTGGCCAAAATATTCAAGTATTTTAGACGTTCTCCAGATAAAGATGCCGCCATTCCAATAATATTCCCCGGAGTCTATAAAGTTTTGAGCAGTGGTCTTATCTGGTTTTTCTTTAAATGATGCTACCTCATACACGCAAAAACCATTTTCTTGCAGCACCTGTTTACCCCGATGGATATAGCCATAATTTACTGATGGTTCAGTGGGTTTAATCCCTATGGTAACCAGTGAATTACTCTTGCTTACGACATTGATAGCGGTCTCAACCATTTCCATAAATCGATTTACAGGCTGTATTATATGATCCGCCGTCATAATAACCATTATAGAGTCGGGGTCCATTTTGTGGATGATGGTTGCAGCCAGACCTATACATGGCGCTGTATCCTTTCCCATCGGTTCTGCTATGATGTTTTCTGAAGGAATCTGTGGAATTTGCTCTTGTATCTGGTTTTTATGTAAGATATTAGTAACAATAAGGATATTTTCTAACGGAAATGCCGGGGTTATTCGGTCAATAGTATGCTGGATCATACTTTTTTCGCCCACAACTTTCAGGAGTTGTTTGGGGGTATTCGTGCGGCTCCAGGGCCAGAAACGTGTTCCGCTTCCCCCTGCCATAATTATGGCATATTTTGAGTGGGTCATTTTTTAGTTGGAGTATGCATAGAGAAGCATGGAAGAAATTGCAATGGCGGCCGTTTCAATCCTCAAGATGGAAGGACCAATGCTGACAGGCATATAACCAGCTTTTTCTGCCGTTTCAATTTCAGTACGGGTAAAACCACCTTCAGGACCTATAAGGCAAACAATCCTTTGAGCTGACTGGTGCTCACCCAAAACAGTCTTTAATGTTTTCGTATGAGACCCCGTGCATGCGATCAGCAAAAGATCATAGCAATGAAACGTCTTGATGAGATCATCAAATAGTATTACATCCTCTATCCTGGTGATGAAGTTCCTTTTCGATTGTTTAGATGCTTCAATCGCAATCTTGTTCCATTTTTCTGCCTTTACGGCAGACTTATCACGAATGTCAACAACACTCCGCTCGCAATGGAGAGGGATTAAAGTCTTTATGCCTAGTTCGGCACACTTTTGAATTAAAAAGGCCACATGTTTTCCTTTAGGAATCGAAAATGCGATAGTAATATCAACATGCGCTTCTCTGTTGACGGCTTTGGATTGCTCAATGAGTACCTTTAATTTGTCATGTGAGACTTCAGTGATAGTTGCAAGATACTCAAACCCTTTTCCATCAAAGAGGGTAATTTTACTTCCTTTTTTCGCCCGTTTGACGTGTAAGATATGATGGGCTTCCTTACCATTAATCCAGGTTTCATGATTTGCAGGGATATGTGGTATGTAGAATCGGTCTTGATGCATTTATGCGGTTAAGAGATGCTTCTCAAGACTTCGCTCTCTGGCAAAATTAATGATCGTATGATTAGGACAGACTTCCACACATTTCCCGCATGAGGTGCATTTATTATAGTCGATCACAGCAAGATTGTTCTGTACATGGATTGCATCGTATGGGCAGATTTTTTCACATTGCTTGCAAGCGATACAGGAGTCTTGGCATATCTTTCTGGCAACGGCACCTTTATCGAGTGACTTACATCGCACATGTACCATCTTCGATTCTGGTAATATACTGATAATCTTTCTTGGGCAAACAGCCGCGCATTTTCCACAGCCGGTACAGCGCTTCTCAATAACCTTGGGAAGGCCGTCCTTTCCCATATACATGGCCTCAAACTTACAGGCTTCCACGCATGTCCCCAGACCTAAACAACCGTAATCACAACCGGAAAAGCCACCACCAACAATGTTTGCTGCACGGCAATCCTTAACCCCATGGTAAATGAATTTATTCTTTACACCTCTTGCATGACACATCACAACAGAAAGAACACGTTCCCTATTCTGAAATTTGACTCCCATGATATTTGCAACGAGCTGGGCTACTGCAGATTGTCCTACCGTACAGCCGGTGACAGGGGCCTTACCATCTACGACAGCCTGAGCAAAACCACTACAGCCTGGCTGTCCACATGCGCCGCAATTTGCACCCGGGAGTACTTCATTAATACTATCGATACGGGGATCGACCTTTACCGCAAATTTATCTGAGGCGATGGCCAGGCCTATTCCAAAAACCATACCTAATATGCCTAAGGTAATTACAGCACCTAATAGTAACTCCATAGTAATTCTCCGCTTAGATTCCTGAATTCTTATTCAGACCTACATATTTCACAACCTGTACAAAATTAAGCCATAGTCCCGATCATTCTATGAATCGCTTGTCCCGCAGGCACCATTGGGAAGACATTTTCTGTTGGATCTATTCTAAAGTCCATGATAACGGGTACTTTTATAGAAAATGCCTTTTCTATAGTAGGACGCACATCTTCTTTCTTCTCGACAAGGAGCCCCTTTGCGCCATACGCTTCTGCCAATTTGACAAAATCCGGATTCCCATTTAGGCAAACACCGGAATAGCGTTTACTATAAAATAATTCTTGCCACTGCCGGACCATTCCAAGATAACCATTGTTTAATATGGCTATTTTTACCGGCAGGTTTAAACGAACAGCAGTACTTAGTTCCTGAATATTCATTTGAACACTACCGTCGCCGGCAATGTCTACTACGATCTTGTCTGGGCACCCTAGCTGGGCTCCAATAGCGGCGGGAAAGCCATAACCCATGGTACCGAGTCCCCCGGAAGATAAGAATGTACGCGGTTTTGTATACGTATAGTATTGTGCCGCCCACATTTGGTTTTGCCCTACCTCTGTTGTAATAATAGCGTTTCCCTTGGCAGCTTCACAAATTTGCTCAATGACGTACTGAGGTTTAATGACATTTTCACTATCGTTATACGATAATGGATTTTTCTCTTTCCATTGTTTAATTTTACCAAACCATTCTCTTCTTTCAACAAAGTGAACATATTTATTTATCTCTTGAAGGATGTTTTCTGCATCACCAACAACTGGGATATTTACCTTGATAGTCTTACTGATGGATGCTGGATCTATATCAATGTGAATGATTTTAGCATAAGGCGCAAATTCATCAATTTTTCCGGTAACCCGGTCATCAAATCGCGACCCAATAGCTATCAAGAGATCGCACTCTGTTACTGCAAAATTAGCATAAACAGTTCCATGCATACCCAGCATTCCCAGCGATAATCTGTGATCTTCGGGAAATCCCCCAAGACCCATAAGCGTTGTAGTTACAGGAATATTTCCCTTTTCTGCTAGTTCGAGTAACATCTTTGAACTATTAGAGGCTATAATGCCTCCTCCTGTGTATATGACCGGCTGTTTGGAGTTATTTATTACCTCAGCGGCAATTTTGATCTGACGGATGTTTCCTTCATATCTTGGTTTATATCCTGGTAAATCCACCTCCACTGGAACCTGTTCTTCACATTTTTCTAGGGTAACATCTACAGGTAAATCGATTAACACAGGACCTTGTCTCCCCGTTTTTGCTATATAGAATGCCTCTTTTATAACCCTTGCAATATCTTTAACATCCTTTACCAGGTAGCTATGCTTTGTTATAGGTCGTGAAATTCCAATAATATCTGCTTCCTGAAAGGCATCATTTCCGATGAGGAAGGTTTTGACCTGTCCTGTTATTGCAACCATCGGGACTGAGTCCATATAGGCTGTCGCAATTGCTGTGACCAAATTTGTAGCACCAGGACCGGATGTAACAAGGCAAACACCTACCTTACCCGTTGCCCTAGCATATCCATCTGCCGCATGACCAGCACCCTGTTCATGTCGGGTTAAAATAAATTTTATAGGGGACTCATATAATGCATCAAACAGAGGTAAATTCGCTCCACCCGGAATTCCAAATATGTATTCCACCCCTTCTCTTATTAATGCGTCTAATAATATTTGTGAACCTGTTTTAATCATGAATTTGAATTATTTAATGTTTGAAATGTAAAATGAAAACTAAACTTATAGAATAACAAATGTCATAAGAAAAAGAAATACTACATGAGTAATACCTTTTAAAGGCTTGCTTTGGCAGGAGAGCATAAGTCTTGAGTATATACTACCAGCTTATAATTAAATCTGGCGTGAAAGTCGACATGATTATTTTGATAAAATCAATATGCTTTTATTATATTTCTTTTACTTATCGGTTTCTTTCTTGTTCTACATCGTCGTCCAAGTCTTCGATATCAATATCTTCCATATCCTCGTATTTTGGAGGCTTATAACCAGGCTTTTTCGATTTTTCAACTTCTTCCCTGTAAGCGGTGAGTACCTTTTCCTGGATTTCTTCTCTGCACCTTGAGTTTATTGGGTGGGCTGTGTCCGCGTGCAATTTTAATCTGCCTGCACCTTTAGCCGAGCGCTTTTCATCGAGTCTTGTACCGCAGTCATTACAGTACTGTGCCATTAAATGATTTTTTCCGCCGCACTTCGGACATCTGTCAGTTAGTTTTCTACTGGGCATAGCTACAAATGCCCCTTTGTGTCCTTCGATAACCTTTAGATCCCTTACTACGAAATCATTATCTATTGTAATACTACAAAATGCTTGCAATCTATTCTTCTTAGCTTCTGTTAACTTTACCCTGACTTCCGTGATATTCACTGTATTCTCCCCCTTCCTGTTCACTTAGCATTGCTATCGAAATCATTGGTTACGATAAACACATCACCAATATTAAGCATTTTTATTCTTTGTTCAATTCCTTTTAGATCGCTTCCCTCCCTGCATAAACCATATAAAGCTGAACCACTTCCTGACAAGAGTACGCCACAAAAACCAAACCTTGCTAATGTCTTTTTTATTTCTTCAAGATTTGGATAGAGTCTAAATACAATCTCTTCTAAACGATTATGTAAATAAGCACCCAAATTTTCAGGATTTCCAGACGTTAGTGACTGCAAGAAGACACTAACATCTTTTAAATTTTTTGTCAAGTTAATTTTGAAATTTTTGTAAACTATGGCTGTGCTTACTTCAAATCTTGGGTAGATTATTATATAATGATACTTTGCGATCAAAGGATATGGGATAACAACTTCTCCCCGGCCTTTGCACAGTGCTGTATTTCCCATAACAAAAAAAGGTGTATCAGAACCAAGTTTTTCAGCCAGTGTTACTAGCTGTTTTTTATCATATCCTGCATGCCATAACTTGTTTAACCCTAATAAGGTGGCAACGGCATCACTACTTCCACCGCCAAGTCCTGCCCCAACCGGTATTCTTTTATCTAAATGTATTCTTACACCTCTATGGATTCCCAATTCTTTTTGGAACAAACGAACAGTCTTCAGAATAAGATTATCTTCTCCGGTGGGAAGTTTAGGATTTGTGCAGGTAAACTTCACCTCTTTGTCATAGTCTTCTAGAAAAATGTAATCACATAAACTGATTTCCTGCATAATTGTCTCAATTTCATGATAACCATCTGGTCGTTTGCCCAATATTTCAAGAAATAGATTGATTTTTGCAGGTGCAGCAATCTGTATTTTTCCTTGTTCTTCTTTAATTTTCATGGAAAATATCCTTATTCCATCATATTCTTAAAAAATGAAATTTGTGTATCACCATAAACCCGTGTGTTAAATAATTCTAAATATGGAGCCTCTGTTGGTATTTCAAATTCTGTTTTCTTGTGCTGGAGTACTATGAGACCCTCTGGTTGCACTATACGCTTGCTGCATAAAATCGAAAATAAAACCAAAAGTTCATCTCTATAGGAGCTTTTTTCTATGAGGGGATATGGTGGACTGGCAAAAACTAAGTCAACTTCTACCGAATTTTTTACAAGGTACGGAACAATTTCAAAAACATCATACCTCAAAACTTGTGCCTTATCTTGGAGTTTCGTTGTCTCGAGATTTTTTTTAATGACCTGGATTGCAGATTTGTCGATCTCAATGAACATGCATGATCTTGCTCCACGGCTCAGCGCCTCAATTCCAATTGCACCAGTACCCGCATACATATCTATAACATTGCTGTCTGGGATAACCTGGGAAAGGATATTGAAAAGGGAATCTTTTATTCTATCCGATATAGGTCTTGTCGTATTTCCTTTTAATGAACTGAGATATACACCTCTTGCACTACCTGCAATTACACGCACGATAATATTTATTTAAATAGTTAAGGACTAACTTATTTTATTAGCACCTGTTTTTATTACTAGCTGAGTTGCCTGTACCAGGTTATCATGTGAGCTCCCAGCATCAATCCACCAGCCCTCCAAGGTATCGTAAGTCATCAATCCATTCCTTATGTAATAGTTGTTTACATCTGTGATTTCAAGTTCACCCCGTTCGGAGCGTTCGAGGGTTCTAATAACGTCAAAAACCCGATAATCATACATATAAATACCAATAACAGCATATTCTGATTTTGGTTTTTTCGGCTTTTCTTCAACACAGATAACCTTATCTCCAATAAGCTCTGGAACACCAAAATATTCAGGGTGTGGAACTTTTTTTATTATGATCTTGGCCCCCTCTTTTTGCCTTTCGAATGTTTTCTTTTGTTCTACTATATTATTTTCAATGATGTTGTCGCCTAAGATAACGACAATTTTGTCACCATCTGCAAAATCTTCGGCTAAAGATAATGCCTCAGCAATGCCACCTTCTCCTTCTTGATAAGTATAGCTGATGTGCTTTAGACCAAACTGTTTTCCGTCTCCAAGTAATCTCAAAAATTCACCCGCATGGTTCCCGCCAGTAACAATCATAATATCCTGGATTCCTGCATGGATAAGGGTCCTCATCGGATAGTAAATCATCGGTTCTTTGTATATCGGCAGGAGATGCTTATTCGTGATTTTCGTTAAAGGTAATAAGCGCGAACCTAGCCCACCGGCAAGTACAATTCCTTTCATTATCCATCCTTTCTGCTCCAGTCATATGGAATTTCCCCACTATTGGGAGCTATACGATACTCATCGGGTGTATTGTAGTTGTATAATTCAGTGGGACAATTGATAACTATCGCCTCATACTCGCTTATACATTTGAAACCGTGGGTAACCATAGGGGGAATTTGTACTAAAACGGGATTATGAATACCTGATATAAACTCATTTATCTGTCCGAAAGTCGTAGAATCTTTCCGACTATCGTAAAGGACTATCTTCATCATACCATGAATTACAGCAAAAAAATCTGTTTGTATTTTGTGATAATGCCAGGCCTTTACAACACCAGGGTAAGCCGTCGTTAAATAAACTTGACCAAATTTTATAAAAAGATCATCATCATTTCGAAGTATCTCCATGAGTCTACCCCTTTCATCAGGGATAGGTTTAAGCTTTTTTATTTTTACGCCATGAATCACAATGATTTTCCTTTTAAGGTAAAATTAAATATCTCTTTTCTTGTTCTGTGACAATAAGCAATAACACAAAGATATTACATTTCTATCAGTAAAAACAAAATATGATAAGAACATTTTTTCTTTAAGTCAATTCTAAATTCTATGTTGACATATCTATTTTATCATTTATAATTTTATATCCTGAATTAAATTTTCATATTACGATGAATGGAATTAAATAGAGGTATTTATGAATTATGATTGGTAATGTAGGAAAAGAATTGACCCCTCTTCGAGAACGTTTACAGCATCTCAAGGACTCCCTTTGACCTAAAGAATAAAGAAAAAGAGCTATCCGCTTTAGAGGTGCAACTTACTTCCCCACACTTTTGGGAAAACAAGGATAAGGCACAACAGACTATCAGAAGATTAAAATCCCTTAAAGGACTTATTTTTCCCATTCATGAATTACAAAAGACGCTGGACGATATAGAATGTTTATCTGCACTTGCAGAAGAAGCACAAGATGAACAAGTCGAGGCTGAGGTTGCTAACGATGTCAAGTCATTCGTGCAAAAGCTTGAAAAAACTGAATTACGCACAATGCTTGGTGAACCTCACGACCATTGTGACGCCTATTTAAGCATATACGCGGGGGCTGGAGGAACAGAGGCATGCGATTGGGTATCTATGTTGTTCCGTATGTATAGTCGTTGGATCGAGAAGAACGGGTATGCAGTGTCTCTCGTCGATGTATTGTCAGGTGAAGAAGCCGGGATCAAAAGGATTACGGTTCTTGTAAAAGGTGATTATGTTTACGGGTATTTAAAATCAGAGATTGGGGTGCATCGTTTAGTACGCATTTCTCCGTTTGATGCAAATGCAAGGAGGCACACTTCGTTTGCAGCAGTTGATGTACTGCCGGAGATTGAAGAGGAAGAAGAAATCGAAATAAATGAAAGTGAATTACGGGTGGATACCTATCGGGCATCAGGTGCCGGTGGTCAGCACGTTAATAAAACATCATCTGCAGTACGCATTACCCACATACCCACGGGAATTGTCGTGCAATGCCAGAGTGAACGCTCACAACACCAGAATCGGAGAGTAGCATTAAGTATGTTGAAGGCAAAAATGTATCAGATCAGAGAGAAAGAGAAAGAAAAAGAAATTTCTGCTGCTTACGATGAGAAAGGGGAGATTGCATGGGGGCATCAGATTCGATCGTATGTGTTGCAGCCCTATTCTCTTGTTAAAGATCTTCGTACAGGTAAGGAAACGGGAAATACCCAGGCAGTGCTGGATGGTGAAATTGATGAGTTTATGGAAGCGTATCTGAAATGGAAGATGTTAAAGACACACTAAATATTATGAGGATAAAGTAAAAATATGATTACACTAAAAAACGATGATCCGGAGGTTTGGCGAGCTATACAGGATGAAATTGAAAGGCAACAAAATACGATAGATTTAATTGCATCAGAAAACACTTGCAGTGTCGCAGTACAGGAAGCACAGGGATCATCGATGACCAACAAATATGCTGAAGGTTATGCGGGGAAACGATGGTATGCCGGCTGCGGAAATGTGGACACAGTTGAACGTTTGGCAATTGAAAGGGCTATACAGATTTTTGGGTCAGAACATGCTAACGTGCAACCACATGCAGGCTCACAGGCAAACATGGCTGTTTGCTTTGCAGTATTAAAACCCGGCGACCGCATATTAGGAATGGATTTATCCCATGGCGGACATTTGACTCATGGATTTAAGAAGAATTTCTCAGGGATGATGTATGATATTGTTCACTATGGTATAAAAAAAGAAACGGGATACATCGATTATGATGAGGTACGTGACATCGCTGTAAAAACGAAACCCAAAATGATCATTGCTGGAGCAAGTGCATATCCGAGAATCCTTGATTTTCAAAGATTTAGAAAAATTGCAGATGAGGTTGGTGCCTACTTTATGGCCGATATAGCCCACATTGCCGGGCTTATCGTTGGAGGGACACATCCTACTCCTGTTCCGTATGCCGATTTTGTTACCACAACAACCCATAAAACACTTCGTGGACCAAGAGGCGGCCTGATCCTATGTAAATCAAAATATGCAAAACAAATAGACGCCATGGTTTTTCCCGGAATTCAGGGAGGACCTTTCATGCACATTATTGCTGCAAAAGCAGTTGCATTTAAAGAGGCAATGACCGAGGAATTCAAGAGATGTCAACAGCAAACGGTAAAAAACGCTAAGGCGATGGCACAGGAATTTGTAAAAAAGGGATACAATCTCGTTTCAGGTGGGACGGACAATCATCTTTTCCTGATTGATTTACGCAATAAAGGTATTACAGGAAAAGAAGCTCAAATGTTGCTGGAAACTGTAGGTATTGTTCTTAATAGAAATACTGTTCCTTTTGATGAAAGGGGCGCAAACGAACCAAGTGGTATTCGAATTGGAACGCCGACGGTAACCTCAAGAGGGATGAAAGAGGCCGATGTCGTTAAAATAGCAGAATGTATTGACCAAACCCTTTCAAAACCAAAAGACCTTACCGTTAAGGAATATGTCCAAAAGACTATAAAAGGACTTTGTTCCGCATACCCTTTATATGAAGAGAAAGTGTGTCAGGGTGTAAAGTAACGGTTTCACAATGAAATACCCTCATTGTTTCCTGAGGAATAGCGTTACGGAAAGGGCTGGGGTTTACTCCAGCCCTGTTTTTTACTGGATTTTCATTAATACTTTCTCTGCGATTTATCTTCACATGTGAGTCAAGTTTTAAAAATAACCAATATTATATACGCCGTCAGCCATCAGCGGTCGGCCTACAGCTTCTGTCCGATTGCTGACTGCTTGTGATTTCTTTTATCGGTCCGAGGCTTCGCCTTGTTAGGTTTTTTACAAGAATATTTTTCTCTTCCCCTCTAGTAATGAATAAGAGATAAAATCACGCCAAAATTTTCCATCAGATATGAACTCAAAATTCGTTGTAAAAAAGATAATTGTTATTGGTAATGGAGGGTGGGGAACTACGCTTGCCATCCTTCTATACAAAAAGGGTTATCATGTTACCCTTTGGGGCTCAAATCCATCCTATGCTGACTATCTGAGAGAGAAAAGGGAGAACATCAAATTTCTCAAGGGTATTCCGATTCCTTCCGGAATGCACATTACTTCAGGTATCTTTAGCGATCTGATGGACACACAGCTCATTGTATCCGCAACGCCTACTCCTTACCTGCGTTCTGTGCTATCGAGATTTAAAGATATTTATATTAACGGGATACCAATTGTCAGCGTTACAAAAGGAATCGAGAATGAAACGCTTATGAGACCCAGCGAAATTATAGCAAATGTACTGGGAAATCAGCCCATTTCTTTACTTCTTGGACCAAGTCATGGAGAAGAAGTTGCATGTGAATTACCCACTACAATTGTTGCATCATCAAAGGATATTCATTTAGCGAAACAGATTCAGGAGATCTTTACCACAGAAAGATTTCGTGTCTATACAAATCCTGATATGATCGGGGTTGAGTTAGGTGCAGCGATGAAAAACGTGATTGCTATAGCCTCGGGCATATGTGATGGCCTGAAATTTGGTGATAATTCCAAGGCAGCCCTTATCACACGTGGTTTGGCAGAGATAAGCCGTCTCGGGGTGATTATGGGGGCGCAGAGAAGCACTTTTTCAGGGCTCACGGGGTTAGGAGACTTAATAACCACCTGTATTAGTCCTTATGGACGAAACCGATGGGTTGGCGAGCAGATTGGAAAAGGGAAAAAGTTACAGGAAATTCTGGAGAAGATGGAACAAATTGCAGAAGGTGTTTGGACTACAAAATCTGTTATGGCACTTTCCCATAAATTCAATGTGGAAATGCCTATCACAAAAGAGATATATGATGTACTTTTTACGAATAAAAATCCGCTTGAGGCAGTAAGCAGTCTTATGATGCGTACGCCGAGATCTGAAGTAGAAGAGTTATTTTGATAAATGAAAAACACCTCAATCACTGAAGGTTTCATTTATCGTATATGAATTTCAAAGAGTAGGTGGATCAATCCAGCCCTGTTAGATAAGTTGATAAGCATGAAAATATTCGTTACGTTGGGTAAGTCCAACTCGACAGCTTAAGGCCTTCTAACAATCCGTCGCAAAGCCGTTTAAACGGCTTAAACTATTTAAACAGTTTTTCATGCACTCACTATCGCTTCACTTACCCTACACGCCTTCCCATGTGTCCCTCTCAGTAAGCTTATCATTACCCACGTCTTTCCATTTCGTACATCCTATACTCCATAATGAGTAAACGATATTGGGTAAGTAATTTATTGTCTATACTCTCACTCCACTCGTTCAGATGCTTTCAGATTGGGTCAAATGAACCTTCTTGTTTTAAAAGTAGGGAGCAAACTTTACAAATTGCCCATTCTATTCTGAGTTTATTGCATTTCATCCTTAAGGTGGGGAAAAAACTCTCGAAGTAGAGTAAAATTGCTCATTTGACACAGCCTGTTTGCGTTGGAACGAGATAAAGAGGGAGGTAAGCAGCACGAAAAGTCGCCGAAGGCTTAATTTCTGACGGGTTTGGTCTGGTATTTTATATAAAATTCTA
This sequence comes from Candidatus Jinrextremum sp., assembly GCA_039794405.1. Lineage (GTDB taxonomy): Bacteria > Planctomycetota > Brocadiia > Brocadiales > Brocadiaceae > JBDIVL01. Next base: position 50,637 of record JBDIVL010000022.1, on the reverse strand, counting down.
AACATGCACCAATTATGTAGAGAATTAATGTCCTCATTTTAGGTTCATTTTTCCAATACGCCTTTATCTGCGAGGGTATCCAGTATCTGCTGGATATCTTTGACAACATTGTGCCCATTAGAGAATGAAAATTTTGTTCTAATGACTTGCTCCATGTCTTTTACGGTATGTTTCCCATCACAAAGTTCCCAGATAGTTTTTGCGGTAGGATTGAGAATGTGAAATACTCTTTCCTGAGCGCTGTAAAGCAACACTTCTCGCCCGATATCCTGTACAAAAATACATTGTTTTTTAACAGGTTTCGTTCTGTCCATTATTTCTATTGCTCCTCCATCCTTATTGATCATGATAAAACTTCGGCAGGAGAACGATACTGTTGGGACATCCAGAAGGGTGCCAATCTTTCTGATGTAATCTTGTGTAGGAAATTCGGCCAAAAATGTGCCAAATATTCTCCATAAAGCCGGAATATTTACTTACCATATTATGATACATTACTACCTCCTGTCGAAACAGACCTGTGTCTGACCAGTTCATCAAGAATTTCTTCATCGGTATAGGTAATCACCTTTGGTACTTCATATTCTGGTAATTTCTTGTCTTCCATTTTTTATTTCCTTTCATAAAAAGCAGTGTTATCCAAACCCCTCCACACATACATCAAACTTCAGTATTTTATAGAGCTTGTAATAATGCTCCTGGAGGATTGCTATAGACGCAACTATACATAAGGTATGGAAATTATCGTTATATCTCTGTACGTTTTTTTAAGAAATCGTCGCAAATATGTATCAAAATATGTACCATTCAATATAATAACGAGAGGAAAATGTTTTTTAAAAATATTAATATTGTTCTAATCTACTAATATAATACAACTTAAGTGATAAAAGCAGATTTTGTTTCAGCAAGGTGGAGAATGCAATTCTGCAGAATAGCTTATCTAAATACGTGATAGAATATGTGACATGACACAGAGATGTACAGGCACAAAATGTGACACGGCACGCAGAGGTATATTGATCGATTGCCGAGAGAGCAATGTTCTGGGGATAAAGTTTCTTAATTATTACGTTGCTAAATAGAGATTGAGAATACTCTGTTATATTGGCTAAACTTTGAGTTTACCTTTAGATTGGTTCAATCTGCAAGATAGAACCAACCAATCATGAGTTGTGGGGTTTTGTCTTAAAAGCCAGCCTTGGGCATGGTAATTACCTGATATGCTTTACAATAATGCTGACAATCCCTGCAAGGGTCATATAGGTAAGCACGCCAATAATAAGGGACCTTACGAATCCCCACCTCGGCAGCAGGTAAATAAGACATAAGACATAGATAATCCAGGGTATCGTCATCAGGAGAAGTCCCTTGGCATAATTTATGGTAGCTAATTGTCCTACTCTGTTGTAAATGAGAAGGAAGGTCAATACCGTTATGGTAGGGAATGTAGCCACAAAGGCAGCCAGAAGTCCCTTCCCCTGGGAACCAATAAATGTTACTGTACTTACAATAGCACCGCCAAGTATGAAATAGAGAATAAAGGTTTTAAGCTGCATTATTTTTGCCAATTCACGGTAAAATCATCGATGAGTTCCAAACGTTCTTTTATAAATTCCTTTTCAAAAGATTCATCATCCGGCAACCCCTTTTTCGTATCATATCGGATTCCTGGTACTCTGCACTTTAAAACAAGGGTATTTTTATCATTTATATGTATTACAATATCAACGAAATGGTAGGCAGTTACAAGCTTCAGGCACTGAAAACTATTGAGTGGAATTTGAGAGATATCGCATTCACCCTGACCTGATAAATCGGCCCCACCTCCCCCGGAAATAATATATATGGGTAATTGTATATTACCTGTTTCATCTGTTCTGCAGATGCGCTGGTAGTTATGTTCATGGCCGTTAATGACTAATATCACGTTGTTGATCGCGTCATTAAAGAATTTTGTATATCGGTCTCGAAATCTCGATGCCTTGGATTCACGATCTATCAGGTCATAACATCCATGGAATCCAATGGAATACGGGGGATAGTGCTCAAAAACTACCTTAGGTCCATGAAACTGGTGTAATTCAGTCAAAAACCACTGGTACTGTTCCTCATCATCAGGTAACGATGAATTCAGGGCAATAAATTTTATCTTTAATCCTTCAACTTCTCTCGTAAAGGAGTACCACGATTGTTCTTTTGTTTTTTCTCTAAATATTTCATTCAGATAAGAGATGTATTCAGGATTCAGTTTGTTCCTAATTTCTTCGCACAAAATCCATCTGCTCCTTTTTTTTATCTCTTTATCCACGATTGAATCTGTCTCTTTATGAAGTTTCATCCATAATCTTGCTGTTTCATCTGAAAGGTCAGACGATAAGGATGCCCGTGTGCCAGATTCGGTTAATCTTCTTATTTTTTCGAGCAATTCTTTTATCGTAGCATCGACCTTTTCTCCAAAGGTAAGTTCATGATTTCCGATAACAGGGTAAAACGGAATTATTTTATTCCCCGCGTAATTATTAGTAATAACTTCTAAAAATTTTTCAAATTCGTTATAGTAAACCATATCTCCGGTTAATAAAATAAAATCAGGGTCCATCTCACGAATAACCTTAGCTATTGCATTATGCTTCGTCTGAGGTTTTTCCAATGTCTCTATATTCCGGCGGGTATCTCCGTATGCAATAAAATGCAATGTCCCGGCGTAAAGTTCTTGCGAATAGAGGAAGAAGACAACAAAGACATGGATTGTCAGCAAAAATACTCTCGTCTGTTTATACATAATTGTTAATTCTCCCCCTTATGCCATTTCAAAATGCATGCAAGTATATCTTTTTCAATTTCTGTTACGAAGCATATTATCAAATGTTCATTTTATACAATAAAAAAAGGGATTTGTCCATTTTGCATTTTGATTTTTCATGACTGATTCGATCTTGCAGGTTGAACCATATGTTTGGTATCGGCCTGTGCGTTTTGACCGGCAGGCGTATGAGACATGCCGAAACGTTTCGGTTCAATCGTGGACGATTGAACCGCTCTGGGAATACTTCTGAAAAAGGTACAAAGATTTATGTTCAGGTACTTAACAACTTTTAATGAACTTGATTGTGGCCGTATTGTATGATCTTTTTATCTTATGGGCCTCTTTTATCCTCTGAAGTTTCTCTTGCCTTCCCTTTTTCCCGGTAAACTACCCCTAAAGCAAAATAAGATTTATGATCATCCGGATTGATCTCCAGGGCTTTTTGCAGGGATTTAATAGCTTCATCATATCGGTTTTTTCTTGCATGGGCAATACCCAAATTATAATAGGCATCTGAATATTGGGGATTTATTTCTATTGCTTTTTTGAAGGCATTAACAGATTCATCAATCGTATCCATCGATGCGTAGGTGATACCTAAGTTGTAATATCCTTTATCAAATTCAGGATTGAGTTCCACAGCCTTTTTAAAGGTATCAATGGCATCCTGGTATTGTCTTTTCCCATAATAGACGATCCCTAAATTATAGTATGCTTCAACGTATTGTGGTGATACGGTAATGGCCTTTTTAAGGACATCAGTAGCCTCATCCAGCCGGCCTGTTTCATAGTAAATAACACCGAGGTTATTATAGGCCTTGACGAAATTTGGTTCTATTTCTAAGGTTTTTCTATATTCACTGACTGCTTTTTCTGCCATTCCCTTTTCACTATATACAACCCCAAGGTTGTAATATGCTTCTGCAAAATTGGGATTTTTTTCTACAGCTTTTTCGAAGGCTTTTATAGAGGCATCAAGAGGTTCATCCTGATTCTGGCTATAACCTATATTTACGAAGGATAATAATGTGAATACCACTGTCGTGCAGATTCTCATGATTCACTCCTTTGAAAAGTACCAGATTAATCAATGGGTATACGGTTTTCTTCTAAAGGTTCTTTAAAATTTATCGTAGGGAAAGATATTGTTGTTCCGGATAATGGAGGTTGAATTTCCGGGACTTTTCGTATCATCGTTATCTCTTGAATGGATTTAAGAAGTGGTAAAAGGTTAAAGCCGTTTCTTTCCAGGCTTTCTTGAATCATAGGTTCAGATTTTATCGTAAATTCCAGATGAGAGGCTTTTGTACTCATACTGCTGATAGGTGTTTCTGTCTTGTCTTTTTCACTTGCAAATATTGGTAGTGCTTTCATCATAGGTATAGTTATTGTGATATATGGTAGCTCCCATTTTGCCTTAAGTGGACCAGACGTGAATTCTTTCAATTGATTTAAGGGTACCACTGGCATGGACGTTTCGTATCTTGGTACTTCGGTCTTGTATTTCTCAATAAGAGATATTAGCCCTGCTTTAACTGTATGTATAGGTGGTATAACAGGTGATAACTGGAGTCCGGCCATTGTCGGGTTTGATATTGGTCTCTCCAATTGGTTGAGAGATACCAAAGGCTTTTCGTATTTCAGGATTTCTCTTTCCTTTTTTGCATCAACAGTAATTTGATCTTCTTTCGTAGTTTTTATGATTTTATTGACAAGTAAATCTCCAATGAGTAATTGCTCAAAAGGGGCATCTTTTTTTACGATCTTCAAAAAGTAATAGTTTCCATAGATGAGGGCAATCCCCAAACCTATGATAACTACTGACGAAAATATCTTAGCAATGAATGGGAAAAATCTTATAACGAGATGGAACAAAAAAACAAAAATTGATGTAAATATTCCAACTTCTATGAGACCTGCCTGAGGTGAACCCGTTGAGGTAAAATAGACTAAGATAAGGGCTACAGCCAGAAACCAAATACAAAGATAGGCAACTATATATTCCCATGTCCTTGTAGGTCTGCCGGGAACAGGTGGCCTTGGCAGTTTTATAAGTCGGTCGTTTTCGTACATCATAGATTATTGGTACTCTATTCTTAAACTTTTCCGTTAAGAATGGAATATTTGTAGAAAAGGGTGATTGTCGATACGTAAGTACCTGAACATAAATTTTCGTGATTTTTTTCAGGAGGATTGTCCGTATTGGTTCAATCGTCCGCAATTGAGCCGAAATGTTTGGCATGTCTTCCTAATCCTGATGCCAATCAAAAGCTGTACATCAATTCCAAACGTGTAGTTCAATCTACAAGACTGAACCAACTTGGGAAAACAAAGATACAAGTATTTATGTCCAGGTACTTAAGCTTCCGGGGATGGTATATTGAAAGCTTATAAAAATTTGTTTATGTTTGTCAATATTCTGAAAATAAAAAGCCTTACTGTAAGATACTTACTTAAAATATCTTTAGCAGTAAGGCTATCTTTTGATTTTAAAAGATCTTTTCCTTCGCTTTCATATACGTTTTTCTTATCATGATGCTTATTTAGGCTGGGGGGTTTGTCCTTTATGGCACTCACATGGGCAGTCTGGTTCTATTTTAGAAGGTACATGGCCACACTTCTTGCATTCCTTCTCCTTTTCTGCTGCAACTACCGGGTTGATAAATATATTATTCGCTGAACAGAAACCAAAAAATAATACACAGGTAACAACAAGACCTAGACCAAATTTCTTTACCATGGCTCTTCCTCCTTGATATTACAAATCTCTAGCCAAGCTCCTGAGTACATCTCAATAAAGCTACAAGGCTTGATATGTTGTATTATAGCAATATGCTTGCCAAAATTCTTACGTGTATTTATAACGAATAAAATACGTCTATACGATGTAAGCAACTTCATAAGATAAAACATTAGCTTTTTTACAAATCAGGGGTAGAATAGTGTGCTGGAAAAGGAATAATTTCATCCGAATAGATATAGATATTGAAGAATTCCAAAGATGGAAAAGTATCTTATTATTATTTTTATACTCTATCTCCTGGTGGCTATTTCAGGATACTGCCTTGAATATCTTAATATTTCTCATGTAAAAAAATACGGGACATTAATTCCTCCAGAATTCGTGGGACATATTGACCAGGCATTACTGGACAAAACAAGAGATTATGTTATTGAAAATACAAAATTTAGCGTTATTTCATCTGTTTTTCACAACGGAATCCTCTTGCTTTTCTTATTTGGGAGCTTGCTCAATACATATAATTCCTGGGTCGTTTCTCTGAAAATGCCCTTCATCCTTTCCGGGCTGGTCTTTTTTTTACTCTTATTCTATGTCGAGACGTTGTTGTCAATACCATTCGACCTTTACCATACATTTAAGATAGAGAATAAATATGGATTTACAACTACTACAGTGAAATTGTGGGTAACTGATTTTATCAAATCGGCAGTAATATCCACGATTCTTATGGCCTTTATAGCGGCGGCTGGACTTTTTCTTATTCAGATAAGTCCTCATATATGGTGGCTATGGGTATGGTGTCTTTTTCTCATTTTTGGTATCGTAATGATGTATATTTTCCCTTACGTAATAGAGCCTCTTTTTAACAAATTTACGCCTATTGAAGATGATACGCTCCGTAAAGCCATTCACCGGCTCATGCAAAAGGCTGGCATAAGGGTACAGAGAATTTTTAAGATGGATGCCTCAAAGCGAACGAAACATACAAACGCATACTTCACCGGTATTGGAAAGGTAAAGAGGATTATTTTGTATGATACCCTTCTTGAGAAGATGAATAGGGATGAAATCCTATCCGTACTTGCACATGAAGCAGGACATTGGAAAAAATGGCATCTCATAAAGCATCTTATTATCTCAGAAATCATTGCCTTCATTACAATGTACATATCCTTTAAAGTACTCCAAAGTGATTTTCTTGTTCATCTTTTTCACGTAACGGACAGCACGTTTTTTGCCAAGGTTGTTATTATTGGCTTTATTTGGTCTATAGTGGCTTTTCCTTTTACTCCCCTCTTTCACTATTTCTCCAGAAGACATGAAGTTGAAGCAGACCGCTTCTCGTATGAATTAGCAGGAAATGAGGGGGATATGATAAGCGTTCTTGTAAAGCTCTCGAAGGATAATCTTTCAAATCTTCATCCGCACCCTCTTTATGCTGCCGTATACTACTCTCATCCACCGGTATTGGAAAGAATAAAAAATCTTAAGGAAATGGCAAAAAACAGGGACGAGAGTAAAAACATCACGTAACAGATTTGAGAAAGTAATACCACATCGCTATGTGACATGTCACGCTTTTGTGACAGCACACTTCTGTGGTATGTCGCACTTTATCATCTTACCGTGTGAAAACTTCTTTTTTCTGCAAGTTTTTGTAATTACTCAGATTGCCAGGTTTATGGTTCAGAGTTCAAGGTTCACGGTTGTTTGTTTTCCTTCATGTTTGAATTTTTAACTCCATAATCTCTCGGAATTCTCTTAGTCTTACATCCTGTTCCAACCGGAACCGTAGTGATTGATTACTTCTTCTACATGTCGTGGAAAATTCACACCACTCACATTTCTGTTTGTCTTCTGTTGGTGAAATGGGGAATATACCATTACGGATGTATTGAAAAAATCCTTGTAAAGTTGCCCGGCATTGTCTCTCACACTCTATCCAATCATCCCCAGCAATAGATACTTCAGGTACACCCTCCTGTTCCTTCTTATTTTCCGCATTTTGTGCAACGTAAATAAAGGATGCCCTTTCCAGTCTTGTTTGATTTTGAGATATATAGCCCTTTTTCATTTTTTTGGATAGTAAATGTTCCGTCATGATGATATACAGCGGGAGTTGGAGTTTTTGACCGCGAACAGCAGATTTCACCAGATTTTCCTTAAAAAACTTTCCTGATTTATAGTCAATTATACGAAAACTTACGATATTCCCTGTTACCTTTAAGTCTATACGGTCAATCTTTCCCCTAAGTGTTATTTTTGAACCTTCTTCCTGATTAAACGGCGTAAATTGTGGACATAGTTTTATTGTCTTCTCCAGGTATGCAGGAATGTAGCCTGTCTGCCGGATAAGTTCAATGTCCCATGATATAAATTTTGTTAAAAAGTTCAGTATTTTTTCTTTTTCAATTTCCCAGATAATAGGGTATGGAATTGGTATTTGCCGCTCTATATCCTTAAAATAATTTTGGGCAATTTCTTGTAAGAGTTCTCTTATATCCGGTTTGTTTGTATGTGCACCAAAGTAATTTTCCTGTATCAGGGTACTATAAAAACTCATCAGAATACCATGATAAAGATTGCCAAGGTCTACAGATGCTAACATTTCAATTGTTTCTTGCCCTTCCAGCGATTTTAATTTCAGCACTTTTCCCATAAAAAACTTAAAGGGACAAATTCCAAACGATTCCAGTGCCGTCGGGCTGAAACCATGGTGTATTTGCGCATTCCACCATGCAGAAACATCCCCAACAATCCCGTCATATGCAGTGAGAATGGGTTTGTAACCCTCCATGGAACTTAAGGCCGATTGTGCACGGGTAAAGACATGTAAACTACCTCCAATGGCTTGTATAAAATCAGTAAGATCTGATCGGCTAAGGGCCATACGAATACCAATTTCTTTCGGGGTAAGCATAAAGGTTTCTTTTCTGCACAGCTTTTCTTTAATGCCTCGATGAATATAAACCTCATATTCTGACTTTTCCCGATGTCCTTTTCCTATTGTTGATGCACCCCTAAGGCGCTGAATGATATCAAGAAGATAATGAGAAGGAACCTTTGTCCTGCCTGTTTCGTCTGAACGTTCGTAGAGGAGATAGAGACGTTCCCTTGCTGCATTTAAGAGAAAATAAAAGAGCAGTCGTTCTTCCTCAAATCCTCTGAGCCTCTCAGGAATAAAATTCCCCAGTATCTCAGAAAACCTGCGGCGAACGTTATCCCTCAAAAACGGTTCCTCAAAAACTGCACGGGGAAACATCTTTTCATTGAGGCCTATGATAAACAGGACACGGAAGGGAATGCCCCGTGATGACGGGGCATCCAGTACATGTACACCTCTGTCATTTTCCAGTCCTACGGGCAAACCTTCTTGCCGGCATGCCTCGATAAGGATGTCGATAAATTGATCCTGCGTTACTTCTTCTTGCAAACAATCGAGGTTCTGTAAGGTACGCAACAGCTCTGATATTTTATCTAATATCAGGAAATCTCTTTTTTTATCCTCTCGTGTTCTACCTTCTGAAGGGATGCGGACGTAGGTTTTGAGGAGATAAGTTATCCTATGGCACATATCCTTCCATGATGCTTTTTCAGGCAGAGAAGAGAGATCGTTTGATAATGTACACAGGATATTTTCGAGAAATGCAACCTGCCCTTCAGGGATACCGGGATACTTTTCTATTTCCTCTCCATCTGCAGGTTTCGGGAACTGCAATGATTTTATCTGCCTGAGTCTTGATAACCAACACGTAATGTCACTACGAATACCCATTTTCTTGCTCAGAATATCCCAGAGATCCGGGCGTGGTATAATTCCTCCGTAATGAAAGACTGGTATCTTGAAATAGGGCGAACTCAATAACTCTATAACCATAGGACGATAATAGTTTTCCCGTTTTAAAAGAAGCAACTGGCGGATGAATTTTACTAGAGGGTATTTTCCCAGAGATTCCTGTGAACTTGTCAGGAATGGGATGTAATTTTCATGGAATATTTTTCTTATGGTATCCATGTAAGGATCAAGCGTCCTTGCAACTACGCCGATTTCCTCCATTTTGTAGCCTTCATTCACTAAGGTAAGGATTTCTTTGGCAACAGCCCAAACCTCATCCCTTTTGCCGGAGGCATTTATAATGTGGATACGAGTGTCTTTCATTTGTGGATTGGCTGAGATTCCTGGTATCTCAGAGTTATCTTCAGGTTCGGCGTCCATGAGATAAGAGAACCCTGAGTTATTACCCGTAGATACTTCTTTTACATCATGTGCTAACCTTAATGTAAAGGATTCAAAAAAGGGTTTTATATAGGAAAATGCCTCATGTTTCTTTTGATAGGGTATAAATAATATGGTTGGATAAGATCTGAATATTTCCTCAAAAAAATCCTGCTGAGCGCCGGTAAGATCGTAAAGCCCGTATACAAGAATATACCGGAAGCTTTTGAGAAACCCTGAATCGGGCACAGAGGCGGCGGCCAATTGATAAATACCTGAGTAACTTGATATATTCAAAGTTTTTAACTTTTGTTTAAACATGCTGTAGATGTGGGCAATTCCGAACAGTTTCTTTGTTTCATGACTTTCTACAAGCCCTTCCCTGATAGCCTCCTTCAGACCATCGGCATCAACATTTGCATGAATAAGATCTTGCAAGGTTTGGAATAAAGCCCGGGCAAGAGCAGACTGGGATTGTGCGCTTTTAAAGAGGGCTTCATGGAGTTTTTGTTGTTTCAGGAGTCCCTCAATAAGATATTCGTAAACAATTGGTTGTTGAACGATTTGACCCGCATCCGTTCCCGACTGTCTACATATCTCACTTGCAAGGATATAGAAATTCATAAAAGAAACGTTTATAAGAGGAGTAACTTGTTCCTGTACAAGGAGTTTCTGTAGCCGTGTCAACATCAGATTTGTTGGTGCAACAACTGCTAATGGTATGAAAGGATCGTCCTTTTTTAACGTTTGTATGGTATTTACCAATGAATTTTCAAGGGATGGATGAAATTTCCCAATCTTAACGGATAGCACGGTTTCCTACAAATTCGAAAAATATTGTTAGAGGGTTTCTGGACAATTTTCAGGCTTTTTTGTGATTTGATGTTTTATCAATTCTTTAATACTATAACATGTATTCTCTCATTATTCAGTGTTTTTTTCCCATCTGTACACTATTTTATGATCTTTATTTTTGCTTGCAAAAATATACCTATGAGGTATGATAATATTGTTTTGTAAAACCTCATTTAAAGAGAGATATGCCAGAGTGGTGGAATTGGCAGACACGCCAGACTCAAAATCTGGTCCCCGTTAAGGGGGTAAGGGTTCGACTCCCTTCTCTGGCATTTTTAAAATTATTTTTGTTAAGTATTCAGGCTGCTAAGGTAAAACCTTGCAGCCTTTTTTATTTTTCTGCTGGTTTGAAATTCATATACATTGAATTAGTATAAATAGTATTGCCAACGTTATATCATATATGATATAATGCATCCCTATATTTTATGAATATCAAGTTTAAGATATGGATAGAAAAGGGTGGTGGTGTGGCTTTTGCGGAAGGGCGAAAAATACTGCTGGAAGCCGTAGACCGATTAGGATCTCTGAATGCAGCAGCAAAAGAGCTCGGTATGTCATACCGTGCAGCCTGGGGGAAGGTCAAGGCCACAGAAAAGGTATTGGGCATAAAATTGTTAAAAGTTACCACAGGCGGGAAGGGGGGAGGTGGAGCATCTTTAACCCCGGAGGCACGTGATTTGATCTCAAAATACAAAGAGTTTGCCGATAAGGCGACACATTTCATGGAAAAGGAATTTAAACAAATTTTTAAAAATAAGAGGTCATAACGCTCTTCCATCATAAGAAAAACTTCCTTATCCTTTGTGGTTAAATTTTTTTGTTGCGGCTGAGCCGCTTTATGGTATATGGCCAGTAGACTTTGTGGAACAATCGTTAGTGTCACTTCAGGACAGATCCATGCCCACATCAATATTCTTTGGAAGGAAATACCCTTAAGTGTTATTATTACAAAGGCCTCCTGTGATGATTTGCATCTCTCCGTTGGTGATATTATTTATGTACTTGTAAAGGGTACTGATGTTATGCTTGCAAAATCCTTTTCGGGAATGCTGAGTGCAAGGAATAAGGCTAAAGGGGTTGTAAAAAAGATTATCCAGGGAGATGTACTATCAAAGGTTTATGTAGAATCCCAGGGTGATATCCTTCATGCGTTTATTACGAATAATTCCCTTAATGAAATGGATATTCATGAAGGTGATGAGGTTACGGCTGTTGTAAAATCAACAGAATTGATAGTATCAAAAGATTTTTAAGATGAATTTTACGACCCCTCTCTTTTTATCCTTAAAACTTTCCTTCATTACCACGGTCTTATTATCTTTTATCGGTATACCTCTTGCTTATTGGCTTGCTTTTTCAAGGGTACGATGGAAGTTTTTTGTGGAATCCATAGTAGCCTTACCCCTTGTCCTTCCACCAACCGTTTTAGGTTTTTACCTCCTTATAGCCATTGGTAGTAATAGCATTATTGGACAGTGGTATGAGGCTCTCTGTAATAAAACCCTTGCGTTTTCCTTTCAAGGGCTTGTATTGGGCTCGTTTTTTTACAGCCTCCCCTTTGCCATACAACCTTTTCAAACATCTTTTGCGGGGGTCGATAAGAAATTACTTGAAGCCTCATGGTCATTAGGCCGATCTCGTGTATACACATTCTTTTCTGTTATCCTGCCCCTCTCCCGGCAGGGCATTATTACCGGTTGTGTGCTTTCCTTTGCGCACACCCTGGGTGAATTTGGTGTTGTGCTCATGATCGGTGGAAACATTCCAGGAATTACGAGGGTTGCTTCAATAGCTATTTACGATGAGGTGCAGTCGCTCAATTACCGGAGTGCCAATGCCTATTCAGCCATACTCTTATCTTTCTCTTTCATAATACTTATCATCGTATATTTCATAAACAGGAAATTTACACGGACCCTTTGATTACGAAGTAATGGAGGTTTACTTTTGCTCAGCATTTCTATAAAGAAGACATGGAACGGGTTCAGACTGGACACGGCCTTTGAAGTTCCTCATGGAGTAATAACGGCATTATTTGGTCCTTCTGGTGCGGGCAAATCGACTATATTACGGATTATTTCAGGGCTGGAAGCGGCCGATGCCGGGATAATCACTTATGGAAAAGATATCTGGTATGATAGGACGCAGCGGATTTGTCTTTCTCCCCAGCAACGTTCCGTTGGACTAGTATTTCAAGACTTTGCCTTATTTCCGCACATGACAGTAAAAAAAAATGTAGCGTACGGCATAAAAGAAAAGAAAAGATTAAACGAAATAAACGAGCTTTTATCACTTGTAGGTCTGTCAGACTATGCGCATCATTATCCTGCCCAGTTATCAGGCGGGCAAAAACAAAGGGTAGCCTTGATTCGGGCCTTGGCTATGAGACCCGATTTGCTCCTGCTGGATGAACCGCTCTCTGCCCTTGACTGGGAAACACGTAGACAACTACAAGAGGACCTAAGACGAATTGTAAAGCAGTTTCAAGTAACAACACTTTATGTAACACATGATATAACAGAAGTATATAAACTTGCAGATTTTGTAGTTATAATGGATTCTGGAAAGGTTGTAAAAAGGGGAACGCCAGAAGAGGTATTCCTGGGAAAAAGGTTGAGTACCCGCATTCAGATTGTAGGGAAAGTGGTTGGCGTTGAGCGAAACCCAATCATGGTTGCGGTTACCGTTATGCATGGGGACCAGTACTTTAAGACCCTCATTGATACTGAGGAATTAGACAGGCTGAACCTGAAAATTGGAGATGATGTTGTTATTGGTGCCAAATCTTCTGATGTAATTTTATTTAAAGTTTTAACCCAATCTTAATACAATTTTATCATTCAGTAACAGCAAGAATCAGGAGATGGGTTAAATACTCATCTACCCATATACTCATATACCCATCCATCTAAATCTGTAGTTCCTGCAGTATACACCAGGTAACGTGTATTCCTGAATTTTCCTGGATTTTTATTGAACGGCCTGTGAATAGAGTATAATATGATTACCGATATTTTTATCAATTTTGCAGAAAATTACGAAAGATATAATGGAAAGGCATTTTGACCAATAATTAGGGGCACTAAGAAAAAATCTCATTCAGATGGCTTCTCTTGTAGAGACAGCTATTGCCAATGCTGTGAAATCGCTTATCGAAAGGGACAGCGGATTGGCAAATTTCATTATGCATAATGATGAACAGGTTGATGCCTTAGAACTGGAAATTGATAAACAATGCATAGATTTATTAGCACGGCACCAGCCATTAGCCATCGACCTTAGATTCATCACATCATCGGCTAAGATTACGAATAACCTCGAACGTATGGGCGATCTTGCTGTAAATATTGCAGAACGGGTGATCCCTCTTAATCAGGAACCACAGTTAAAGCCACTGATTGATATTCCAAGGATGGCAATTATTACGCAAACTATGGTTAAAGACAGTATCGATGCCTTTGTGAACCGGGATACAGAACTGGCGAGGTCAGTATATGAACGGGATTCTACCGTAGATGCCCTGAATGACCAGATATTCCGTGAACTCCTGACTTATATGATGCAGGACCCCACAAATATAACACGGGCGGTTCATTTAATGCTGATTTCCCGCCATTTAGAGAGAATCGCTGACCACACTACAAACATTGCTGAAGAAGTTGTCTATATTGTTAAGGCGAAGGTTGTTAAACACCGCAGCTATAGTCTGGAAGAGTGGTAAGGTGTCTACAAAAAATACAACCTTGTATACTCACAAGCAGCGCATATCGGTAAAGATATTAAACCTCAGATTTTTCCCCGTACTGCTGGCACTTATACCGGTATGTGTTTTTCTGAATGCACTCTATAGTGGATTTGTCTACGATGATATTGGTATCATTGAGGACAATTATTTTATACGATCACTCCATAATATTCCCAAAATTTTTAGCAAAGATTATTTTCAACTTTCTCACGAATTAACGTACCGTCCTGTCGTTACCCTTAGTTACTTTATAGATTATGCCATTTGGCACCTCAATTCCTTCGGGTACCATTTGGCAAATGTCATTCTCCATACCATAAATACCGTTCTCCTGTACTTCTTGTTGGTATGGCTTATACGAATACGTTCGGCTGCACTACTCTCGGCGGTAATATTCTCGATTCATCCATGTGTGACGGAGGCCGTTAATGCCATCGGCTATCGGGAAGATTTGCTCGTTACCCTGTTCTCCTTTTCATCTTTCCTTTGTCTGATCCGGTCCGGCCGGGAATACCCTGTTTTATATGGAAATAAATTTTCTCACCTTTCTTTACAGGGAGAAAGAACACAGGGAGGCAGCGACCAATCTTTACAGTCAGGTAGACCAGCCTGGAAAGTATGGACTTGTTATGCCTTTTCCCTCGTATTTTATCTGCTCGGTTTGTTTTCTAAAGAAACGGCATTGGTAACACCGTTGTTTATTATTTTGTATTGGGCCTTATGTGTGCGAAGAGGCATACCGCCATCTCATCCCGCTCAAAGGAGGGGAGGGGTTTCGTCTGCCATTTTACTACCGGATAATTACAAATTTTCCCATTCGTTAAAGGTAAAGTGGCTTTTTTATTTTTTCAATTACTATCTGGGATACATATTAATAAGTCTTTTCTATTTATGGATACGCTTTTTTATCCTAAAAAATCCATTAGAAGTATCCGCAGGTTACATAAAGGGAAGCATTACCGTCAATTTTATGACTATGGTTAAGATTCTGGCTTCATATATCAAACTTATGTTTCTCCCAATTCATTTAAGCGCAGACTATACAATTGCTCCTGTATTATCTGCCTTCGATGTCTCTTTTATTATCAGCATTATCTTGCTTGTTACTACCGGTATTATCATTTTTAAGGTTATAAATACAACCATTTCTTTCTCTGGCTTAAGCAAAGATCGTATGTATGGTCTATTTATGCTCTGCTTTTTTCTATCGTTGTTACCGGTTTTAAATATAGTACCTATTGGGCATATCATGGCAGAGCGCTACCTCTACCTCCCTGTTGCCGGATTTTGTGCTGTAATAGGGGGACTCTTACTCTGTCGATTTCCTGTGTACGGACAACCCCCCCCCATGGATATCAACGGTGTTCATAGCTTCAACCTGTACAATCAATCAGCTACCGTCTTTAAAGGAGAACGGCATAACACACCAAACAAAACAAGAAGTTTTGATTCCGGATTTCCTGGAATTCCCAAATATACATCAATCAGGTATGCCCTCATTATTTCCCTCATATCGATTGTAAGTATTTTCTTCGTTACAAGGACTATTTTGAGAAATAGGGATTGGAGGGATGAATACACCTTTTGGACAAAAATCCTTGAAGAACAGCCGCAAAATTATGATGCGCATAATAACCTGGGAAATTATTTCTATAAGCAAGGAAAGTTGGATAAGGCAGTTTCTGAGTTAGAAGAAGCTGTCAGGTTAAAGAAGAATTATCCCGAAGGGCACAACAGCTTAGGTACCATGTATATAGACAAGGGTTTCATTGATAAGGCAATTTCTGAATATACAGAGGCAATAAAATATAAGCCAATATTCCCCGAAGCATACTATAACCTCGGGAATGCCTGTATAAAAAAAGGCTTAGTGGATGATAGTATGGCCTTCTACAGGAAGGCAATCAGCATGGGTATGTATAATCCGCAGGTTTTTAATAACCTTGGAAGTGCATATATGAAAAAAGGGATGATAAACGAAGCAGAGAAACAATATAAAAAGGCGCTATTGATCTATAGAGACTTTGCAGAAGTACATAGCAATTTAGGATATATTTATACAGAAAGGGGCGATTTAGGGAAAGCAACCCTTGAACTAAAAGAGGCCTTAAGGCTACAGCCTAACCACGCAAATGCCCATAATAATCTGGGAGCGATATATTGTCAGGAGGGGTTATGGGATAAGGCACAGGATGAATTCTTGTTGGCTGTCAAACTTGATCCAAAAAATGCCAGTGCCCATAAAAATATAGGTGTGATTTATTTTACCAGGGGAGATAAGCAAAGGGCAAAAGAGCATTTTATACAAATGCTGAAATATGATCCCAATTATATAAAGGATCGGGATATATTTACGATTGTCTTGCAACTCGGCTTAGTAAAGGAAATAAATCCGGAAAATGAAAACAAGATGTAATATTATTTTCCGGAATCACGGAGAAAACGGTTGCGAGACCCGTATCGTAATTCATGAAACGATTACCACACATTCCTGGTAACGGGATAATGCTTCACAATACGGGGTCTCGTTGCCGCAACGACTTTACAGTTCCTACTGGTTACGTGTATAGGCGGAAGGATTCTCCTTGAATTTTTTCATACACTTTTCAGAACAGAAGTAGTAGACCATGCCCTCATGAACCTCTGAGGGTGCCTTTTCTGGATTACTTACCTCCATGCCGCACACAGGATCTTTGAGAACCCCTGTCTCTACTCCCCCTTTTTCTGTTTTTGCCTGAACTGCATGGATAGATGATTCATAACCATTATATCCATCTGTTTTGCTATACATCTCACTACAAATGGCTTTACTAACAGAAGCGCCACTTAGACTCACAAAGGTAAACAACACAAATGATGTACGGTAAATGCAATTCATAATTAATCTCCTTTCAAATCCAACAAAAGTGTGAATGAGGTAAATTCGATTATAATAGAACCATGCTCTCCTTTAGGCTGTTTTTATAGGAATTTGCTTTGGTTTTACCGTTTCTTTCTTCTCCATAGTGATTTCAAGGACACCATTTTTGCATTCAGCGGTTATTTTGTCTGGCTCTACTGATGAGGGGAGATCAATGGTGCGTGAAAAACCTCCGTAAACCCTTTCCATTCGATAGAAAGTCTTTCCCTTTTCTTCCTTCTCTTCTTTTTTTTCACCGTTAAGCAAAAGGGTGTTATTGCGAATTGAAATGCTTATGTCCTTTGGGTCAATACCCGGCATTTCAGCCTTTACAACAATTTTATCCGGTGTTTCTGCTAAATCTATAGGAGGAGCCCATGCTTCAGTTTCCATTGAAGGCCCTATATCCCAATCCCTGAAAAAACGATTGAACATGCGATTCATTTCTTGCTGGAATGAAGAAACAGTTGGTAAGCGTGACCATTTTGTAAGCTCTCTGGCCATAACATAACTCCTTTCAAAATAAATTTAACGTTTTTTAACAAAAAATTTCATGAAAAATGTAAAATACAAAATTACCTTTGCGATTTTCATTTTGCATTTTACACTTCCGATTCATTCGGTTAAGGCTGAGCAAAGACATTATGGCTGATACTTATATATGTATAGCTTTATTCAACACAATTTTGAGGAATTATGTCTCTCATATGCTCGCAAAATTAATACCTCATAATTACATAAGACCTTGATCTGCTACCATCAGAGTTGTCCGAGGATTTTTATCATTACAATATATGAGGAATAATATAAGATTCTCCCTTACAGGTTGTGCAGAATCGATTTCCTGGTACTTTTTGATTAATCCAGGTTAAGGAAAACTTCCCGGAAAATCTCATCAGTTTAAAATTCTTAGTAAAAATTTACCTGAAAAATTTAATAATTATTGTTTTCCAAACAACGTGTCAGGTTACATGTTTGTGCTGACACAATTCTGCGGCATGGCACTCTTCTCATACGCACGTATCGCTTCCCAATTACTAATACCTTGGTAGCGTAGGGTTTTTATTTTATTAAACGGGTTCAGGATGGCATGGGCAAGGTTATGATGACCCATCGGATTGTCTCTACAAATTTATCCATGTCTGGCTTGATACTGATATATACAATAAATTTTAAGATCGAATCTTTTTTGAAGCGGTCATGCAACATTACGGATTTTAAATATGCCTTGACTTTCTGGACAGACCGTATTATAAAATCTGCCAAAATTACAACTGTTCTGTTGAGCGCCAGATTTTCGATTCTTAACCTGGTCACAAATAATGGTTACAAAACGGCCTATTGTCATTATTACTATCCTATTTGTCTGTGGTATCCCTATCGGGTACGTTACAAAAGTTTCTATTTATTTTACCCTTGGTACAAGCCTTTTATTCTGGACAGCCTGCCTTATATGTTTTTTTTCAGATAAACTTAAGATATTCGTATTTCCGTGCCTATGTATTCTTCTCATCACCCTATCAATGGCATATTATGCCTGTAGAGTAAATCACCTTCCCATTCATCACATTGCACATGTGTTGACCTCCCAAAAATCTTTGCAACGTATCAGAGGAATAATTATAGACCCGCCTGTCATATTAGACGGAAACATAATGAATAGCCGATTACTTCAAAAAGAACAAAAATCAAAAAAGTCTCATGAGAAAATATCGTTTCTGGTCCGTGTGGAAAAAATAGAAACCGCATCAGGGTGGAAGGATATATCCGGCATTATGAAAGTAGCCCTTTATCCTTCACAAAATGATATTTTGAATATGGATAATACACTGCCTGTTTTGTATAGATTAGTTTACGGGCAAGGCATAGAACTCTTCGGGCATGCATTTCTTCCAAAATCTTCAAGCAATCCACATGAGTTTGACTACAAAAGCTATCTGCAAAGACAAATGCCATCTATCCGATGTTTAATGACGGTTGTAGCAGTAAACAATATAAAAATTCAAGAATCGTATCATTATAATTATGTATACAGTTTTGTATATACGGTAAAGAATTTCTTAAATAACACTGTCTATCTACATACCTTCAGTAACAGCGCACCTTTGATTAGCAGCATGTTGCTGGGAAACAGGATCGATCTTTCGAATGAACTGATTGATAGTTTTATGAAAACGGGGGTTATCCATTTTATTGCTATTAGTGGATTTAATGTGGGGATTGTAGTTTTTACCATGCTTTTACCATTACGCCTTTTGAGAGTAAACCAATTAGTATCTATAAGCATTACTTTGTTTATCGTCATCTTATATGCCTTCCTGACCGGGCTTAGCCCGCCAGTACTTCGTGCCAGCATAATGGCCATGGTTTTCCTGTGTAGTTTTTTCGTGCGGAGGCAATGGGATATCACGAGCAGCATCTTTACTGCCATACTCTTTATTCTTGTCAGAAACCCATCCGACCTTTTTAACGTCGGGTTTCAATTATCGGTACTGGCAACGATGGGCATTGTTTATGCGGCAGCAAAAATAGAGGGCGCCTTATTTAAAACAGCCCTATTGGTAGAATCACTACAGGTAAGGACTGAACATGGACGGTTCTTTTTTGTAAAAAAGTACCTTCGCAAATCATTCTGTATTTCCCTTGCGGCATGGATGGCGACCTTACCCCTTACGGCCTATTATTTTCATCTTTTCACACCCTTTATCTGTATCACAAATTTTATCGTATTTCCATTATTCTGGATCATTATTGTCTGCGGTATCGTTTTATTAACACTTGGAACCATATGCCCCCCTTTGGCTGCGGCCTCTGCCTGGCTGGCATCTTATGCAGATGTTGTATTAGAATCACTCGTTTCAACGCTTGCATCCTTACCATACTCTTATTTTTATGTCTCCGGACCCTCTCAGGGAGAAATTATCATTTATTGTTTATTCGTTTTATTATTTTTATATCATGAGTATTTATCTGTATGCTTTACACGGATTATAGTATGCTGCCTGCTCGGCACTAATATCCTGATTTTTTCAAATACATTTCAGTTCTCAAGTCAACCCTTAAAAATTACCTGCTTAGATGTAGGGCACGGCAGTGCCATATTTATCCAATTTCCTAACGGGAAAAATATTTTATATGATGTGGGATCATGGCAAAATTACGATGTGGGAAGATATATTGTGGCCCCCTTTCTGTGGGGTCAGAAGATTAAAACAATTGATCTGGTTATCCTTTCCCATGAACATGAAGACCACTGGAATGGTTTATCATCCATCATCGAAAGGTTCCGCATTGGATCTGTTTACTCACAACCGCATCTATTTACATCGGAATCAGGCCAAAAAATACTTTCTCTCCTCAGGAAAAAACATATCAGTGCTGCTGCCCTATCCTACGGTGAGACCCTGAAAGGTTTTGAACCTGTTGTAATAAAAATACTGAACCCCTCCTTTTTCTTTCCAAAGGCAGCCGCTCTGAACGATGACTCTTGTGTTTTAAAGATTGAGTATTTTAGGCATTCCATACTCCTTTGTGCTGACATTCAAGAGCAAGGAATAAAATCAATGTTATTAAATCCATCAGAAGTTAAGTCAGATATCATTCAGATACCTCATCATGGATCGTTCTCAAATAATCTGGAGATGTTTATCAGTACTGTTCGGCCTCTTTACGCTTTTGTAAATTCCAGTGATAGTATTATTTCTCATAAGACACTGAATATCTTGCAAAGGCACCATATTACTACCTTACAAACACATAAAGGGGGAGCCATAACGTTTATTTTGGATAAAAGCGGGATAACTTACTCTACCTTTTGCAAATAAACTGTTCATATTCAAGGTTCGGTGTTCGCGGTTAGAAAGATGAAGATTGAAAGGTTTGAAGAAAGGAAAACAACCGCGAACCGTGAATCTGGCAACCTGAGCAGTTACAAAATTTCAAAAAATCCGCACTTTTACCGGACCATGCATAGTACTTATCCCATGAGAGTTTACATCCTCCAGCTTATAATAGTAAGTGCCACGTCCTGATGGTTTGTCTTTAAAACGATATCTGGCGCCGGACATATCGCCGCCTTTCGCATTAATGAGAGAACGATTAGTCTTTTTATAAGCACCGTTTTTGCGCCTTGCGCGGTAGAGATTAAATCCAAGAGTATCTGTTTCCCTGGCTGTTTTCCAAATTAAGATCACACTGCCATGAGCATGTGCCCTTGCCTTAAAGAAAAGCAGGGCAATACCGGTTGGTGTCTCTGTGGGTGAAGGTGTAAGCGTGGGTGTAGGCGTAGGCGTTGCGGTCGTTTCTCCTGCAGCGATCTTCGCGATAAAGGCGTCAAAACCACCCGAATAACTTTCAAAAAGTGCAGAGACCATCGGAAAATCATCTGATTGTGTTACTCCGGTAATATATGCACTTCCGGAGTTATCCACGGCAATCCCTTCACCACGATCTGAATCACCACTTCCCCCTATGTACGTGGAGTAGACAAGACTGCTCCCCTGGGCATCGAGCTTGGTAACGAAGGCATCGAGGCTGCCGGCACCTCCCGCATTATCTTCAAAAATGGCATAAAGTATCGGAAAATCGGTAGAGGTTGTTTTTCCGGTAATATACGTATTTCCAGAGATATCGACAGCAATGGCATTGCCAAAATCCTCACCGTTTCCTCCAAGGTATGTGGAATAGATAAGGCTGCCGCCTGAGGCATTAAACTTTGTGATAAAGGCGTCAACAACGCCTCCCTCCGCAAGATTTTTAAAAAGGGCAGAGGCCGTAGTAGGAAAATTATTTGATTGGGTTTCTCCGGTAATATATGCATCTCCAGAGGTATCGACAGCAATCTCATTACCACTATCCCCACCGTTCCCTCCAAGATATGTTGAGTAGACAAGACTGTTGCCTGAGGCACTGAGCTTTGTAATAAAGGCATCAGTATCCCCCGCATTATTTCCAAAAAGCGCAGAAACTGTTGGAAAGTCAGAAGAACCGGTCGACCCGGTAATATACGCATTTCCGGAGGTATCGATAGCGATTCCATTACCAAAGTCATGCCTGTTTCCCCCTAAGTACGTAGAGTAAATGAGATTACTGCCTGAAGCATTGAGTTTTGTGACAAAGGCATCAGCATTACCTGCATTGCTTTCAGAAAGAGCAGAGGCCGTAGTAGGAAAATCTATTGATTCGGTAAACCCAGAAATATAGGCATTCCCGGAAACATCCACTGCAATTCCATAGCCACGGTCATAACCATTTCCTCCGAGATATGTGGAATAAATAAGGCTACTGCCTGAGGGATCAAGTTTTGTAACAAAGGCATCAAAGTCTCCGGCATGGCTTCTAAAAGGGGCAGAAGCTATTGGAGCCGGAAAATCAGGAGATATTGTAAACCCGGTAATATAAACATTCTCAGAAGTATCCACAGCGATCCCTTCTCCACCATCAGTACTACTTCCTCCAAGATAAGTGGAGTAGATGAGGCTGCCTGAGGCACTGAGCTTTGTGACAAAGGCATCAGTATCTCCTGCATTGCTTCCGAAAAGGGTTGTGTCCGCTGGAAAGTTATTTGATCCGGTTACACCGGTAACATAAACATTCCCGGATGTGTCTATCGTAATTCCATTGCCAACGTCTTCTCCGCTTCCTCCCAGGTATGTAGAATAGACCAGAATTGGATCGATTACGAGGGGATATCTTTTATCGTAGGAGGCAACTCGAAAACCGTAAATGAACTGTAAGTTTTTGACTTTGGATTTTATATTTTTACTTTTTATTTTCGATTCTTTTATTTCGAATCTTCCTTCTACTTCTATTTTCTTTCCTTCTATTTCCTGATAAATATATGGTTTCTTTTGAATACATTTGCCTTCTTCCAGGATTATTTCAAGGTCTCCTTCTTTCGCAAGCTGTAGTCCTCTTATACCTTCGTAAGCAAGCTGAACACAGGATGGATTTGCACCGGGCTTGACAACGATATCGTATTCTATTTGCCGGCTGTTTCCATAGAATCTCATATCTATATTTTTATATACCTCTCTGTAAACTACTGTCCTGTACGTGGGGATATTGGTCTTCCATGTCTCTGGATTACTTCCTACAAGGTAATTGATCTTACCCTCTAGCTGATCTTCTGCAATAATTTCAGGATTTTTATTAGTGCCGAGATATGTGAGTTTTATCATTTCGGGTTGTGGGTTGCAGATTGTAGCCGCTTGCCAGATACCTTTTCCTGTATTCCATGATTCGGGGATCTGATTTACCGTTAGCAAACTTTTCCTCTTTACCTCTTTTCCGTGACTTATTGAGTGTTGGCTGCTGGCTAATGAAAGGTATATTCCTCTTTTCGTAAAAAAAGTGCTGTGCCTGCTTGTCTTTCCATAAAACTTTACCTTCTGATCCATTTGTCCGTTGTTTTGAATAAAGTACAAGGGTAGTTTACAGATATTTTGTATCTTTACCTTCTTTTTACATTCGGATTGGTTAATAATATCATTATTTAAATGAGGAGAACGGAATTTCCCTATTCCTTCATCCGCATTCACTAAGGTTCCAAACCCCGGCCAAATAGGAGAAAGGGTCAGTAAGCATAGTAAAAATATTTGTGTTTCTTTCAATTTAAAATTCTCCTTTTTCTACAAAATGTATTTCCTTTCATCAGCAAACCAACACTTATTCCATAATATCCATTTGCTCTTATTAGGGAAGTAATTTCCTTAAAAATAAATAATGGTTCATTTGCGACGCATAAAAACTTCTTGCCTTAATCTTTTTCTAATGGTATTATTAACGTCTTAGTTTTGGTATAATATAATCGGCGGCATCGCCAAGTGGACTAAGGCCACGGTTTGCAAAACCGTTATCCTGGGTTCGAATCCCAGTGCCGCCTTTTTCATAAGTAAAATATAGATAATTCATGGTTGGTTCAACCGTCCACGATTGAACCAAAATGTTTTGCATGTTTCATTGCCTGGTACCAATCAAAAATGTACAGGCCTATGTCCGGCACATGTGGTTGGGGTCTTTATAGCTTGTTTTCATTTATAGCCAAGCCGGTAGGACACGAAACTGTCGGGCGAGTGGTGGAATGGCAGACACGAAGGACTTAAAATCCTTTGGCCGTAAAAAGGCCGTGTGGGTTCGACTCCCACCTCGCCCATGTATATGAATTATGATAAAAATTATCATAATAAGGAACAAATCCAATGCATACTTTGTTAAAGTTATCCATAAATGAGTATTATCCGGCAAAATATTTTTCCTTGTTATGAACATTAAGCTTTTACAATATTGTCTATTTAAGCCCAAAACAGCAATGGAGATTGACCCTGAGATACTTGAGGCTTTAAAGCGGATTACAGCAAAGAATCCGAGGCTTTCTGTTGAACTCCTTATTGATATTGCATTAGACTATATTTCAAGCCTGGAAGAAGAAGACCTCCTGAAGCTTATCACAGAATATTATGGAAGAAAGCATACCCCCCGCATACCTAGTTAACCAAAGTTTTTGTTAATTCTCGCAAAAATTATCTTTTTTAAGGAGTACATTATATTATGGTAAAAAGAGCTACTGTTTTTCTGTTTTTTTTGAGTGTAGTTGCCTTATGTATTTATGGCTGTGAAAAAAATGAGTCGGGAAATCCTCAAGTAAGTGGTGAAATGAACGAACAGGATTTTGCAAAAATCCATAAAAATGTCGATTTCGGCAAAGAAGATAAGGAAAAAATGCATGGGACGGGGATGTCGATGGAAGGCAGCGGACATGGTATGGGTGTTCATGGCAAGAAGGAAAAGGCCGATCCCAATAAGGTTATTGCTACGGTAAATAACGAAAAAATTCTCCGCAAAGATCTGGATAAGATCTTAGACCGGTTTAAAAATCACGTAAACCCTGCTACGTTGGTTTCGATGGAACAGCAAATTACCGAGCAACTTGTTGCGCAAAGCCTCCTAAGACAATTTGTTGTGGAGAAAAATTTAACGGTTTCTGACGAAGTGGTGGAGAAAGAGGTCGCTAAAATGCGGGAAAATATCAAGAACAACCCCGCAACGAAAGATAAAACCTTAGAACAGTTTTTGGAATTTCAGGGAAGCAATGTTGATGAATTGAAAACAGCGATTAGGATGTCGGCAGCGATTGAAAGCTATGTATCTCAAAGTGTCGATGATAAAAAAACAGAAGAATATTTTATCAAGAATATCGGTAATTTTAATGGTGAAACCATTACGGCAAGCCATATCCTTGTTGATACAAAAGGTATGAAGACACAAGAAGAACTGGACAAGGCAAGGGCAAAAATAGAATCTATTAAAAAAGAACTTGACGAAGGAGCTGATTTTGCAGAATTGGCAAAGAAATATTCAGATTGTCCAACCGGGAAAACTGGTGGTGCATTAGGCTCATTTCCCCGTCACGGTGTTATGGTGGAGGCATTTGCCAATGCTGCGTTTAATACAGAGACCGGTAAAGTCAGCGATCCTGTTAAAACTGAATTTGGATATCATTTGATAAAGGTTACGGATCATACCGCTCCAAAAGATGTGAGTTTTAGTGAGGTAAAAGACAGGGTACGAAACGAACTGATTGGAATTGAGATGAGCAGTATGGTTAAGGATTTACGGGAAAAGGCAAAAGTTGAGATAACCTTACAATAATGGAAACAGCCCAATCTCTTATTCAATCATCAATTATCCTCTATTGGATTTGCTTTGGTGCTTATTCATTATACTGGATATTCGGATTTGCCAGATGGAAGCTGCGCTTTTTTATTCTGCTGGGAATCGTGCTTCTCCACCTTGGAACTATTACGATCCGTGGTATAGCAATAGGGTATTTCCCTTTAACAAATAAATTTGAGTCCTTTAATGCCTTCGCGGCTGCCACGTTTATTATTCAACTTATTTACGCCGGGACGGATAGCCGTATTTACCGCATGTCTTTATTTGGGGTGGGATACTGTTTTTTTATAGCAGCCGCAATTTTTCCGATGGGGTTAAGTTATGCCCCTCCACTCATGCTTACCATCTGGTATGTGTTGCATGTACCCTGTTCTTTCTTCTGTTACGCCCTGTGGGTTAGCGCTATGTCTGCAGCCGTTGCACGCTATTTCATATCGGGAGAAAAGAGGCGGTACGATCAGATTATTGACTCAGGTTTTCAATACGGTCTCATTGTCTTTTCCATCTCAATGATTTTTGGAGGACTATGGGGATATGTTGCCTGGGGATCATATTTCCTTTGGGATGCCAAGGTTGTTTGGTCTGTCATCATATGGTTCTTCTATGCTACCTGCTTACACCTTGACTATTGGCAAGAGGCAAAACGATTCAAACCACCGATGGCTATTCTGGGATTTATCATCCTGATAATGACCTATGTAGGTACCAGTTTTTTTATTGGCAGTTCTCATAGTTTTCGATGAAATACGTTGATTATGCTGGACAGGATTACCGGAGTATCCAGGGAAAGGCTGCGTAGCATTTAGCAAAATACTTCTCAATAAACGGCAACCACACAACACATGAAAAAACTTTATATCATTTTTAAATCACAAAAGTTCGGTATTATTACCGGATTTACTATTACCGGTTTGCTTATTATTGGCAGCCTCATTATGAACTTTTTCCCCCATCAGTATGCAGGGCTTTCTGGTGAGGATATCTCCTTTTTTTTTCTTCATAAGAAGCCAATCCATACATGGTTCTATCTCCTGTTTCTTGCCTGTATTTTCTACGGCATCAATACTTTTTTGTGTACCCTTGACTCAATTATAAAAAAGGTAAAAGTTGGCATAAAAAAAATTCCTCTGTACGGGGCATCTGTCGTGCATATTGGATTTATTATCACCCTGGTTACTCATCTTATTGGCGGGTTCTATTCCTCATCAGAAATGCCTGTATCTGTATCCAGCGAGTGGACAAATTTGGGTGATGTTGAGATGAAAGTTACAGACATTAAGGAAAGTTATTACCCGAACGGGATGCCAAAAAAGATTAAAGCCCTTGTTACTCTCAAAAAGGATGGAGTTGAATATTCTGACAGTCTCGGTTACAACAATCCGGTTCTCTTACAACATGGTGTGTTTGAGATCCTTTTGAGGGATTATGGATGGATCGCATCGAGCGTAGTCCTCCTTGTGGACGATCGTGCCTGCAATCTGAAGATTGATGAGCCGTTTCATGTCAATGGTGACCAGATGCGGGTTGCCGATCTCTATATGCCTCCGCAATACCGCTATCCGGTTGTAAAATTGATTTCTGCCGGAGGAAGTAACAGCGGCGTGCAACAAACCTTTTTACCTATTGGTGAGAAAAACACGAAGGAGATCAACGGTTCAAAGATTACTTTTGCAGATATCAAAACAGCGCCGGGTGTTCTTGTTAATGTAAAGAAAAACCCAAGTATTCCACTAACCTTTGTGACAATTGTATTCTTTTCTGTTGGCATGCTACTTGTTATTTTAAGGACTGTTGGCAGGATGGTCAATAGTTAAAACAGCGAACAATTTTTAATAAAACCAGTTCTTCTTATCCTCTGTACCCCATTTCATTTTAATTTCTTCCAGCAGGCGTTGTAATTGGTCGGTTGTTAGAACGAAGGTACTCAGAGAATTCAGTTCTTTAAGAATATCGTCTCTTGATGAATTTAATTGATCGTCGTGCTGTCTGCTTATTGCGTTTGCGATTTTAACAATACCAATTACTACGTGTGATTCCATGCTTACTTTTTTGATATCATCCGTGTGGTGATACCGTATTATTTCAACGATCTTGTGAGGAAAATTCCACTTTTCTGTTATCAACGCCCCGACCTCTGTATGATCAAAACCCAGGATAATCCTTTCCGCATCTTTGTGAATTATATGGTCCTCCACTGCCTTATGATCAATTGACAAGGAAACTCCCGGATAGATGTTTTCAATAAATGCCTTTCCAATGTCGTGTACCAATCCCCCCACCAGGACATTTTCAAGGATGTTATATTGTAATTCTTTTGCTAAAACCAATGAGGCATCGGATACCCTTATTGCATGTTTCCACAATGAATGAGTATCCATGCCCGTAGCAGTTAATACATGCTTTACTGCCTGCGTAATAACAAAGGATTTTAATCCCCGTAGTCCGAGGGTTATAACGGCATCAGTTAAGTTTTCTGCCTTTTTTAACCGTCCATAGAACGATGAGTTCGCAACTTTAAATACTTGGGCGACCAGACCTTGATCTTTTCTAATCAACTCAGTAACCTCATGGACAGTTATTTCGGGATCCGATGTCTTTTCCATAAGGTCTGCGACAACGGTTGGTATAAAGGAGAGGTTTTCTGTCTTCTCCAGTATCTCTTCGATGCTATATCTTTTATTTCCAGAGTCTGCCGGCATAAGATAATTGCTCATTGACAATTTGACAATGATTCATTTTCTTTTGGTATATCACATGGCATATGTTTTCTCCATGCCATACAGAAAAATATAGGGTAATAACCGAAGGGCGTTTCATTATACGGTAACCGTAGTTTATTTGCAATAAATTAAGGTTACCCTTTGCAGATTCAGGCATGAGGGCCTCTTCCTGGAAGGGGATCGGAGGTTATATGTATTAAACTGGGCCTTCGGCGACTTTAATAGTGTAGTGGCAAGGCGCGCCTTGCCGCTGTATCTGCAGTTTGAAATTCTTAAGATTTTTCATAGTCGAAATTGGTTGGCGGGATAATTGATATAAAAATACCATGATGAATAAAATTTGTCAATAATACAAGTTAGCGCTTATGGGGCGTAGCCCCTGGCTATAATCTTTCTGTCCTTCGGGTCTAATTTAATGTATAGAAATTTTCATTTTACGTAAGCGGTTATTGTCTGTACCACACTGAAACAGTGCAATTGGATTCATCAATAATGTTTTTTCTCTTAGGCCGTAAGGATATAGCAGAGGGTGAAGCCCTTTGAAAAAAAGAAAGAGAAAAATATCAAGCCCTGAAAGGGCAAAAGAAAATCTTTTCCGGTAAATCAGTTTAGCTTGATGCATATGGGGCATCGCCCACCAAAATATCTGAGATATCCATAACAATTTTCATGGTTTCCAGGTGTCGTAAGAGCGGCACGATGACTCTGATTCATAATTTTTCAGCATTTCTACGAAGGCCTCAATACGCGTCTTCATGGCTCCGTCCAGTCTCCCCGGGCGGTCACAGTCCAGGGTAAGAATGGGTATTTGGATATGTTTTCTTATCATAATATCGTGGATATGTCGATGGCAGAAGCTCTGGACATAATGGATAAGCCCCTTGATATTCCTTCGCTTTATTTCCTGCTGAATATCTTCCAGGCGTGAGAATATATCATAGGGATAAGTATACCGGCTGTATTGATCAACAAGGTTTTCTGTTTGATAAGGCATGGCAAACTGTCTCTGTATCTCATTAAACACAACATGGGTTCCAATGGAAGAAAGAAATGAATAAAGGTCTTCGCAGATAGGTGGTATACCAATAACGCCTATCCGAAGATCATGTTGAATGGGTTCACGTCCCTGCACTAATTTTAAAAAATTTAAAGCACGTCCTTCAAAAGCAACATAATCTCCCATGAGGTCACTAGCAGATACTGTCCAGATATGGTTTTCCTCACCCGTTACGAGGTTTTCCACCCAGGTAAGCCTATCGATTTCGTGTATCTTTGCCCGGACCGTATCAAGGCGTTTTTTCATTTCTTCCGCCTTTGAATAATCTACTCCTAAGCTGTCAGCAAGACGTAGTAATTGATCGTGTAAAAACGTCTTATCCGTTTTGGCGTGCGGGTATGCAAAAGGAATAGTGTTAATGCCCTCAGACTGAAAAATTTCCATGAGTGCCTGATTGTTACTACAGTCTCCTTGAACCACACTGATAATCTTTTGGATACGATATTTCCTGGTGGCTGAATAGATACCTTTGATCCAGGCACACGTATTTCTGGGGAGACCGGACGACTCGGCATCTTCGACCATTTTGTAAGAGCATGTATCACAGATAAAAATATTGTTAAGGTCTATAGGGATAAACCCGGCGGCAAAAACTATTTCAACGGGTATGGTTGACGTAATCCCAATAATCCTATCCAGGGGAAGATCTTCCATAATGGGAAGTGTTGGGAGTAGATGGTCGTTGAATTTTAGATTCATACCGTACGATTATATCAATCAGATCAATGAGATAAAAGTATTTAATCTCGTACTTTCTGGGTTATACATTAATTGGTCCGCACATCGAAACCTGTGCTGGTCCTGATTTGTTTCGGTGAGAGGACTCACCGGAACATCGAAACTTGACGCACAGGAATTCCAAACCAGGAGTAGTAGGGTGGGCATTGCCCACCGAAGAATAAATAATGTAGGAGAGTGAGGTGATGTTTTGGTGGGCAATGCCCACCCTACTCTGTCAAAAGCTGCCGGAAGTCGTAATTTTTCTCCATGCTGATTTTAAGCCGTTTTTACTGGAAGAATGACTGAAACCTTGGTAAATTCGCCTTCAATACTATCAATCATAAGCTTGCCCCCATGGTCATTCACAATTTTATGACTAAGGCTCAAACCTAATCCGGTCCCTTTACTATTAGGTTTTGTGGTAACAAAGGGATTCATTACTTTATCTTTTATGTGAGCGGGTATACCGGTGCCATGATCGTAGAAGGTAACCTTTACATATGAATGATCATTCATCATTATTTCTTCTCCTATGATCTCAAGGATTTTCTTATCATGTGTTTCCGGATATTTTTGGTTCAGGGCATACCGTGCGTTATTTATAGCGTTCAGAAATACCTGCTGAATGAGCTGTGGATTGGCAATAATTTCCGGTAATTTTTGGGGAATATCCACTTTTAATTTAATACCTTCCTTTCGTAATTGTGCCCCTGTCAGTATCACCGTATCAGACAGTATTTCATTTACACTGACAATACTCTTTTTCTCTTTACTGCCAGGCCGGGCAAAGGAAAGAAGGCTATCGACAATCCTTGCTATTCGGTCACCATCTTTTATAATCCGACTGGCAAGGTCTCTTTCTTTACTTCCCTCTTGACTTTTATTAAAGAGTATTTGGGCGCAGTTAATGACACCTGTTATAGGGTTATTGATCTCATGACCTACACCCGCTGCTAGTTCACCCAATGATGCTAAGTGCCTGGACTGCTCTGCCTCTTTCTGTAAAATAATTTTTTCAGTAATATCTAAGGAACAGCTTAGTATACCGATTACATTACCTTTTTCGTCCTTTATCGGTCTTTTCACCGTATGCAGGATAAGTTCTTTTCCATTCATAATAAAAGGTTCTTCTCTGTCCTCTTTTTTCCCTGACTCCATAATCTTTGTATCATCAGCCCTGTGTTTATCGGCAAGTTCTTTCGGGAAGAGGTCATAATCTGTTTTTCCATAGATCTCATCCGGCTTAATATGTAAATCTCTCGCTGCAATTTCATTGCAAGATATGTATGATAGATTTTTGTCTTTATAAAATATCCTTTGCGGCAAATTCTCAACAAGCAAACGATATTTATTTTCACTTGCACGGAGTGCTCCCTCCGCCCTTTTACGTTCAGTAATATCATACATAGCAATAACAGCACCAAACTTTTTACCATAACGGTCGATTAATGCTTGTCCACTAGCTAACATCATACGTGCGGCACTACGCTTTGGGACAATCATCATTTCTGCGTTCCGAACAGTTTCCCCCTGAAGGGCACGGAAGAGAGGTATCTGCGCCTTTTTCATTTTTGTTACACCATCAGGAAGATATAAATCATAGTGCTCTGCCCACCGATCAGCGGGGAGAGGTTCTACTGGTAAACCATGAAACTCCTGAGTAGCACGATTAAAAAGGGTTAAAACACCGTGGGAATCGCAGGCAACGATTCCTACTTCTATGGTATCAAGGATAGTTTTTAAGAATTGCCGTTCTTTTTCTAATATATCTTCTGCTTGTTTATGTTCTTCGATTTCCTGCTGGAGTTGTTTATTGACTACTCTCAGCTCTGTAGTGCGTGCTTTTATCAATTCCTCAAGCTGTTCCTGATGTTTTTTCAATTCATTCTCAGATCGTTTACGTTCGGTAATATCCCTCCAGACAATAACACCTCCAGTAATAGTGCCATTATCGTCTTTGATCGGTCCGGCATTGCAAAGTATGGTAACTTTTTCTCCATTAGGTCGATGTAAGATCCATTCTTCGTCCATTACCACCTCTCCCTTTTGAGTAGCCCGGGTTAATGGTAATTCTTCTGGAGTGGCGGGTGTAATACCATCAGAATGTAAGATATCCCATTGTTTTACGTGCATTTCTGCCGGAATACCATTAAGTTCCTCTTCCGAACGTCCGGTTAATTGTGTTCCGAACTTGCTAATCATACGAATATTGACATTCGGTGCATCAGCGATGGTAATACCTTCCGGTACATATTCCATAAGGGCATCAAGCATTCTATTCCTCTCTTGAAGCATTTCCTCTATTCGTTTCCGTTCAGTAACATCCAATACCAATGAAAGAACAGACACAAGTTTGCCTGAAGCATCAAGTAACGCAGAGTTGTACCATTCACAAGAGATAACAGAGCCATCTTTGCGATAGTTGCGGTTTTTATTAACGTTGCTCGGACGTGAGCCATTCAGCATATCAGCCATTATCTGCTGGACATTATCCCAATCCTCTTCATAAATCCAATGTAGTTCATCGATACGTTTGCCTAGTATTTCCTCGCTGTTCCACCCAAAAATCACCTCAGCCTTATCGTTCCATCGGGTAATCCGATAATCTGAATCCCACTCAATTACACCCAGGGGAGAGTTTTCTATGTGGAATTTTAATCTCTGGGTTGCCTCATGCAACTGTTCTTCTGTTTGCTTGTACTCTATATCCTTCCTCTCAAGTGCTATGGCACTCCGCCAGATAAGAAATACAAAAATAACAACACTGAATACTACCTGAATTGATAAACCAAACTCGGTATTATAGATCTCTTTTTGTTCTCCTAACAATCTCAGCCAACCCAAAAAAGGCAGGATAAGAATCGCTGCACCTAACAGATGACGTGCCAGGCGTCCTCCAGTGCTTACACTGGTAAGTAATGCCATGAGACCACGGTTTGGATAGAGTGAAAGGATGCCGATACAGAGGATGAAGAATAGTATTGCTGTATGTATTGCTATTCCTATGTAAAATGCAATATGATAAAGAGGCTTTATACTATAAAAATATCCCAAAAGAATCGGAAAGGAAATTAAAATTATTGTGAAGATTAAAACTTGTACAAATTTATAGTATCTCTGGTTCTTTGTATTAAGAAATACTAAGGTCATTCCAATAAGAAAGAAGTTCGATGCAGTAACGGGAGACATTCTACCCGAAGGAGATAGTCCAACGGCTATACCATGATCCTGAAATAATAATTGGTCAATACCAATATCCCAACCAGTCGAATATTCAATAAGCGTAAGGAATCCTATGAGCAATACGGTACATGTACATCCTTGTGCTATACGACTTGTCCACTGGTTTGCGCGTTTCATCTGGACGCACCATAAAGAAACACTCACCAGAATAAAGGAGATTGCTGTATTGGCCTTCATCGTAGTAGCAGGATCAATGTTAAAACTCTTTAGAGCAGCGATATCGAATATCCAGCCAAGAAGCACAAGAAGTCCTAACAAAAAAACTGTAATACAAGCAACCTTTGAAAAGGATTTCAAGAAAGAGTTTAAAAGAAAATTAAATTGTGGAGTCATTGTTTCAATTGATAATTCTTAAAGGGTTTAAAATTTTAGCATAATTACGATAAAACCAATCACAAGGTTTTAAAAATGCAAACATCAGATTGAGGAATGAAGAATAATCAAGAACTATGCTATAGCATCCAACAGATGAAACCGAACATCACATAATAAAACAAAATGAACCACGGTTTGATTACACCATCACGGACAAACGAGTTTGTCCGTGCCACCCGATCTAAAATACTATTCGGTTTCATCTCTTGAGTACTATAGAATGGCGTAGCCACAGCTAAAATCCTTGATATGGAATAATGGAGTAGTGGAGTAATGGATTATTGTTATGAAAAAACTCCAATACTCCATACCAACTATGGATTTACAAGGAAGCTGATGTTTTTGCTTAATCAAATAAATAAGGTATATGAAATAAAAGTATATGAGAAATACCGATAAATATAAAGGAATTTATGCTTCTCTAAAATATCAAGAACGGAAAGGAATCAAATATCCTTGAAAGCACTGAAAATGCTGATAAAATAAGGAAACTCTAGAAACCATCAAAGCATATAAGAACAGGATAAAAATGTAGATAAGGTATCCCAAAAACCTCTTTCTGCAATGGTTGATAGGTGATAGGTAATAGCTGATAGCTACTGGAACTCCTCTCTATTTTCAAATGACTATAGATATTACAGTAGGATTTGGGAATAAATTCTAGACCGGGTGGCACGGATAAACTGGTTTGTCCATGCTTGTTTCAATACCTACATGAATATGGATATAGAAAACACCGACAAACAGAGTTTGTCAGTGCCACCCATAGAACTGGCTTACACAGCATGAAAATTTCTCTACTTATAAATACTATATTCTTTAAATGATTAAAAATACTCAATTGAGGTCTTGGAATGGCGTCTAGATATTTTGACAAAAATATTTCCCGAAGGACTTTTTTAAAAGCCAGTATTGCAGTAGGTGCAGGTATATATGGTTTATCATATCTGGGCACCATGAAAAAAACGCCTGCAATAAAGAAACACAAGGAACATCGGTTAAAATCCGGGCTTGTTGTTGCTCATGGAAACGTTCTAAATCCTGCCGATGAACCGCGTATCATTAAAGAAATGGTGCGGCGTGCCATACATGCCCTTGGCGGTATGGATAAACTTGTTTCCAGAGGCGACAGGGTGATTATTAAACCCAATATTGCCTGGAACCAAAGGCCGGAATTTGCAGCCAATACAAATCCCCAGGTAGTGGCAGCCCTTGTAGAGTTGTGCCGGGAGTCAGGGGCAAACCGGGTAAAAGTTATGGACCACACCTGTTCGGCGAACCCGGAACCATCTTATATAAATAGTGGTATTTCAGCAGCAGCACTTCAGGCAGGAGCTCAGATAGTCTATCTTAACAAGAATCGTTTTCAGGATTTTTCGATCCTCGGTGGCAAAATCCTGAAATCATGGCCATTTTATGAAGAAATGGTATATGCCAACGAAGTGGATGTACTCATCAATGTGCCTATTGCAAAACAACACGGCACGTCAAGGCTTTCTATGGGACTCAAAAATGTTTTCGGGATGATTGGTGGTGACCGGGGAAGCCTCCACACTGATATACATCCCAAAATAGCCGATCTCAATAAATTCATTACCGTAGACCTTACCGTACTTGATGCCTTTCGAATACTGAAAAATCATGGTCCTACCGGTGGAAGACTAGATGATGTTGATAATTCTCCGGAGCATGCAAGACGTATTATTGTAAGCACAGACCCGGTTGCAGTTGATGCCTATGGTGCGACCTTATTTGGTATGCAGCCTGCGGATATAGGCTACATCAGGGAATCCCACGAACATGGGTTGGGAGAGATTGATTACCGAATAAGAGGCTTTGAGGAAATACTGGTATAATTTGATGTTGAGTTCCTTGATTATAGTATTCAATACATGAGACCGGATATTCTCAGTCTTTCATTTCGAAGAAGTGGAGCGAATAAGCAATCTTTGCTTCGACACAGAGAGAAATGGCTAAATGGCTGTTAGCCATCCAACCATATAACCATTCACTATCTCCCTGTGTTGGTTCAATCGTCCACGATTGAACCGAAACGTTTGGGCATGTTCCTGGTACCTGGTACCAAGCCAAAGCCTCTATAACACTCAAAACATATGGTTTGGTCTACAAAATTGAACCGGTCCGAAGTCAATCAACATGCCGAAACGCATGGTTCAATCTGCAAGATTGAACCAACCCTGGGTTCGCCAAAGGCGATAAGTTCATATTTAGGAAATTCAATATTCTGTTGTAGGGGCGTATTGCACTACGCTCTATGTCAGTGAAAAAACAAAAGTCTCCGCAGGCCTAATTCAATGCTTAGGAATTTCAAACCGTTTATGTAGTGGCAAGGTGCGCCTTGCCACTATACTGTTAAAAGTTGCCACAAGGTCTAATTAAAACAGACCAGGGCAGAACTAAGCCGTAGAACTATTTTTTAAAATCCCGATTTCATGTGGGGCCAGTTCTTCCGCATAATCGTTAATCTTGTAAAATTCCTTATAATGCATGAGCATTTCATGAGAGTTCTTATAACCCAGGCGCCGGCCATAATTCACAATACACATAGTTCTTGCTTCTACAAAAGAGAAGCCTTGAAATTTCAATGCCTCCGTAATACATTTCTTCATGTGGTTTAAATGATAGACCGAGGTGCGGGCAAAGTAAGAATTACGGTGTTTAAACAGTAATTGCACATCGGTAGGCTGGTCCGGATTCCCGCCGGGAGTAGTAAGGGTTTTTGTGTTATGGGGTGTAATGGGAGAAACCTGCCCGCCAGTCATACCATAAATCTCATTGGCATAACATATAACAGTTATATTTGTATTTCGCCGTATGGCATGTAATACATGGTTACCTCCTATACCAAGCAAATCACCGTCTCCGCTCAATACAACAACATGAAGGGCATCATTGGCATATTTGATGCCTTCTGCTACCGGGATTGCCCTGCCATGGGCTGTATGAACCGAATCAAGATCAAAGAAGCCTGCGCTTCTGCCGGCACAGCCGATTCCGGAAACAACTACAGTACCGTTCTTAGGCAGGCCAAGTTCATCGAAAGACTGACACACACCTTTTAAGATAATACCATTCCCGCAGCCAGGGCACCATGGTGTAGGGAGAAGTTCTGTTTTCAAATACTGCTTAAAATTATTATCTTTGTTCATAGATTCGTTATTTTCTGTTTTATTTCGTGCAGATCGATACGACCACCAAGAACAGGTATAAATTCCACTTCACGATGTAATATACGTTCAAGCTCATGGGCATATTGTCCCATGTTCATCTCCATAACGAGGATCCGTTTATATCCCGATGCGATAATTTTAAATTCCTCAACAACGGGAAACAAGCGTATTGGTCTGTACAATGCAAACTCATTTCTGAAATAATAAGCTAATCTGGAAAGTGCTCCATACGATATGAGGAGAGTATCCGTATCCTTACTGCATTCCAAGTATTCATAATAATTGTATCGCTGAGCTATTACTTGTTGTTTTTCATACAAACGCATAATAAGCTTCCGGTAATTTTCGACATCCGAGGTTTTTGGTACGGAGTCCTCATGCGATAGTCCCGTGAAATGCCGGTTACCAGTACCGAGCGGCGGACGGTTGCGTTTTTTTATCTCAAAATCCCTATGGGGAATAATGGTTTCGTAAAGATGACTGATATATCCGTCACTGAGCAGAATGACCGGGCTCAGTGACTCCTCTGCAGCGTTAAAGGCCATAATCGTGTAATGATAAAGTTCAGAAACAGAGTTGGGGTAGAATACGATAGGAAAGTAGTCTCCGTGACTGCCGTGAATGCTCTGAATAACATCTCCCTGGGCAGGAAGTGTAGGCATTCCTGTACTGGGGCCTACCCTTTGAACATTAACAATAACCAGGGGCACTTCCATCATATGGGCTAGTCCAATACTTTCCTGCATTAAAGAAAACCCCGGGCCGGAGGTTGCTGTCATTGTCTTTAGCCCTGCAAGTGATGCACCGATAATGGCGTTAACGGAAGCAATCTCATCCTCCATTTGCAGTACCTTGATATGCTTTTTATTGACCATCTCATGGATAATTTCAGAAGCCGGTGTAATAGGGTAGCCTGCGTAGAATTTTAAACCGGCAACTTCAGCCGCCATTGCAATGGCCTGATTACCTTGTACCAGTTGTTTCGGCATCGATCTCCTCTATCTCAATAGCCAAATCCGGACAATACCGCTCGCATGTCCTGCAGGCGATACACCTGTTTAATTCCATCAACTGCTGCTGTTTGATTTCCAGATTTTTAACGGGACAAAAATTTACACAAATACCACAACGTTTGCAGTACTCGTGATTAATATGTACAATTCCTTTTCGCTTTCTTTTTTTTTCTTCAGGCACGTATATTTTTACTTTCTTTTTGAATAATTATTCATACTTTGTCTTTTATGAAGCACTTCAGCAAATCTTACGATCGTAGCAGAGCAAGCATTCTTTGAAAATGGCAAAATCTGATTCAAAAGGGAACCTTAAACCCCCGGTTTTCCTGTAACATACAAGCGAACTCGCCGGCATTTAAAGGTCTGCTGAAATAGAAACCCTGGACTTCGTCACATTGCATACCTTTAAGAAAAGCGAGCTGGTCTGCCGTCTCAACCCCTTCTGCCACTATTTTCAGCTTTAAGCTTTGCGCAATGGCAATAATTGCCGTAACAATTGCGGAGTCATCCGCGTCAGTGGTAACATCACGCACAAATGACTGGTCAATCTTCAGTTTATCTATGGGAAAACGCTTCAAATAGCTTAATGAAGAATAACCTGTACCAAAATCATCGACTGAAATCTTAATTCCCATTGCCTTTAATTTATGGAGTGTTTCAGTAATTTTTTCTGCCTGATGCATAATTACGCTTTCGGTAAGTTCCAGTTCCAAATATTCCGGGTTAAAGCCAGTTTCCTCAAGTACATTCCTTATCGTTCTTAGCAGATTCTGATGCTTTAGCTGCCGGCCAGATAAATTAACGGCAACGCTCAGCAACGGAAGCCCCTCTTTCTTCCACAACATGCATTGCATACATGTGGCGCGAAGTACCTATTCACCGATCGGTATAATAAGATTAGTCTCTTCCGCAATTGGAATGAACTGCGATGGGCTTACCAAACCCATTTCCGAATGCTGCCATCGGAGAAGCACCTCCACCCCGCAAATTTTCCAGCTATTTGTATCAATCTTTGGCTGATAATAGAGCAAAAACTCGTTACGTTCAATTGCGCGATGTAAATTGTTTTCCAACAGAATACGTTCGAACAGCATGGTGTTCATATTCTCTTTGTAAAATTGGTAGGCATTTTTCCCTTGTTCTTTGGCATGGTACATTGCCGTATCTGCTTTTTTCATGAGTGTCTGTACGTCGTTTCCATCATCAGGATATATACTGATACCTATACTGGCTGTAATATTGAGTTCATGGCCATGCGCAATAAAAGATGCAGACAACAAATGAAGAATTTTTTGTGCAACAAGCGCCGCATCCTGTACTTTTTCAATTTCAGACAAAAGGATGATAAATTCGTCACCTCCTAATCGCGAAACCGTATCATTTTGTCGTACAGCATCTTTCAGCCTTAATGCGACAGCTTGCAGTAACGTATCACCAATGTTATGCCCAAGGGTGTCATTAATGATTTTAAACCTGTCCAGGTCAATAAACATTATTGCAATAGTCCTTGGATGGCGATGAGCAGAGGACAACGCTTGCTGAAGCCGGTCATGAAACAACAGGCGATTCGGCAGATTCGTCAGGGGATCGTGGTATGCCATGTGGAGAATGTGTTCATCTTTTTGTCGAATCTCAGTGATATCCCTGAACACAGAAACATAATTGCACGGCTTGCCATCAATATCTTTAATCGCAACAATTGTTAACCATTCATAGTATGCCTCACCGTTTTTTTTCCTGTTCCATATCTCTCCATGCCAGTGACCCTTTTCCAGGAGTTCTGTCCACATATTCTTATAGAATTTATCGTCATGATGATCTGATTTTAATATACGTGGATTCTTGCCTATAGCTTCATTTGCACTATAACCGGTAATGGTAGTAAAAGCAGGATTCACCGAGAGGATGGTACCTTCCACATTGGTAATTGCGATGCCCTCAAGGGTATTTTTAAATACGATGTCGGCCAATTTGAGTTCTGTTTCGGTGTTTATACTTTCTGTAATATCCTGAATCGTACCAAGCATTCTGACCGGTATGCCTGTGCTGTTAAAAACAACCTCCGCCTGATTGCAAACAATCTTTTCTGAGCCATCGGGCTGGACGATTCGATGCTCTATGATAAAAGGTTTTTTCAAGTGCAGCGTAGAATCTATAGTTTGTCTGACATATTCCCTGTCATCAGGGTGTACAAGCTCCAAAAATGAGTTATACGTTCCTTCAAACTCATGACGGTATAACCCAAATATCTTATATATCACATCAGACCACCACAAGGTATTCTTCTCGATATCCCAATCCCAATTTCCCAACGGAGATATACGAGGTATCCTTGCCAAGCTAATATCTTTTTCCATCGTAAGCTGTTCTTTTATCTTTTCTTCATATTTCATGATTACATTTCTGAACTGAATAACAGCCGTTTACCCGTCTACCTATTTACTCATCCACTCATTTTTTGACCACCTTTTCAACTGTCTCACCGATATCCGCCGGACTATTAACAGTAGTAACACCTGCATTTTTCAATGCGGTAATCTTTGAAATGGCAGTGCCCTTGCTACCGGAAATGATGGCGCCGGCATGGCCCATGCGTTTGCCGCTGGGGGCTGTCTGTCCTGCAATAAAACCAATAACTGGTTTTGTAATTTCTTGTTTAATACATTCGGCAGCTTCCTCTTCTGCACTTCCGCCAATTTCTCCGATTAATACAATAACCTGTGTTTCTTCATCCGCCTGGAATAATCTGAGAATATCGACAAAACTGGTCCCAACTATGGGGTCTCCTCCAATTCCAACACAGGTAGATTGCCCCAGACCCCGCTGGGTTAGCTGCCAGACAGCCTCATAGGTAAGGGTTCCACTCCGGGAAACTATTCCCACATGGCCGGGTTTATGAATGTAGCCTGGCATAATACCAATCTTGCATGAGTTTGGGGTAATAATACCGGGACAATTAGGTCCAATAAGTCGCGTCTTCTTATTTAAGAGATATCTTGTTACCTTAAACATGTCGATTATGGGAATACCTTCTGTAATACAAACTACTAATTCGACCCCTGCCTCGGCGGCTTCCATAATAGCGTCTGCTGCAAAAGGGGCAGGTACATAAATTACCGAGGCGTTTGCTCCCGTGTTGGTTACTGCGTCAAGTACATTATCGAATACAGGGATGCCATGGTGTGTGGTGCCACCTTTTCCTGGCGTAACTCCCGAAACGAGTTTGGTACCATATTCTAACATCCGTTCAGTATGGAAACTCCCTGCATGGCCTGTTATACCCTGGCATATTACCTTTGTATTTTTATGTATTAATATTCCCATTTTCTTATATTTCTATAATTACAGCAATTCAATTTTTGAAAGCCCCCCCCTGTACGAATGGTATTTATCGTAGGGGCAGGTTTGAAACCTGCCCCTGCTGCGCGGCATGTAACACGTTGCTATTGTTGGAAATTTTTCAAAAAATTAAATCGTTATCTATAATCAAATTCGTGTAACTTGCCCTTTACTGTATTTTATTGAATTTTCGAGGCATTAACAACCATGCCTGCTGCTTTTTTCATATCGCTGGCGGAAATGATGTTTAAAGAAGAATTACTTAATATCTGCCTGGCTATGTCAACGTTGGTTCCCTCCAGTCGCACGACTAAGGGGATATGGATATCTATTTCTTTCATAGCCTGAATGATACCTGATGCAATGACATCACATTTCATAATTCCCCCGAAGATGTTGATTAAAACCGCTTTTACTTGGGGATCTGATAAGATAATTTTAAATGCCTGTGCAACCTGTTCCAGTGATGCATCACCGCCTACGTCTAAAAAGTTTGCGGGTTCTCCACCGTATTGTTTGATAATATCCATAGTAGCCATGGCGAGGCCGGCACCATTTACCAGGCATCCGATATTTCCGTCAAGGCTTATATAACTGAGCTTGTATTTTTTCGCCAGCATTTCAGCGGAAGAGATGTTATGATCCAGAGCAAACTGTTCAAATTCGGGATGGCGATATAAGGCATTATCGTCAATATCAATCTTTGCATCAAGTGCGCATACCTCATCGTCTTTCGTAATGGCAAGGGGGTTAATCTCCAATAATGAGCAATCGTTTTTCAAAAAGACAGGAAATAAATTTACGATGAGATTGTACAACTTCGTTGAGGATGTTCCCGTTATAGGTAATTGAGAGATGATACGGCGTGCCTGAAACGGAAGTATTCCGAAAGATATGTCAATTGGTTCTTTGATAATTTTATCAGGTGTCTTCTTGGCTATTTCTTCTATGTCTACTCCTCCCTCAGCACTCACAATAAGAACGGGTGCGTGAAGGGAACGGTCGATCGTTATGGCGAGGTAGAGTTCCTTTTTAATTGAAATGGCCTCTTCCACGAGGACATATTTGATTTCAGTGCCTTTTTGGTTAGTTTGTCGTGTTACCAAGCGGGAACCAAGCATGTTTTCTGCCCATGCCCTTACCTCTGTAGGGGTGTTGGCAAATTGGACACCACCGCCTTTTCCCCTGCCTCCGGCAAGTACCTGTGCCTTTATAACACAGCGGTCACTGCCAATTTCCTGAAATATCTTCGGGGCTTCGCCACAAGATGATATGGCTCTTCCACGAGGAACAGGGATGCCATGTGTTTTGAGGATATTTTTTGATTGAAATTCATAGAGCTTCAAAGATATTTTTACAATTTATCTGATTTGATGAAATTCTGTAAATGAAGACGCACTTGTTCCACCATTTCCTCATCAGAAATAGAAATGACACGCCCTTCATCATACTGCTTGTCTATCCATTCCTTTATCTTTATGACTCCATCGTGGTTTTTGGGAATTTGCTTTTCCCCTTCCAATTCGAAAAAGATGTTAATCCATTGTGCAATCCCGGCTGCACCGGATTTATCGGTTACAGAAACGCCGATAGGTCTGTTCAAAAGTTTCTTGGTATCAAAGATGTTGTAGATTTCTTCATTTTTCAGCAACCCGTCGGAGTGAATGCCTGCACGGGTGATATTAAATTCAGACCCTACAAAGGGCTGTGTCGGAGGAATAGAGTATCCAACTTCATTCCTATAATAATCTGCAATTTCTGTAATTACGGTAGTATCAATTTGGTCATCGGTACCTCGTAAGGCAAGATACTCAATTACCAGTGCTTCAATGGGTGTATTCCCTGTACGTTCACCTAAACCTAATAAGGTACCATTAATTCCACTGCACCCATAAAGCCATGCAGAAGTGGCATTACTTACGGCTAAATAGAAGTCGTTGTGGCCATGCCATTCCAGATACTCTGGTGGAACACCTGCAAATTGGTTGAGTCCATAGATAATACCGGGTACGCTGCGTGGTAAAGCGGCGCCAGGGTAACTGATACCTAGGCCCATAGTATCACAGGCACGGATTTTTATTGGAAT
Source organism: Candidatus Jinrextremum sp. (assembly GCA_039794405.1). Classification (GTDB taxonomy): domain Bacteria; phylum Planctomycetota; class Brocadiia; order Brocadiales; family Brocadiaceae; genus JBDIVL01. Next base: position 6,950 of record JBDIVL010000022.1, on the reverse strand, counting down.
TTTACTTTCTTTGGACAGCCGCATAAGTTCTTTGGCGAAAGGGACAACAAAACCGTAGATATCGGCCCTTGTAATATCCTCAAAATGGCAACGTGGCACAATGCCCTCTTCCAGCGCAGCCCGTACAATATCCAGATACATCTCCATTGCCTGTTTTCTGGTTTTATTCAATTTTAAATAGATATGGTAATCAGATGAGGAACATAAAATTCCTGTTTCTTTGAGTCCCATCTCTTTCACTAATTTAAAATCGCTCTTTACCGCTCTGATCCAACCTGTTACCTCCGGGTACTTATAGCCTCGTTCCAGGCATTTCCTGACTGCTTCCTGATCTTTTGTATTATAGAGGAAAAACTCACACTGGCGTATAAGTCCGCTTTTGCCCCCAAGCCTATGTATTAAGTCGAATAAGTCTACTATCTGTTTAACCGTGTAAGGCGGACGCGATTGCTGTCCGTCCCGGAAGGTCGTGTCGGTTATCCATATCTCATCTGGCATATTCATCGGGTTGAGCCGATAATTGAACGGTACTTTTGGTATTTTATCGTAGGGGAAAACATCCCTAAAGAGATTGGGTTCCGGTGAATCTTGTAATTGAAAGATATACTCTTCAGGTTCTAATGTGTTGCGGCGTTTGTTAAATCGAAGCATCTACAATTTCCCCTTTAATAATTTTTTTTCATACTGATTTATAATAGAAAAATTTATGGATGGGTTAAAATTCAAATTTTATATGTAATGTTTTTACAAGTCAAGTGAAATGATAGAAAACTTATAAGCGGTTGACATTATGGGAAAAAATTGGGATACTACCCAAATTCACGGTACTATTTTCTCTATTTCGTCTATGATAGAAAACCGTAAAAATTATTTATGACTTTATTAAGGTAATTAAGGGAGGGAAAAATTATGGTATTAAAGACCGGTACGTATCATTTAACTGCTAATTCCGGGAAATTATATGTTTACACCTATAAAGAAGGGTTTCTCAGTGCAGTAGCCCATGACCTGCTCATTGAGGTCACCAATTTTACCGTTAATATAAATATTCTCGATGCTAATACCGTAAATGGAGAGGCAGAAATTCAGGCAAATTCGTTAAAGGTAATATGCGCTATGAAGGATGGACAATGCCAGTACGATACGCTAAAAGAGAAAGACAAAGCAGACATTGAAGAAGCCACTTTTAAGGATGTATTACATGTTTCCAAGTATCCTTCCATTACGTTCTGTTTTCAAAGTATTACTCAAAGAGATGAAGGGGTTTGCCATATAAAAGGGGAGTTAACCCTGCACGGGGTTACACGGCCGGTAGAATTTGATGCAAAAACGACAATGGGGAAAGATTTAAAGGGAAGAATCACTCTTACTCAAAAAGATTTCGGAATAAAACCCTACAAGGCCTTACTCGGGACTCTCAAGGTTAAGAACGAAGTAGATGTTGCTTTTGATTTAACATTGAGCTAGGGCCGGGTTTTCCTTTTGGAAATCTTCGTCGAAAATGAGAAATGGTGGAGCAAGGGATAAATATTCTTTTGTGTTTCTCTTTCCAGATAAGACAAATGTATTACTTTTTGATTTTTAACTTTATTTTTATAGAAAAAGCTTATAAAATTTGTTTTTTGGTTGCCTGTTGAATACCGAAAATAAAGGATTTGGCGTTATATTTATATGAGGGAGGAAGGGGATAAAAGGTGGAAAAGAGCAGAAGAAAGTTCCTGAAAATTCTATCGCATGCCCTGGGGGGTACTTTAGCTGCGGGCATCATAGCACCATTGATAGGGCTACTGGTACATCCTTTAACAAAAGAAACGGTGTATGGAACCGAGGACTTTATCAACATTGGCAAGGTGGATGATTTTCCTGTCGGAGTGCCGAAAAAAATGACCGTTACATCCTCAAAGATGGATGCATGGAACGTCTTTGAAGGGCTCGTTATGGGATCGGTATGGGTAATAAGGCATGAGGATAATTCGCTGAATGTGTTTTCTACAAACTGTCCTCACCTTGGTTGCGGAATAGACTGGGGGCAGGATGAAAGTAAGTTTCTCTGTCCATGCCATGGTGGCATCTTTGATGTAGATGGCAAAACGCTTGCAGGTCCTTCCCCGCGTGGTTTGTATTCCTTTGAAACGAAAGTTGAAAACAATAGTATACTAATAAATTATAACAGGATGGTATAAATAGGAAAAGTCTTTTCAAGGTGGTCTCTCAATGGCAAATAAAATACGTGAATGGATAGAGGATAGGACGGGGTTAAGTAATCTCTTAAAGATAGCGTTGGATGAGCCGGTACACGGCGGAGCGAAATGGTCATATGTTTTTGGAAGCGCACTCGTATTTCTTTTTGCTCTTCAGGCAATTACGGGGATAGTAATGGCAAGTTATTATTCTCCTTCTTCAACTGCAGCCTGGGGCAGCGTATATTATCTTCAGGAAAAAACCTCCTTTGGCTGGTTTGTGCGCGGCATACACCATTATGGATCAAGTGCCATGATTATTTTAGCCCTTGTTCATATGTTCCAGGTCTTTATCTTTGGTGCATATAAAAAACCGCGTGAACTGAATTGGATCTCAGGGATAATTCTTCTTTTATTCCTGATGGGGTTTGGTCTAACCGGCTATCTTTTACCTTGGGACCAAAAGGGGTACTGGGCTACACAAGTTGCAACCAATATCATGGGGACTATTCCTGTAATCGGAGACCATATTAAAGTATTACACCAGGGCGGTTCTGATTATGGCAACTTTACCCTTACCCGTTTTTATGCACTCCATGTATTTTTACTACCGCTTTCACTTCTCTTTTTTCTCTTTGTCCACATAGTGCTTTTTCGTAAACATGGTGTAACTCCATATTGGAAGATAAAAGAAGATGTACTAAAAAGTCGTGTTGATCCTTTCTGGCCGGATCAGGTATTTAAAGATATCGTATTTGCCATGATCGTGTATGCCCTTCTTGCTGGATGGGTATTTTGGAATAAAGGCGCAGAACTTTATGGGCCTGCTGATCCTGCATCGAATTTTCTTGCCAGGCCTGAATGGTATTTCCTGTTTTTATTTCAACTCTTAAAGTACTGTCAGGGGAAATTTTTAATCGTAGGAACCGTTATTATACCGGCACTTGCTGTAATATTCCTATTTGTCCTGCCATTTATCGATAGAAGCACATCGAGATTCCCATCGAGAAGGGTGCCATTTTTTGGTGCGGTGTTTTCCGGACTGGCAGGAATCGTTGCCCTAACTGTCATTGCTATGGTTCAAGATAGTCGTGATATTCACATCATTCACCAAAGAGAGGATTCGGAGGTACAAACAGCAAGGGCTATGAGACTTGCGGCCAAGGGCGTTCCACCAACAGGCGGGATGTCTATCTTTCTCAATGATCCTGTATATCTTGGAGAGAAGATTTTTAAGGAAAGCTGTATTGGTTGTCATATGTTGAAGGAAGAGGGCGGAAATAACGGTCCTCACTTTACCAATTTTGGATCCAGAGAATGGGTATCAGAACTACTGAAAAATCCTAAAGATGAAAGGTATTTCAAGGAGTCAGGAAGCATGCCCCCAACGAGAGTTCCCGACGAATCGTTGTCAGATATTTCCGAATTCCTGCTTGCGCAGTCAGCAGATTTGCATAATAGAAATGCCGACAGGGTGGAACGGGGGAGGGAATTGGTTATGAGAGGAAATTGTGTTATCTGCCATCCTATCGGAGACAGGGACGCAAAAAAGATTGCACCAAATTTAACGGGGTATTTATCCGAAGAGTGGTTAAAGGAATTTATTAAAAATCCGGACAATCCCAAATTCTACGGTGCCAGGAATAAGATGCCAAAATTTGACAAGCTTACTGATAAGGAACTTGATGCCCTTGTGAAATATTTGCTTACTTTATCAAAAGATCGGATCCTTGTCTCGGAGAAAGAACATGAGGGGAAAAAATATGTATTTGGCCTGACGGTTCCAAGAGCCGGACCTGATTATATAAGGTAAATGTAATTTACTGTATAGGATTCCAAGATGGGCAAGAGGACTCATCACAAAGCCGTTTAAACGGTTTAAACTGTTTAAACCGTTTTTTCATGTACTTAATTTTTCCCATCCTACACGCCTCCTCCTTTATCCCCTTGCTGAGAAGGATAAAAGAGGAGACTCAATGAGAGAGACACAAGTTCCTAATACTTCTGATTGTATTTGGAGTATAAGCGCCTACTGTACTTGATAGGGCAAAATACCTTATAGCCAATATCAAGGTATTTAACAATCATAGCAATAAATCCCTCCTTGAATTTTATACCGGACAGTATTACCTCCATCTTCAAGTATGTCTTGACTTTCCTATGTACACTGCAATATATTGTGAAATTAGAAATCTTGCATGTGGAGCTATTTATCTCTTAGGCATTCAATAATTATGAAGTATTGAGGAACAGCTCTGGTTTATAATTCAGGGGTAGAGAGATGAAGATTGAATGGTTTTGAAGAAAGGAAATAACCTCGAGCCTTGAGACTAACAACCTGAGAGGTTGCATATTGAGAAACCTCAAACTTCATATTTGAAAGGTAAAGAAATGAGATATGAACAGGAGTAAGCTGGAAGTAGCTTTAATAACCGGAGCATCAAGTGGAATTGGTGCTGCTTTTGCGAACCAATTAGCGGCTCAAAAGAAAAATCTTATCCTCGTTGACAAACAAAAAGAACAATTGGCAGGTCTGGCCAATAAATTGCAACAACATCACCCCATTACCGTTGAAACCTTATTTGCTGATTTGTCAAACCCCACCGATATTGAATATATTGAAAACCGTGTTTCTGAAATAGAAAATTTGGATATATTGATTAATAATGCAGGTTTTGGTACGTCAAGTATTTTTATTGAGGCTAATTTATCAAAACAAATTGATATGATACATGTCCATATCATTGCCAGTGTACGCCTTTGCCGGGCTGCTTTGCCAAAAATGGTTACCCGGCGTAAAGGAGCTATTATCAATGTCTCCTCGATTGGAGCCTTTAAACCGATTCCGGGAAGCGTCACTTACTCTGCTACAAAAGCTTATCTCGTTACCTTCTCAGAAGCGTTGCAAACGGAACTAGCCGGTACTGGTGTTAGGGTCCAGGCCCTTTGTCCGGGTTTTACTCAAACTAATTTTCATAGTACATCAGAATTTATAAATTTTAATCGCTCACGAATTCCTAAAGTATTTTGGATGTCGGCAGAAGAGGTAGCAGCAAAATCGTTAAAAGCTTTGAAGCGAAATCAGGCAATATATATTCCGGGATTTAAGAATCGTTTACTTGTAACCTTAGCTCGCATAGCAAAAAGGTGTGAACAAATACGGGCAAAATCTTTCCGTGGCAAATTAAAATGGTTTTTATAATTTTTTCAGCTCTAAATATAATAAATAAAACACTTGAAATTGTATGAAAAACTCGTTAAAATTTGGAAATTACGTATAACCTATGGGGTATAGATACTGCCCTATATTATACACTGTTGTTTTAAAACGAAATTGAAATGTATTTGCCAGTTATGTTTGGCTGCTTGTGATGACTTATCATAACTGGGTGGTTAATTTTGATCTATTGAAATCTGGGGCCGTAGCTCAACTGGTTAGAGTACCAGACTGTCGATCTGGATGTTGCGGGTTCGAGTCCCGTCGGCCTCGTTTTCTATCTCATCACACTTCTAAGACTTATCGTTTTTACATCCTCAAAAACCGTCTCCTGTGTATCCCGGAAGTTGAAAATCATGGTTTGAAAAACTACATTTAAACCATTCTTTATTCGCCTCTAAATTAGTCCAAACGGAACTCACAGAGATAGGGGTATCCACGTGAAAACTGGATGCTCGTAGAAGCATAACTTTTTCTATCATCTAATTCCCACCTTCTTGAAAAGATGGCATGGTGTTTTGTGTATGAGAGGAATGCGCTGTGATGGATTTGGGTAGTTATACGAACTGAGTAATCACTCGCCTAGCGTCAATGTAGCAGAAGTTGATAAGTTTATCAAGGGGGTATTGACAGGATGTTTATTGAATTTCTTTTTAAAATTTGCAGGTAATGAGAATTTCGTAAAAGATCTAAATTCTCTCCGGCCTCCTTAATGTTTCTGATATTTATTAAAATTGATAACTCAACCCTATAAAGAACGTTCTTCCCGGTCTAGGCAGATCATCCGGTATGGAAATGGGCCCCGGATCGCTGTAATCCTTATCCAGGAGATTGAATACCGTTCCCTGAACTTCCATGGTTCTGAAGAACCCCTTTCCTATCAGAGAAAGATTTACCAGCGCATAAGCAGGCAAATCATCTCTCCTGTCATCCACTTCTCTTGTGCGACTGCCACTGACAAAGGTACTGATGTTGGTATTGATATACTTCCAGGGCTGAACATTTACCCCAAAATTTCCCTTATGTTTTGCAACAAACGGCAAATCATTTCCATCATCGTCTTCCGGTTCCTGGAATGTATAATTCATAAAAAGGTAATTCCCTTTGGTCAAATCTATTCTGGTTTCCATCTCGATACCCTGAACACGGGCATCTCCAAAATTCTCAAAGCGCTGGGTATTTTGAATGGTTGGCAGGGAACGTAAGACAATAAGGTCTTCTATATCGTTATAAAAATAATTCACACTGCTCGTAACATATTTATGAAATTGATACGTTAATCCTAGTTCATATGTCCTGATAGTTTCCGGATCCAAATCCTTATTCCCCCGAGTAGCAGGCTGGTTAGTGATAAACATTTCAAAAAAACTCGGCGCACGAAAGGCCTCTCCGTAAAGCAATTTTAGTGATGCATTTTTCATAAATGCCCATGTTAAACCTGTCCGCGGACTGGTTGCTTCACCAAAATCACTGTATCGGTCATGCCGTACCCCTAAAGTAAGGTTTAGGGAGTCAGTAATATCCCATACATCCTGCAAGTAAACCGACCAAAT
>JBDIVL010000021.1:0-70499 GCA_039794405.1 Candidatus Jinrextremum sp. | reverse complement strand
CACCATTCCTTTTGATCCTCAGGGGAATGTGCTCGGCACTATTGAGATTAGTCCCTGCTTTGCACTGGATGAAGAGGAATTAGGAAACAAGATTGATAAGGATTTGCAGTTCCATGGGTTTTTGAATTTATAAAAAACAATCTCTCTTTTTGTTTTTCACCGATGTAGGGGTGTATTGCTATATACCCCTACATAGCTGGTTTGAAATTCCTATACGATACGTTTGTTTTACCGACATCATTTTCAGCCCGACAAGGGTTATTGATACCAGAGAGGAAGTTTTTAAGCAACTTTTTTCTGGAGTAATGGAGCAACGAAGGAGTAGAGATATGGTACCTGGGTCAGGATCATTTCCAAACACAGAATTGTGCAGGTACACAGCAGTGCGTTTTTACAATTCCATTTATAGCAAACCTTTTTCCATATTTTGGCTGTGGCCGGGCTGCATTGGGAAATAGCTATTTCTTAGACGAGAAGGAGGATATACATGGCAGGTAAACAAATACACCTTGACTTTAACAATATGATGGCAGATATGATCGGATCAGAGCATGGTATAACAGAACAGGATTTAAAAGATCTTGAACCCCTCGCTGCACAATACACAAATGATTTAAAAAGTGAGCGTGCTCAGGGTGGATTACCATTTCTTGATTTGCCTTACGACAAAGATACCCTGGCAGATATTCTCAATACGGTAAATTCCCTGAAAGGCAGATTTAAAAACCTTATCGTTTTAGGTGTCGGAGGTTCCGCTTTGGGTAATATTGCCGTTCATACGGCATTGAATCACCCTTTTTACAATCTCCTCAGTGACAGAGAAAGAGCTGGACTCCCTCGTGTCTTTGTCCAGGACAATATTGACCCCGATGGATTCTCAGGACTTATGGATATTCTTGACCCCCGTGAGACCCTATTCAATTTTATTACGAAATCAGGGACTACCGTTGAAACGATGTCGCAGTTTCTCATTATCATGAAACTTTTACATGATAAGCTTGGCAAGGATTACAAAGGCCACGTAATTACTACTACCGACAGTGAAAAAGGTGCTTTGAGGGATATTACAAGGCGCGAAGATTTTAAATCTTTTGTGATTCCTTCAGGTGTTGGCGGACGATACTCGGTACTTACGCCTGTTGGTCTGTTCTCGGCTGCGATGAGCGGGATAGATATAGCTGCCCTCCTGGACGGAGCTGCGTTTATGGACAAGGCATGCCAGTCCGGAAATTTATGGGAAAACTCAGCCTTGATGAGTGCTGCACTTCATTTTTTCAGCCATACAAGAAAAGGAAAAAATATTGTAGTCATGATGCCTTATTCCGATGCCCTCGGTGGGGTGGCCGATTGGTTTTGTCAGCTCTGGGCAGAGAGTTTAGGGAAAAAATTTTCTCTGAAAAAAAAAGTTATCCATACAGGCTCAACACCGGTAAAAGCCATCGGTATTGTAGATCAGCATTCCCAGCTTCAACTTTATATGGAAGGTCCTTATGATAAGCACATAGTATTCATGGCCATCAAACAATTTAACAAGGATATTCCGATTACAGAGGAAAGTAATATTGAAAGTGAATTGGCTTATTTAAAAGGGCATTCACTCGGCAATTTGATAAGGACGGAATTTGAAGCAACACGGCTTGCCTTGGCAGAAGAGAGACGTCCAAATTGTACCATCATGCTCGATGAACTTTCTGCATGTACTCTCGGTCAGTTATTGTATTTCTTTGAGTTACAAACGGCGTATGCGGGTAAATTTTACCGCGTAAATGCCTTTGACCAGCCTGGTGTCGAGGCTGGAAAGATCAATACCTTTGCCATGCTGGGCAAAAAGGAATTTGAGCAGAGAAAGAACGAGATTGATGTGCTTTTCCAAAGGGTACAGAAGAAGTATTGTATATAGGGGGGCGAAGCCTATACTGAATTCGTGAAGGACGAATCAAACCTATTACAATCTACAAGCTTGTACCAACCACGAGTTCGCCGAAGGCGATAAGTTCACGCATAGGAATTTCAAACTGCGGATGTAGTGGCAAGGCGCGCCTTGCCACTACACTGTTAAAAGTTGCCGAAGACTTAATTTAAAACAACTCGATTTTGGAAAACAGTGCCTGCTAAGGTTCTTTTTTGCACATTATTTGTCAAAGAATAGATTCATTTGACCCAGTCCGTCTGCTTTAGTATGAGATAAAAGATGTGGGTAAAGATGAGTTTCTTAAGGGGATTTCGTCAAGTCCTCCTTACCAGGAGAGAATTTTCAAAATCTCCCTTAAGAAAGGTGGAGTTAGGAGGGTTATCTATGCCACGAAACCCTCTCCATGAACTGAACTATGTTAAAAACATCGACAAAATTTTGTCGATGTTTAGGCGCTCTAAGCATCTAATTTATACCTTTTGCAGTCTCCGCAGCGAGCAAGGTCTGCAGCTCCTCAACAGTCTTTCTTACCATCTCTGCTTCTGGATTTGTAGGGTCTAACCTGAGAAATTTTTCAAAAAAGTACAAAGCCTTTTGAACGTCTTTTTTGTAATTAAGATACATTATGCCAAGATTTTTGCAGGCGTTGGGATAATCAGGCTTTTGCCGCAAGGCCTCTTCGATTTCTATAATTGCCTTGTCAAATAAACCCTTGTTAGCATAGGCTGTACCCAAGCAACTGTGCGCTTCAGCGTGGTCAGGTTCATAAGAGATGGCAAGTTTAAATTCATCTATGGAGGCATCGAGAAGCCCTTTTTTAAAGTAGGCAAGACCTAAATTGTAATGGGCATCATAGTAATTGGGCTTTAACCGGATGGCTTCCTTAAATTTTAAAATTCCCTCATCAGTATATCCTTTGTCGACAAAGATATTACCCATGTTATTATGCGTAAGGGCAGAATTGGGATTTATGGCCAATACATGATAGTATTCTTGCAATGCCTCTTCTTTCATGCCTTTATTCTGGTAAGCCATCCCAAGGTTGTGGTGATATTCCGGATCTGATTCAATGGCTATTGCTGTTTGAAACTCATGAATGGCGAAATCTGTTTTGCCTTTTTGATAGTAAATCATTCCCAGATTATTATGTGCCCGTGAGCTGTCCGGTGAATCTTCTGTGGTTTTCGACCAGAAGGTAAATGGATCTCTCCAAACCCTGTTTCTGACAACCGTGAAAAGCGAATATGGAACTATGAGGAGCAGTATCAAGAGGGTAACGGGTACAACTTCAGGAAAATACCATTGGCAACCTGTGATTCTTTGTCGGATCAGGGGTAATGGAGACTTCTGCACCCTCGATTTTCCTTCCGTATTTGCTGGGGTATATGACCATGCGTCCCTGCCTTTTGGAGAGTTGTCAAAGTATAAGATATTTCTTGTTGCGAAAAATATCCGGATGCGTTTCCAGACACCTGTTAAAATACATGCTATTATGGTACAAAACCCTATGGAGGGGAGATACAAATACCTCTCAGCCATGATATTGGCAATGGGTATAATGTTCATCATAGGAGACAGGGTAACAAAAAACCAGAGTATAGAGAAAAATAAACATCTTGAACGATAGTAATATTTATAGGTAATTACCCCGACTGCGCCCAAAAATACCATGCTGTAAACGAACGCGGCGGCAAACAGGGTTTTTGTATAGGCAATAATATATTCTGCATTAAAGCTGACAGGGAAGAAGAGCAGTTTTATATATGAGGAAAGTATCTTTGGCATAGTAAGCAAATTCGTCAAAAAACTATTATCCGGATACAGGAGCTGTTTTTCTACCGGATTGTGAAACCATACAAACCTTAAGAAAAGATAAAAGCCGCTTACCAGGATAAATCCCGGATAGTATCTGATGATATTTTTCCTTAACGTATTTTTACCTCCGAAAACCCAATCCAGAAGGAAGACAATGAGGGGCAGGGTAATCGCCATTTCCTTGGAGCACAGGGCCAAAAGATATAAAAACAGGGAAAGGGGATAATGATAAATTGCATATTGCGGATTGCGGGTTGTGGATTGAATGAATAACAGGACAGAACCAAGGAAAAAGACAGTGGTCAGAAGGTCTTCCCGGTAGCTAATTCCGTTTACTGCCTCTGTTAGTACCGGATGTAATGCAAAGAGGATACTTGCCAGAAATGAAATAGTTTTATCCCTGCCCACAATAGAAAGGAACATATAAACAAGTACTCCGTTTACAATATGGAGCAGGATATTGGTGAGATGGAATCCAACAGGATTTAGCTGCCATATCGAGTAATCGATAAAATAGGAAAGGGTAACAACAGGGCGATAGGTCACCTCACCGGAACTCTGAAAATAATCATGGGTAAATAAGTCGAAAAAATTCTCCCAGTCTCTAATGAAATAATTATCGGTTATCGTAAAAACATCATCATAGATAAAGGTATTTTGGAGTGAATTGGCATATGCAATAACAGGAATTACAATAAGTAATAACAAGGTAACAGGACGAGTCATTTTCATGGTATTTTTGATAAAAATGTCAAAATTATTCTTAGAAAATACTATGTCTGCTGGATTATACAGGGTACCTTTTGTGTGTCAAGTAACTTATTGAGATTACCGTTATAGTGATATCAAAACAAAATGTTACATAATATTTCTATCAAATATCCACACCAACATGTATTCCTAAATAGAAGAGATAAAACTTAAGGTCATTAGTTGATTTTTTGGTAATAAAATGGTATATACGTTGTACTTTTAACGTAACTCTCAAAATGAAATTATGACTTCTGATTTTGTAGGGCAGGGATTAAAAACTTTATCGGAGGTTTATCTTTACTAATGTGTCAAGTTTTAAAGTTATCAGGGTCGTATAAGCAATCAGCTATCAGCGGTCAACTCGCGGCTTCGCTGCACCAGAAAATTATCGTTACAGTCTCTTTTAGTCTGAGGCCTTGCCTCGCTAGTGTATGAGCAATTCCTTTTTAGATTCCATTACTATTAAATATATTAAGTCAGTTACTGATCACGGTGTTTTCGATCGGGGACTTTCTTATTACAAGGGTGGTCGTGTTTCTAATCTGGAGTATGGTAATGGAGAATTGACAGCAGAGGTTGAGGGAAACGAATCATTTCCCTATGATGTGGTAATTATTGCAAACAAAAGAGAAATTTGTGATATGTACTGCACATGCCTGTACGCCTCCGACGGAGACACTTGCAAGCACATCGTTGCCACCCTTCTCCGGTGGATTGACGACAGGGATAAGAAAAGTTCCTGTAAAGAACCTATGCCTTTTCATCCCCAAGCATCGGGTATTCCGAAGTTTGATACTTATGATAATGCTTTCTCCTATTCTTTAGATCCCAATCCTGCTTATATACTAAGCGATATCTTTTCTGATTTTGGCTATTTTTATATCGAAGTGGATTTGCTCAATGGTGGACCGCAATTGGAGCTTAAACTGGTTTCTCCGCAGGGTGGTGGAGATACAATATTTCATATTTCAGCAGAAAAAAGTCCGCCTGTTTTTGAGAAATTACAGCAGATGCAAGTTTCCCAGGTTAACTTATCAGAAAGGGCAAGCAGGACTAAGGTCTATAAAACACCTCTCGTCCCCTATCTCCATGCCGATATAAATGATCAAGGGCATGTTGAGTTATCTCCGCTCCTGAAACTCAAGGGTTCCGGTAAAAAAGAGGAACAAGTATTTCGGTGGGAACAGTTGGCTGAGAACAGAATCGGTGAACGGTGGATTTGGCACAAGAACAGTTACCGGCCTATAGAAGCAATCCCTTATCACCTTATCCCGTATTTTCATCGTGAAAAGCCGCTTGTGTATCAGGGAAAGGATGCGATTGATTTTCTCAAAGGTGATTTCAATCTATTACTTGCTGAACCCTTGTTTAAACCGTCGGAGCGTTTAAAGGAGACTGGGGTTCATACCGATCTGGGTATTTCAAGCGTGCAGGTTGAGGTCTGTGATAATGATTGGTTATGGCTGGACCCTACGTACACAGTGGGAAAGCATACTATTACCCTTTCAGAAATTTTGATGCACATCGATAAAGACCGTTGTATCCGGAAGGACATGGACTTTATCTCCATTCCTCAAACAATTCTGGATCTCTGGCATCGCGGCAGCGGTACCATTGAGAATGGACGGATAAAGATGCCAAAATTAGGGTATCTGCGTACCAGAGCAGAGTGTGGAAGGGATGTAAAGATAACAGCCTGCGGTGAGACTCAGAAATTTTTGATGAAGTTCGACCGCATTACTCCTCCGCAGCCAGCGCCGTCAATTGCCACATACAAAGGAGACCTGCGCAGATATCAACAGGTGGGTTATGATTGGTTATGGTTCCTGCATACGAACAACTTTCATGGTATCCTGGCAGATGAGATGGGGCTGGGAAAAACCCATCAGGCGATGGTGCTCGTACTTTCTGCATTACAAAAAGAGCCTGGTTTACCCAACCTGATTATATGTCCAACCTCCGTACTGGACCATTGGGAATCCAAATTCCAAACCTATTCCCCGGGATTAAAATTAGTTAAATTCCATGGAAAAGAGAGAGATTTACGCCTTTCAGGAAACATTCCCCCTGTTGTATTAACGACTTACAGCATCCTTTCACGTGATATGGAAGGCCTCAGCAAGATCCAATGGAATTACGTGGTATTGGATGAGGCACAGAAGATTAAGAACCATAATGCCCAGATGAGTAAGGCGGCAAGACTTCTCAAGTCGCAACACCGCCTGGCACTCACGGGCACCCCTATTGAGAATAGGCTGACAGAACTGTGGTCTATCTTTGACTTCCTGATGCCCGGTTATTTGGGAAGTATCCATGATTTTCGGGCGCGATATGAAATCCCCATCACAAAATATCAGGATGATAAAAAACGTGAGATATTAAAGAAAATCATTCATCCATTTAAATTGAGGCGGCTCAAGAAAGACGTTTTAACGGAATTGCCTCCAAAGATGGAAGAGAAGCGGTATTGTGCCCTCATGCCAGCACAGATTGTCATGTATAAGGATCTTGTTCGGGAACAAGGGAGCAAGCTTATCCAAAAACTACAGGACGAAAGCAAACCGGTAGAATACATCCATATCTTTGCGCTGCTCACAAAATTGAAACGGCTCTGCGATCACCCAAAACTCGTATTAAATGGAAGCACTCCCAAAGGTGCTGCTTCAGGTAAGTTTGAGCTTTTCAAAGAAATTGCAGAAGAGGCACTGGAAGCAGGAGAAAAAGTTGTGGTCTTTTCCCAATATCTGGAGATGCTCGATATTCTTGGTGACTGGCTTGATGAGGCGGGTTTCAGGTATGAGACCTTGCGGGGCAGCACAAGGAACCGTGGAAAAGTTATAGAAAAATTCCAAAGTGATCCGGATTGTAACGTCTTTCTGGGGAGTCTTATGGCAGGAGGTCTGGGTATTGACCTGACAGCGGCCTCAGTAGTCATCCATTATGACCGCTGGTGGAACGCTGCACGGGAGGATCAGGCAACCGACCGTGTGCATCGTATTGGACAGACGCGAGGGGTACAGGTATTCAAGCTTATCACCAGAGGGACGCTCGAGGAAAAGATCGATACCATGATCACAAAAAAAGCCGCCCTCATGAATTCCGTGGTCGAGTCTGACGATGTGGTGTTTAAGGCATTTTCGAGGAAGGAGTTGATAGAGTTGTTGACGTTTTGAAACCAAAAGATTATTATGGAAAAGCAATATAATATGGTAAGTCTTTTGCATTATAACTGAAACACATCTATCTTATAGTAAACCGAGAGAGAATGTCCATAAATACATTACCTAAATTCATCAAAGATTACTACGAAATTCATGAATGGCGACATGCCCTGGCAATACTGCGACACGACTTTACATCCGAGTATGATGATATATGCGATGTTTTAGCCCGATTTCGACTGAAAAAGAGTTGGATTACCGTTGGTGGAGGAAGAAAATCGAAGGTGGCTGACTGGATTGACTGTGAGCTTTTTCAGAGAGGTTGGAAGCCTAAAAATTTTGATACAAAAATTACTGTTGATGATAAAGAAATGCTCTCTCCAACACATGAAGTCGATTGCTTTAAAAACCGAATTGCGCTTGAAATAGAATGGAATAACAAAGATCCTTTCTTCGATCGTGACTTGAATAACTTCCGCTTGCTGTTTGATCTTCGTGCAATTTCTGTTGGAGTAATAATAACACGCTGCGACGAGTTGCAGGAGATTTTTGATAATCTTGGTCGTGGGCCATCGTATGGAGCTTCAACTACACATATGTCTAAACTTCTTCCAAGAATTCAAGGAGGAGGCGGTGCCGGATGCCCACTTCTTGTCTTTGGCATTAGGAGAAATCTATATGAAGAAGACTGTTAGTGTTACTCAACCTACAGCAGCGCAGGATTTTATATCTAAAATTCACGGCCTTTATTCAACGGTTCTTGCTGATCCACCCTGGCGCTTTGAGAATCGGACAGGAAAGATGGCTCCTGAGCATCAGAGACTTCTTCGCTATCCGACAATGACCCTGGAGGAGATTAGTGAGATACCGATATCTCAAGTTGCTGCTGCGAACTCGCATCTTTATCTATGGGTCCCCAATGCTTTACTTGCAGAAGGTCTTGAAATAATGAAACGCTGGGGTTTTACATATAAGACCAACATTGTTTGGTATAAGATAAGAAAGGATGGAGGTCCTGATGGCAGGGGGGTTGGATTCTACTTCCGCAATGTTACAGAACTCATTTTATTCGGTATTCGCGGACAAATGAGAACACTTCAGCCGGGGCGAACTCAAGTAAATATTATCTCATCTCAAAAAAGAGAACATTCCCGAAAACCGGATCAGATCTACAACCTTGTAGAAAGCTGTTCTCCTGGTCCTTACTTGGAATTGTTTGCCAGGTTCAGGAGGGAAGGATGGGATCAATGGGGAAATGAGGATGTAGAGGAAAACAGTTATAATGGAGTTGCCCAGAGAAAAAGCCATACTGCTACTCAAATGAGGTTGTTTGAGTCGTCAGTTCAATATAAGGCTAAAAAGAGTACGTAAAAAACTGATAAAGATTAATGAATAGCATTTGAAGAGCGTCAGCTTTAGATTTAACTTCAGAATATTCAGCTGATGGCTTAACTAATTCAATAGAAGAACCATCAATCCAAACTCAAGTAAATAACAAAATAAGATGTAGAGATTTTACATTATACCACACTAGATAGCATGTATATATGTTAACTCTATCCAAGGATGTCGTAAATTCAAAACAAAATAATACATTGGACAAGATTGAATACCTTGACCAGGATTTATATCACTACATCAAGAACAAATTTCACCTTGATCCTTCTTTGTCCCGTTCAATCGTCAGTTTTCAGGCTAACAAGACCAAAGAAGTTTACCGATGGTATAAATTCAAAGAAGCGTTCTCTGTTTCTTTAGTCGAATATCTGTTTGAAAAATACAAAATCATTAATGGCATAGTTCTAGACCTGTTTGCTGGCAGTGGAACTTCTTTGTTTGCCGCTAGTGCACGAGGGATAAACGCCGATGAAATCGAATTGTTACCTATCGGTCAACAAATAATCAGCACGAAAAAAATACTAGCGTTAGAATTTACAAAAAATGATTTTAATGTCCTGAAACGGTGGTCACTCGAACAACCATGGAAAAGGTCTGAGTTACGAATACCACTGAACGAATTGCGCATTACGAAAGGCGCATATTCAGAACAAACAAAAGAGTCAATCGAAAAATACTTAGGCACATGCGAGCAGGAAAATGAACGTATTCGGACAGTTTTGAAATTTGCTTTATTGTGCATTCTGGAGTCGGTAAGTTATACACGCAAGGATGGTCAATATCTGCGTTGGGATTACCGGTCTGGAAGACGGCAGGGTAAGAAGCCTTTTAACAAAGGAACAATTCTCAGCTTTGAGAAGGCTATTTGTGATAAAATAGATGAAATTATTTTTGACCTGCAAACCAAGGGAAAACAAAAAACACTTTTTACCTCAAAACATCCGCATGGCGAGATTCATCTTTATAGTGGATCGTGCCTTGATATATTGCCGACTATTCCCACGAGTACGTACGATGCCATTATTACCTCACCACCATATTGCAATAGGTATGATTATACACGCACGTATGCTTTAGAACTTGCCTTATACGGGATAAGTGAAAAAGAATTAGTGCATCTCCGGCAACAAATGCTTAGCTGTACAGTTGAAAATCGCGCCAAAGATTTGTTAAAGATAAATCCACAGTGGTCAGAGGCCATTACTGCCGCTGATCATCAAGAACTGCTGCAGGCCATCTTGAAATACTTAGACGATCAAAAAGCACAAGGTATGCTCAATAACAATGGTATTCCAAGAATGGTTCGGGGCTATTTTTATGAGATGGCCTGTGTAATTGCCGAGTGTTCAAGAGTAATGAATCCTAATTCTCTTTTATTTATGGTAAATGATAACGTTCGATATGCGGGAGTTAGCATCTCAGTGGATATGATACTCTCCAACATTGCAGAGAAGTTGGGGTTTCAGATAGAAAAGATCCTGGTATTGCCTAATGGTAAAGGAAACAGTAGTCAGCAGATGGGCAAGCACGGACGAGAATTGCTCCGAAAATGTGTTTATGTCTGGAGAAGGACATGATGCGTAAGCCGAATCTACCGCATGTAAAGTCGAGCAAAGACCTTGAGACCACATATGAAGCTGTCCGTGCTGGTTTCGTAGCACAGGCATTAGAGAAGAACAGGCAGGCTACTCCGTATATTGAAGAAGCAAGGGCATTGAAAGTTGCTGCTTCAACCGCTAAGACTCCGGCTGATTTGCTCGACATTCCTGATATACAATCAGCCCTATTAACTGCTGCTGGTGTATCAGATAAGGCAAACAATCATTTACTGCCAAAGGATAAGGAAGAAGCAATAAAAGGGCTAGTTGATAATTTTCTTGAGCCAGCGGGGAGAAAGTTCGTTGAAGAACTTGTTTTTAGATTTTTACTGATACGCGGAGATTCTTTGGGTGGTTCAATGCGCAATATTGGCGGCGTATTAGCCCAACGGAAGTTAACTCGCTCCATTCTTTCTGCACTTAAGGTTGCTGGTAAATCTTATGAATGGCTTCACTCTGAAACAAATACATGGGTACAGATGTTGGAGAATGACGCGGATATCGAGATTTTTGTAAAGTGAATATGCTGGCAGAAAGATGATCAGTACCGTACCGCACTTTATAACTTGAATATACCCATAGTTGGTAACAATGTGGATTTATGCTTGTTTAATTGTAATTCAAAAGAATTTTGTAATAAAAAAATTGCTAAGGATGTACTTAATTCCCCTGATTCGTATGTTGCCCTTGGAGAACTCAAAGGTGGAATAGACCCTGCCGGGGCTGATGAACACTGGAAAACAGCACGAACAGCACTTAACCGCATAAGAGAGTCATTTAAAAAAGTAAGACATACCCCATACCTTTTCTTTATTGGAGCTGCCATAGAAGCAAAAATGGCAACTGAAATTTGGAATCTGTTAAAAACTGGTGTACTTACAAATGCTGCAAATTTAACCGATGATAATCAGATAGCATCTGTGTCTCGCTGGTTATGCAATCTATAGGTAGAGGTAAATAATAAAAATGCCGGATACCATCACTATATTTATGTGCGGTGACGTAATGACGGGAAGGGGCATTGATCAAGTGTTACCTCACCCAAGCGACCCTGTCATCCACGAGCCTTACGTGAAAAATGCGAGAGAATATGTTGAACTTGCTGAAGAGGCAAGCGGCCGGATTCCTCAGCCCGTTAGCTTTTCCTATATCTGGGGAGATGCCCTCAATGAACTGGAACGTGTTGCGCCGGATGTAAGAATAATTAATTTAGAAACAAGTATAACAAAGAGCAACGATTATTGGAAAGGCAAGGTGATACAATACAGGATGAATCCTGCAAATACTCCCTGTATAACGGCTGCCAAAATAGATCACTGCTCTCTTGCAAACAACCACACCCTTGATTGGGGATATGCCGGACTTACAGAAACCATCGAAACATTAAAGAAGGTGAATGTGAACAGTGCCGGAGCGGGTCAAAATCTGAGAGAGGCAGAGGCCCCTGCAGTGCTGGAAATTAAGGGGAAGGGCAGGGTAATTGTATTCTCCCTTGGATCGGAAACCAGCGGGATACCACAGGAATGGGCTGCTGCAGAAAACAGGCCCGGCGTATGTCTGTTAAAAGATTTCTCAGACAAAACGGTGCAATATTTGGCAGAAAGGGTGCAAAAAATAAAGCGGCAAAGGGATATCATAATAGCTTCTATTCATTGGGGAGGTAATTGGGGTTATGAGATGCCTCATGAACAAATAAACTTTGCCCATAAGCTTATCGATGATGCAGGCGTTGATGTAATCCATGGACATTCTTCCCATCATATAAAAGGAATAGAAGTCTATAAAGATAGACCTGTTATTTACGGTTGTGGTGATTTTTTCAATGACTATGAGGGTATTAGCGGTTATGAGTCCTTTCGGGGCGACCTGGGATTTATGTATTTTGCTTCTATGGAACCGTTGGGTGGAAAGCTCATCCATATGCAAATGATACCAACACAGATTAAGCGTTTTCGGGTAAATCGGGCATCGACATCTGATACCGTATGGTTGAGAAACACCTTGAATAGAGAAGGAAAAAGGTTTGGAACGAGGGCTGAACTAAACAGAGACTATACCTTAACACTCCGAAGGGGTTAAATAGAAAACCAATCGGCTTCTTGTATCTCAATGTGTAGTTTAGTCTCCAAAATAGAACTACACATTGAGACCACCGACCCGCCTACGGTGAAGGACCGTAAAAAATATGTACCAATTTTGTTATGGGCTTGTGTCGTTGTTTGTTTCGCATTTTTCGTTTTCCGGTACATGGATCAATGTCTACGGACAGGACATTGCCCGCACAATTATGTTGAGTTCCGGTTGCCGCGTATGCCTTTGAGGAAATCAGGCGGGACCTGTATAGCGTTTTTCGATCATTCCCCTAATGAGCGCACGGCTCTTTTCGGGAGAAATACCATTCATTTTTTCAATAACTTCCGCCTCGTAAGCGAGACTATCGTCTTTTATCGATTCCCGAAACCATCGAGAGTAATCTCCCCGGCGGAGATGGTACATCCAGGTATCATCGTCAACCCCTTCAGCTAACTGCATAAAGATCATAAGATTATGGGCACGGAGATTGAGTTTTTTCTCTGTACCACGGAAATAAAAACTTTTATCGGTACCAAGCTTGCCTTCTGCATATTTAAGAAGATGACGGCGGCGTTCAGACCGGGGCGGAATGCTGCGAAACAGGAATGGGTCCGCCTCCGGATGTCTCCACCAGGCAATAGCTTCGCCAGGTTCAAGTTTTGATGAGGGGATCGGTGGTATGGGTTGGCTAAGAATTTCACTAAACCTTCGGATGCTCTGCTCTGGAGACTGTCCTATAACGATAATGATGTCGATTGATGATAAAATATTTTGAGTGAGGTGATCCGGATGTACCGTAATGAGCATCATACCTTGCAAGTCTTCTGGAATTTTCAGTGATTCAGGCGGTGTTGAGGTTGATGGTAGTAAGTGATGTGTTTCATCTATTACTATCCAGTGTGGCCGGCCGGTCCTGGCACGCAGTTCTAAAAGGGCGGATAAAAGAACTTCGAAGAAGGCAGGACGGTCTTCAAGGGTTATACCGAGCATGTTTACAACGCAGTTTTGTTCTGATTTATCCAGAAGCTTGATTACTTCATCCACAATAGGTACTTGCTTACTACCGCCCACAATAACAGCATCTTCGAATGTTAAATAGTCGCCTTCAGGATCGACAATACAAAATTGGTACCCGTGCTCGATGAGACGTTCCAGAAAACCCGTTGCGAAGGTTGATTTCCCGCTCCCTGAGGTCCCGGAAAGCAGGATGCTCGTACCATAAGGTCTCATTCGTACCTCATGTCCATCTTTGCAAGTACCAAGCAGGATTATATGCCGGTCCTGCTGAAATTCAAGTTCATGTAAATCATTCGTAACAATTTTGTCAATGAGTTCAACGACACCGGCACCATGTTCTGACTTTGTGATGAAGTCAACATGTTCCTTAATTGCGGGGAGCGCATTGGCAACTGCAACAGAATATTCACACATGTTAAGGAAAGAATGATCATTTTCTGCATCACCTACGCCGACAACATTGTGCGGCGATAATCCCAGTTCACTCAGTGCTGCACGGAGTCCGGTTGCTTTGTTCACACCTGAGGGAAGTATCATTACAGAGCCCTTATTGAAAATTACCTGTACTTCAATACCTAAGTCACGGATAATTTCGAGCACTGCGGTTTCATTGGGCCTTAGGGTGGAAACGATTGAGCGCCCTGTTGAAAGTGGCTTGATACCACGGTTGCGAAGTGCATCGATAAACTCCTGTGGTACACTTTCACACAAGAGTTTTTCTTTGCGTGTGCCTGGCCGGTATAATAAGGCACCGTTTTCGGCAATAATCCTGTCAAAGAGGTGGGTATGGGGGAAGACTTCGAGAAGGTCATCGAGTATCCGGCCAGTAACGAGAATTAATCTCCGGCCGGAATTCTGCAAACGTTCAAGTGCTGCCAAGGTTTTTTCATCCACTCGACCTAACCAGGCCAGCGTTCCATCGTAATCACAGGCGAGTGCATAATATTGCATATGTTAATTCTACAAACCGGGGAAATTAACAATGTGTGCTAACTCTGAATCGGGCTGCCGACAGGGTTAACAACACTGTTTCCATGTCGTCAATAAAGTTCTTATAACTTTTAGGAAGAAGCCTCTCACAGTGAAATATATACAGTAATAACGATAATTATACAATTCATATTATCTCTAGAAATGGACGTTTTTGCAACTCATTTCTGAAGCTCCACCCACCGTACATATATTTTGCTTCATATGGTATTTGCTATATACCCTTTGAACATTTGGTATTTATCGTTATAATAAAGCGTAGGAAGAAAATTCCGTCCCAGGATGAACTTTATTATCTTTATCGATCTTAGAGAGAAATGGTAACTGCTCAGATTTGGATTCACGGTTAGGGAATGGATGAAAATTGAAAGGTTTGAAGAAAAGGAAAACAACCAACCATGAACTGTGTACCTGAGCAATTATGAGAAACGATATGAATAAACTTTTCACGAACAGCAGGGAAATTGCGCATAATATCATACAAAAGGTTTTTCAACAGAAAAGATATCAATTGCTTGAGCCTGAAGCTAAAGAAATCATCGGGGCCTTTGGGATTACAACCACAAAAAATATCATAGCTTCTTCTGTTCCTGATGCAGTCAGGGCCGCAGCATCTATTGGATACCCAGTTGTTTTGAAAATTGTCTCTCCTGATATTAGTCATAAAACGGATATAGGTGGTGTAAAGTTAAATATACAGGACAGCGAAGGTATCAAGACTGCTTATGAAGAGATTACAGGTAATGTAAAAAAGATGCAGCCAGATGCAAGGGTTTACGGAGTTCTTGTCTCAGAAATGGCAGCACCCTCAACAGAGGTTATTGTTGGAGGATTAAGGGATCCCCAGTTTGGTCCGGCAGTAATGTTTGGATTGGGTGGTATCTTGGTGGAGGTTTTTAAGGATGTGTCTTTTAGAATTGCTCCTGTGGAGGAATATGAGGCGCTAGACATGATTTATGATATAAAAGGGGTTGCACTCTTAGAGGGCTTTAGACATACGGAGCCGTTAGACATTTCTGCGCTAATACAAACAATTGTATGTGTATCAAACATTATGGTTTCTATGGAAAATATTAAAGAAATAGACTTAAATCCTATCCTTGTTTATCCAAAAGGTATAAAAGTTGTGGATGCAAGGATTATTATTGGCTAGTGATATAAAGCCTCAGACCAATAAAGTAAGACACAAGTTTGGTTGAATGGTTATAGGGTTGGATGGCTGATTCATGTATCATAATATTTTCCATCATGAATTTTTCACTTTATTTATGTGATTTTGGGTGGCACGGACAAACTGGTTTGTCCGTGCTAGTTTAAATACGCACATGGGTATGGATCATAAGGCACTGACAAACAGAGTTTGTCAGTGCCACCCACGGAACTGGCTTACAGAGCATGAAATCCCTATACTTAATAAATGCCATATCTCAAATGATTATAGCTGCTCAATGAGGTTTTTGGGCTGACTTCTAGGCTGGTAAGATTCTCCATGGAGCTTATCCTGAACAAAGTGAATATGTTTGGAATAACAAGAGATCTGTTGGGTTTTTATCTTTTAAAACCCAACCTAACTTAAAATTTTTTATGAAGGAGATTAAAACTTCGGTGAGATTAAAAGATACTGCATTTACCGTAAGGGTTGAACGTGCCATCCTCTTTCGTGTTGTGCTATTTGATGACCGTAACGGTGAGGAATCACCGCTGGAAGAACTTCAGCGATTGGCAGAAACTGCGGGTGCACGGGTTGTCCATACTGTGGTTCAGAATAGGATGAATATTGACCCAATATATTACCTTGGAAAGGGAAAGGCCCTTGAATTATCAAATATTGCGAAGGAATTAGATGCCGATGTACTTATTTGCGACGACGATCTTACTCCCGCCCAGGTGAGGAATTTGGAAAAGATCATCGAAAAAAAAGTAATAGACAGAAGTGAATTAATTCTGGATATATTTGCCACCCGTGCGAAGACATTTCAGGCGAAATTGCAGGTAGAGTTGGCCCAATTAGAATATACAAAGCCCAGATTAAAACGGATGTGGACGCATCTTTCCAGGATTGAGGGTGGTATTGGAACAAGAGGACCCGGTGAAAAACAGTTAGAAGTTGACAAGCGTATTATAGCGAGGAAAATCCAGTATCTGAAAAGGAAGTTAAGCGAGGTTGAGAAAAGGCAAGAGCGGCTGGTTGCCTCACGGAAGGAATTTTTTACGGTTTCCATCGTTGGGTATACCAATGCCGGAAAATCTACGTTAATGAATACATTGACAGATATAGATACCTTTG
Source organism: Candidatus Jinrextremum sp. (assembly GCA_039794405.1). Lineage (GTDB taxonomy): Bacteria > Planctomycetota > Brocadiia > Brocadiales > Brocadiaceae > JBDIVL01. The sequence goes on along the minus strand of JBDIVL010000021.1, from coordinate 53,495 downwards.
TTGAGGACAAACTATTTGCGACACTTGATACGAAAACAAGCGTTTGCAGGTTAGAAAATGGGAAAAATATCCTGATCAGTGATACGGTCGGATTTATCAAAAAACTGCCCCACAACCTTATTTCTTCATTTAAGGCAACCCTTGAAGAGGCCCGGCACGCCGATTTATTGCTTCATGTTATAGATATTAGTTCACCCGAAGTTCAAAAACAAATTGAAGCTGTAGACATGGTGTTGAAGGAATTGGGTTGCGATAAAAAGCCAACCATTATGGTATTTAATAAGGCAGACGCATTGAAAGATGAATCTGTTATTCCACTGCTTCGAAACCGTTATGAGAATTGTGCTGTGATTTCTGCAAAGACCCGCCAAGGAATAGAGGATCTTAAGCGAAAGGTTACAGAAATGTTTGAGCGGAACTTTATCCACGTCGAGGCCTCAGGCGATGTAAGCAATGGGAAATTTATTGCATATCTTCATGAGAATGCCCGTATTTTAAGCAGTCAGTTTGACGATCAACGAGTAACATTTCGATTACTTATGGAAGATAAACTCGTACATAAATTATCCATGTTGGGTAATGACGTTCAGGTAAAAGCAATCGAAGAGTTACATGGAGACCTTAGCAAAAATAAAGAGTAAGCGATAGTGGGCAGATAATTTATTTTATTGCCTGTGTGCTCGCTCTTCTCGTTCCAACGTTCTACGTCGGAACGTACAACCAGACGTTCTGCGTCATATCTACCACAACAATCGGATCCGTCTTTCAGATGGTATAGATTATCCAGGAATGGCTGAAATTACAAAACACAGCCTGCCAGGAATAGGTTTTATACTTCCGATTTGCTGGAGCTAAGATTGTACCTTGCCGGTTTCAGCCTGAAGATGATAAACAGGGTTAATGATGTAATAAACATGAAGATGCTTATGATTTGAGCTATGGTAAGGGAATCGAAGAATAACGGATTATCTGCCCGAAGTGATTCCATCCAGAACCTTATGACAGGATAAATAATTCCAAAGAGGAAAAGAACTTCTCCATCCCTTTTCCGATATTTAAAGTACACGCAGAGAATAAAGAAAAGCGCCATATTTAAAAAAGACGAGTATAGCTGCGTGGGATGGACAGGCAGGGCATGTGTATCGGAAAGATGGGTTAGCCCGAGTTCATAGTGGTGGAGAAAAACAGGACTGCCGTCAACCATGCCTGTTTTGTCTAATGTTCTCGGGAATTGGACTGCCCATGGGACATCCAGTGCAATTTTTCCGAAACAGCATCCGTTCAAGAAACATCCAATACGGCCAAAACCAAGACCCAACGCAACCGAGGGTGTGATGATATCAAAAATCTTAAGGAAAGGCAGTTGATACTTCTTAATAAGAATTGATAAGGTAATGAAGCCGGCAAACACCCCTCCGTAGTAAACTAAGCCTCCCTCGTAAATCTTAAAAATACTGAAAAGGTCGTTTTTATAACTCCCGAAAAATTGGACGACAAAGAAGAGCCTTGCTCCAATGATTGCGGCACAAAGCACATAAATTGCCAAATCTGTAATCTTATTGGGATCAATACCTTCTTTCTTTGCCCTCCAGCGTGCAACGGTAACGGCTGCCAGAAAAGCAATCATCAACATAAATCCATAGGCATAAATGGGAATGCTTTTCTGAAGAAAGGGCAGGGAAATTTCGAATAAAATCCTTCTCATGACTGGAGAGTTTTTATGAGTTTATTGTTCTCATCTACCAGGATGATTTTGGGTTTCCAGTTTCTTGCATCTTTGTCTTCAACGAGGCAATAGGCAATGATAATGACACGGTCACCTTGTTGTGCCCATCGTGCTGCAGCCCCATTTAAGCAAATAACACCTGAATTTGGTTCTCCCTCAATAACGTAGGTTTCTACTCGGGTTCCGTTATTAATATTGAGCACCTGTACCCGTTCATAGTGCAGGATGTCAACACTATCGAGAAGGGCCTTATCTATGGTAATACTACCATGATACTTAAGGTTTGTCTCTGTTACTGTTGCAGCATGGATTTTAGATTTACACATCTCTCGCAGCATCGTTTCTCCTAATATCTTGATTGTATAAGTACTCAAATTGTATCTTAAAGTACAGTAAAATCAATACTAATCCCCTAACCCGAACAGGCCGAAAGGGATAAAATCCAGGTGTGGTTAATGGTTAGATGGTTTTTGAATAAATACGATTACGCAATGTCTTGTAGCGTTGAATATCATTTAACAGTAAAAACTTTTCTCCCATATTAACCATCCAGTCATTTTTATAAGAAACTATGGTTCCTGCGGCGGATAATAACTCCTGACACATGTCTTGACCAGATCAACAATCTCTTCATCTTTTAGTTTTCCCTTGTAGCTCGGCATCTTCCTTTTGCCATTCGCCACAGCAATGATTAACCTTGAGTCTGAGGCATTATCCTGCCATTTGGTATCGGTAAAATTAGGAATTTTAAAGAGTAACCGGCCAATAAGGCCGCCTTTTCCATTTGCCTTGTGACATTTCTGACATTCCTTTTCAAATACCACCCAAATACCGCCTCTTTCAGACAATGGCCGCTGTTTGCTGCACCCAATGGATAGCAAACCACAGAAAGCAAAGATCACGATAATAAGGCTCGTTTTTTTCATCTCTTTCTCCTGTTGTTCATATATTGCAGAGACTTCCGTAACTAAATATTTCTTATTACAAGTTGATGATAAAGTTAAAAGTTTATCACAAAACTACGCTTAATCAAGTCTTATTATTCCTATTGATTTCTTATTATCGGAATTCGGTTTTTCATGATAGCATGCGGGGCGTATACTATACTCTCCTACAGATGCTATTTGCCTGTTTTTAGTCTTTTTCGCTGATATTACGTTGTGTTATGTTATCAGGAGTAACCTGGACTTGTGTAGAGAGTTTATAGGTATCACCGGTTGGAGAGGTCAACTCTGCTTCCGCCATGAAGGCTTTGAAGCCTCTTGCAGGGACTGTGACTTCCGCTGATGCCTGACTGCCGTTGCTTGTTTTCATCCCTAGTTCCCGGCTCGACCACACATCATTACGGAAATCGCGGTCATCTGATGATGCTGTCCATAATCTGATCTTTCTTACCGGCTGATTTACCTTGACGGTAATACCTGCCGGCCCGTCTGTACCATCACTTAATTGCCATTCCATCTTCGGCAGTTCTTTCCCGTCTGCGATCATTTGGAACCAGGTTGCCAACGTTTGTATTGCATCCCTTCCCCCATCGAGGTCATGTCCTGCATTCGGGGTTTGATAAACTAATTTTGGTTCGGGCAGATCATTCCAGTAATGGCGGAGGGAATCTACGACCCAAAAAGGATCATTTGTACCAAGCAATAACAATTTGGGCATGGTGTATCGCTGACGATAGCTGTAGGGGTCTACCCATTTCCGGAGTGTAATCATCATTGGCTCATCTATGCGGTTAACAAGGTCGAGGTTGGTATAGTCAGAGATCCGCTCACTCTGTTTCCCATACATCTTTCTTGCCCAATCGGTCTGTTTTTTCATGTTGAGTATATCAATAACTATTGGGGCCAGAGCCTTAATGCGCGGGTCAACGGCAGCGGTAAGCCAGGCAGTCCATCCACGCTTGGATGCACCAGATATTACAAAATTACCAATCTTTTGGTTGTATTCCTTTTGCGTGAAAGCCTGAATCGCATCCATACCACGAACGGCACTTTTAACCATGGGAAATAATAATGGCCACGTTTCGTCTCCCGTATTAAGATATTGGACGAAGGTATATGCTATTAATGCATCTTCCCTGAGGTTATCAAAGAGCGGCTGATTCGGAATGTTTGTAATAACAGCAGCAATGGTGCCTGCCTTTTGGGCAATAAGATACACGAATTCGATATCCTCACTGCCGTCCCCGTCTCCAGCAATAAATAAAAATGCAGTTTGTGGATTGTGGAGTGTATCCGGAAGTATCACTTGCAGATGATGACTCCAAAGCTGACCCCGCCACGTTTGTGATATGACTTCCAAATGAGCAACCGTAGCGTTTTGAATCTTTTTCTCTCCCAAACATTTCCAGCTAAAGCTGGCATCCTTCTGTTCGACATATTTTTCTAACGCTTCTGCCCGAAGGGTTACAGTAAAGAATACAAGACTACATATCAGAACAAATGAAACACGAGAAACGTTTATTGACCAATGATACCAATAACGGAGGAAGAATTTGTAACCTATGGACATATGTAGCTCCTTTCCAGATTCTCAAATATAGTTCGATTTCATTTACTGGATACTATATTAAGTCTTTAGCAACCTATAGTTTGTAACACCCTGTGTATGGGTATGTGTAATACACCCCTGCAAAGATAGTTTAAAATTCCTCAACGTGAAATTAAAAAAACAAAATCTTCATATCCTTTACTGAAAACCTCACCAGTTTGCCTGTTTCATATTAACCTTGTTCAAAACGGACTCGATCTTTTTTGCCTTTGTAACCCCGAATACTTTTAATCCGAAATCAATATTTTTATATACGGTCATATGAGGCCAGAGGGCGAGGTCCTGAAATACCATACCAAACCAATGTGGCGCTCTTTTTGGGTGACTGCTACGCTGTGACCACAATTACACGGGCACCTTCTATCCAGATATCCCCTTCGTCCGGCACTTCAAGTCCTGTAATTATTCTTAGTGTCGTTGTCTTTCCACATCCGGAAGGGCCTAATGGCAAAGGCGGAAGGAAAAACAACCAGTACTGCTCCAATGATAATGAGCAACGAGAATGTCAGTGTTTTTATTTGGGCAAAGTTGATCCCAAAATTTCTCTGGAAATTATCTCCTGATTTCTTGTTGCATCTTCGTTCTCCATTCTTCATTTTTAAGAGACAGGAGCGGAGGGTTAGTGAAGCGGGTGGACTGGGTAAATGCGCCAGTTCACGGAGGGGTGTTTGTAAGATTCTATTTTGATCCCGCCAAAAGGGGCTGTGCGGGCAAGGATCCGGGACTGGTCTTTTTCCGATAATTTCTCAAATTGCCACGCGAGTGAGATGTTTTCCTTTAATTGTTCAATGCTGTCCATACCAGAAACCAAAGAACTAATGGGCTGGCTCCAGGCAAAGGATAAGCATTCTTTTATGGTAGCTACGTTATCTTCCAATAATACACCATTTGCCGTTGTTTTCATCCCAAGGATACCAATATTATGCTTTACAGCCTCGGGAATGACCTGCCGGACAAAACTCAGATAATGCGGATCTACGGGATTTACGGGTATCTGAACTGTCTCGATGAGGCTGTGATATTTCTGTATGGTTTGCCAGTGTACTTCCGGATCCCGGTGTCCGGTAAACCCAATATGCCGTATCTTCCCTTCTTTCCTGGCCTGAATAGCTGTCTCAATGGCTCCACCTTCGTGAAATATTTCCTCAACCTCTTCCCATGATTGCAGGTCGTGAAACTGCCACAGGTCGAGGTAGTCGGTTTGCAGCCGCTTAAGGCTTTCGTGCAGTTCCCTTGATGCCGTGGTCTTATCGCGTCCACGGCTTTTGGTCATAATAAACGCCTTATCACGACGGTCTTTCAATGCCTTTCCCAGTCGCCTCTCACTTTCACCATCATTATAACTCCAGGCTGAATCGAAAAAATTCGCTCCTGCATCAAGGGCAGCATGTACCATGCGGATTGCATAGCGTTCGTCCTGCATCCTGCCGATATGGTAACCCCCTACACAGAGCATGGGGACCATTTGTCCCGTTTTGCCCAAACGGCGTCCGGGTATGCCTTCCTTTTTTTCGTTGATCAGCATAGGAGACTCATGATTTTTAGTAAACATATCGTTAACATTTTTTGTAAAGCCCAGGCTTAGCACAATAGTGAAGGTGTCTTTCAGAAAGTCTCTGCGATTTGTGAGGTTATTTTTCATTTCACGTTTCATTTTTGACAATGTTTAGAATCACAGGAAGCATGGAGAAGAAAAGCATTCGGTAAAGGAGACGGGAAGACGCAAGGAAGGCCTTAACACCCGGATAAAACAGGCAAGATTTATGTGCGGGTATTTTGCCTATGTGTTTTCCATGAGAGATTTTGCAAAGTCATATCCAAAAATAGAGCACTTTTTTAAGTCTTCTTGAGTAGGGGTAAGAACAGCCTTTAATGGGGGCTGGACAACTTTAAGCTTGAGTCCTTTCAACCGATCTTCCAGCAACTTTGTTGCTTCACCGCTCCAGCCATAGGTACCAAATGTTGCGCATTTTTTCCCCTTTGCATTAACACTAAACATGATATCGATAATATCCCAGATCGGCCGTATCGCATCACCGTTTAACGTGGAAGAACCAAACAATAAACCATCTGCAGATTCAATCTCGCATCGGGTAAATTCCGAAGATACAGCAGCAGCATCGTACAGTTTGACTTCAGTATCAGTGATAGATGCTCCCTTGGCAACGGCCTCTGCCATCCTTTTCGTATTTCCATACATAGATACATAAAAAATTACGATATACCTTTTATTAGGTTGCTTTTTCGGAGTGCTCCAATTCTCATATGCTTTAACATATTTCCATGGATCAGTCCGTAGAATTGGACCATGGCTTGGAGCAATCATCCGGATATCTAAACTTTTGATTTTCTCTATTGCCTCAAGTATCTTCTTTCTATAAGGTCCCATGATATGTTCAAAATAATGCTGGAAATCTTGGGTAAAGTCATCAACCCGGTCATCAAAGAGCCGCTCATCGCAAAAATGGGTTGCAAATCCATCGCAGGGGAAAAGTACCCGGTCTTCCTCCAGATAAGTAAACATGGTATCAGGCCAATGCCAGAAAGGGGCATGGATAAATTTTAATTTTTTATTTCCTAAGCTGATGGTCTCATTGTCTTCAACGGTTTTTCCGTTAAAATCCTTATGAAGGATATTTTTGAGGAAAAATGATGCTGTTTTTGTAGAGAGGACCTGAGCGTTTATCGTCTCGTTTAATAGGTCACCCAGTGCCCCCGTATGGTCCATTTCTGTGTGGTTAACAACAATATATTGAATATCTTTGAGATCAATGAGTGATTTCAGTTTACCGATATGTTCTTTCGTAAATTTCGCATGAACTGAATCGATGAGTGTGGGTTTATCTGCTTGAATAAGGTAGGAATTATATGTGGAGCCGTATCTTGTCTCAAATACTACATCGAATACCCTGAGTGTAGCATTTAATGCCCCCACCCAATGTATGTTTTTTGTAATTTCTAAAGTTTGCATAGTTGGTTCCTTTAAAGGATATAGATACTTATTACCATAAGGCAACTTCATGAATCTTTAGATCATATATTAGCCAACGTTCTTTCTGTGTTCTGTAGGGGCGTATTGCATACGCCCATTCACAGGTGTATTTCTAAAAATACTGTATCATGATTATACCTTTTTAACAAGATTAAATACTCTCATCACGGTAAGTAACCGATATTTTTTTAATCTGCGTGGAATCTTTCCGTTAGGAAACACTATAAACAGGTTTGATACTCTATGTGTAATGGGGTTCTTGATGGAAAAGCCGCACCAAGCCGGACTTTTACTGCAGATTGACAATTCTTAATGATTACATACATTTCTTGATTTTTCCAGATCCAATCTATGTATCCGATGATGGTTGATAACCCTTGAACCCGCATATTTTGACTTAGCCATTCTCTTGGAATTCCTGCCCCGATTACCAGTGCCGGCTCGCTTGTGGACTCGTCGACGTATGTTAACATGTCTAGTTGTAAAAGAAGCATTTCGGCAGTGGTCCAATAATGGGGTGTAACATGCGGCGGATTAACCCATCCACGTATTTGATTCCAGCCATTGTAGGAATTTCCTTCGCGATTATCTGCCCACCAGGTATATAGCCCAGGGGAAGCCTGACGGTCCCAAAACCAACGGAGTGTCATCCATACGTGCTGCTGAAATCCCAGATATAGCCATTGATGTGCTTCGGCAATCTTGAAATATGTCGACAGAGGGGCGTTACAAAACCCACCCTGGGTATCATGTTGTTTTATCCACCGGGCGATGAGGTTTTGAATTAATATATTTGTATAGGGAATGGCTACCCATGTAGGCCAAAGGGTACAAATGTAGGTCCGGTCGTTTGTTGTTTCTGGAAACCTGAATGCCTTGCCCCATGCCTGTTGTAATGACAGGGCATATGCGCGCCAGCGTGCTGCCTCAATAGGATGGTGAAGGTAATCTGCTAAAGACGCAGCATCGGTTAATCCGCGATAACTTATGGCATTGATATATAAAAGGGGCTGATGGTAATCCATCCGCCCGACTATCAGTCCGTCTTTGGCTGGTTCAGCAATTAGGGTATTATCAATACGGCCCCTAAACTTCTGAACGATGGGAGTAATTGGTGTTTTGTGAATAGGCTGATCCGTTAAAATCATTTCCTGTATGAGTCCAGCCTTCCGGACAATGTGTGGCCACAGCCATTGATTGAATTCTGGATTATTTAAACGCAGGGCTACTTCCTTTAACGCCCAGATAGCCAAACCGGGTGCATCCGCTTCGGGTCCGGATTCGCCATAGAAGTCATGCGTTGCCAGATAATAGGACAGTTCTTTTGCTACCCCAAAATATCCAGCGCGGGCCAAGGCAGCAACAATATAAGCCCCTGTTCGCTGCCATGGAATTTGGGTGTTCGTGGGATCGGCGTTACGGGTCTGCGTACCCACAAGGCCCATCAAGAGATGATAAATCTGTGCTTCCAAACAATCCTTAAAACGGTGTTCTGGTACGTCGATCTTCAGTGTAGATTGTGGTATTGCCGAAATGCAAGATCCAGTTGCAGTGCAACTGGTGTCCCTGATAGACATATTCCAACTGCTGTGATCACCTAATATCACCCGCGCATAGCCCCAGCCATGCTTACTTTGCCATTGCATAGCGGTTGATCGGCTATGCATCCAGTCATTTTGTCCTTCCTCACCCAGGTATACTGCTTCTGGTGCCGGGCTGATTGTTATATGCCAGCGGTTATTGATCATGAGGCGCTTGCCGTCCCATTCAAGTGAATTAATAGATCCGCCCGCCGGACCTACGCTGCGGATCGCAACCGTTAACCTCGCCGTATTCACTTGCCGTTCAAGGTAGAGACGCCAATTGGAAGGGTCTTCAATTGACCAGCGGGCACGATAAAAGGGTGTTTCACTAAGAATTTTTGGAACTTTCTGGTTTCCGTCTGGATAGAATGATTGCCTGAGCATGTCAAATGGTATATCATCGCTGGTCGTTTCTATATTCCCATCCTTGTCGGTAACCCACAGCGAGACTCCAAAGCTGCCTGTGGACGGGCTGAAGCTGCCGCCCGGTTCATGATAGCTTTTATCCGCCTCGCTACTGCCCGGCAAGGCCAACACGATATGACCCTGGCTGCGCGGCCATGGGTCTGTCGGACGAATCAGCATCTGGCTTTTCACTTCAGAGCGGGGGGTGTGGTTATTTTGAATGAGTGCTGTCGCTCTGCCGAACTGTTGCCAATTGTTAATTACCGCACAGACAATCAGGATGCTGACGTACATGATTGCCATCCTTCGAAAACGTGTTCGTATACTGAATGCGGCGAGTAAAACCAAAAGTGGTCCAAAATGTAATGAGTAAAGAAATGTCTCCTTGCCGTATAATACATGTAAAATCATCTGTCCAAGCAAGGAAAACCCCAGGACAAGTCGAAATTTGTTATGCTTGCCGGAAGAGATAATACCCCATAATCCTAAAATTAACAGCACAGCCCATAGTACCGTGGCAACAACGCCACAGGGTCCTCCGGACCCGGGTAGTGAGTTTTGAACCGTCATGAGCGGAGAGTGTGGATGTTCGGGGTCGTTGATAGAGTTGATTGATGGCATTACCATACTGTGAAGGAAAAAAGATGCGAGGATACGCAGTACCCCGCCTGATTCTGCAGTGAGAAAGTACTTTGTCTCTTCTCGGTTTGCGAGAAAAAATCCTGCGCTCGGTATAAAATATTTTTGAATTGTCCAGAGTACCATGATGACAAAGAAGGCGTTGACTACTACCTGGGCAGCACGCCGCCATGGAAGATTAACAAAAGACGCAAAGATACCGACCATCCAATTTGTTGTTGTAAAGCTTAACGTTGCCATATTGGTAATTACATACCACGGCCTGCCGGGGATTTGGTAGTGTGATAGGGCAGCAACGATGAGTGCCAGCAGAATACTTAACGAACCGAATGAATACGCTTCCGGTACGGTAAACCAGAATGTTGCTGTAGCACTAACCATTCCAAGTATACTGAAGAGTACTGCATCGAGGCGGCGAAAGCCAATAAGCCGAATCAAGAGAAAAAAAGCAACAGACCACAATGAGGCTACGAGGGCAACAACGATACGTACCGCTACAAGCGAATTGATGCCAATAACCTTCCACAGTACCTTTGTAGGGGGAAGTGTAGCAAGTGAAAATAGTGGGTGAGCATGAGTACGGTAATGATCACTGTCCCGGCTCGTCATGTTCTCGTAGACTCCAGGGATCTCTGACTGGAACCAGGCACTTTCCATGGAACTATCAAAAAGGGCAAGATTAACACACTTTGCGCCTTGGTAAGATCCTATGGCAGCGAAGATTGAAAAGGCAGTTACAATTGCAAAATCCCGCCAGTATCGGTGGAGTGGTAAGCAGGGTATACGTATCATGGCTTTGATACAAAGCATACATGAAAAGTTATGAATATGGCCCCGGCAAGACCGGGAAATGCCAAAATATCAAAGTTATTCTTAGATGATATTATTTGCCAGGATGCTCCAAGGGGCCCGACGCGGATGCATATGTACTGAAGCGTTCATTCGACATGCTGGATTTCAGGAAAAAACTGGACCAGAGAAGACAGTGTCACACTTCAGAAGAAATTCGGAGGTTCAAGCAACCTTTGATATCTTTGATTTCGGACAGAGAGATGAATGGAGAAAAGACCAGGAACCAGTAACCCAGAAGTTGTTTGTGCAAGTATACACAGGTGCGGTATCATATCGTTGCAAAATCATTGAATACTTGCCCAATATTCTCATTCCTCAATGGAAATTTAGATACAGAACTTTGGATTAACGGTAATCATCCTGTTGGCATATTTCAATGATGTCTTCAATCTTTGGATGATTTGCTTGCGAAATCAGATGCCTGCTTCCAAATGTTCTGTTGCTGCTCGAACCTCCTCTCTATTCTTAAATAAAACGATCGGATAATTTCTTTTTTGCTTTTTTATAAACGATAATTTTATGTATCAAAAGAGATGCCATAAAATGGAAAATGACTTCGCGGCGTTTTTTTAAACGTTGCTTTTCTGGTATTTTTGCGCATGTATTTAAGAATGGTGGGAAATAAATTAATCGTGGTGGATAGGAAATGTGTGCCATGTCACATTAGTGTTCAGACACAATAATGTGACATGGCACATCGTTGTGCCTAGATACAAATAGTAAGTAAAACATTTTATTATCACAATGGATTTTCGCATCATTCTTATTAAATTTTCACGTTGCTTTTCATAGTCGCTTCTATTATCTTTTCGTAAGAGATAAATTTCATATATAAAATTGGTTTTTCAGACAGTTTCTGAGCGCCTAAACATCGACGAAATTTTGTCGACGTTTTTCATATAATTCAGTTATTTTGAGGGATTACTTATAAACTATGTTCAGGAAAATTTTTTATTTGGCGTCAGGGTGTTTTTGTATCTCAATGTCCATAACGTGTATGGGTATCCGGGCGGAAGGAGTTTCCATTCATCAGAAACTTGTGGGAACAGGTGGAAATACCTCCATTCTCTCCTCTTCACAAGAGGATTTAGAGATAAAAAATATGTATTCAGGCCAGGATACGTTGCCAACGGTTGGTGTCCAGAATTTCGAGGTTGAAGATTTCTTCGATATCAAAGATGTAAGTTTCCGTAAGGACAAGGTCAATTTTAACAAGGGATGGTTGGGTATCTTTATGGAAGACGCAGGAGGAACGGGTATTTTGGTAAAGGAGATTACGAAAGGATCACCTGCAGCCGAGGCAGGAATCAGGGCGGGCGATATTATCACAAAAATTAATAATGAATCGACGGTGGGGAAGGATAATCATAATCTCATCCAGTTCAAAAGGACAATTGAGGCTATTGGCGCCGGGGGTGAACCGGTGTTAACTGTTTCCAGAGATGGTGCTGAAATGGTATTTAGCCCACGGCTTTTTGGGAAATTATTAAAGAATAGGAAGGAATTAATTCCTTCTTTTATCTCAGATTTACGGGAAGAAGCGGAAATATCTCCTCATGCAAACCGTACCAGGATAAGCTTCATGGACTTTGTTACGAGAAATGGGGAGTACAAGAATGCTCTTGCCATGACGTTACAGCGGATTGGTGAAGAGTCGTTTGCCCGTGAGGGTTTTCAGTCTCATAATGGAATAAATCCGTTTCGTTTGTCTCTCATAAACTATCTGATGCTACATCCATTCGATAGCTATAAAATCGGGCAAACCATTCATGATAAGTTTTTGAGTGAAGATTATCGTGCTCAAATGAAGTTCATTACAGAGTTGCTTGATTTGAAAGCAAATTTTTTCAGTACCGGGCCGGAAGCTACCCCTGTATCATCTCCTTCTCAAGAGACAAAATCGGGAAATTATTGTTCTCCTTCCACTCCGCAGGAAGGAGAAAGAGATGTGGCTGCGAAGCCTCAAAAAATTTTATTGGATGGAGAACAACGGCAGAAAGCCGGCATGACTGCACCATCGTTACAGGAGAAATTACAGCATGTCATTCATGGTTTAGTTCCTTGTGTTTCCCTTGTAAAAGAGGCTTTCAGTAATTTATCGCAAGAAGAAACTGAATTTCTATATCAGCATGTCCATAAAATCTGGCTTCCTGACGAAAGGATAGAACATCAAAGCCTTTCCCGGTTACTAGCCCTGTCTCAGAAGGCCGATCTTGCAAGATTGCTCGAGGCTGCATCGCTCTTGTTATATAACCTCTCCCCCCTTTGTTTTCCCATGAATGAATTTACCTGCAGTAGTGAACAGTGGTTGGATGCCATCAAAAAAACGCAACAAGATACAGATCGGGCTAATATCCTGCCGTTTCTGTTACCGGAGCCTCTCCGGGGCGCAAATCCCCGGAACGATTCTGGTGTGGATTCTCGTTCAAAACGCAAGCGTTCGAAGACGGTGGAGAAAGATTACAGGGGCTTTGCCGGCGATATCTTATTTGTTCAGGACACAAGTATTGGGAAAATCGTGGTAGGTGGGACAGGCACGTCATATTATTATACCGATGCGGCTGTAATTTTTGACCTTGGAGGTAATGATTATTATTTTAATAATGCCGGCTCGTCGAGCAAGGATATTCCGGTATCCATTTGCATTGACTTTTCCGGAGACGATGTCTATAACGCGGCCGGTCCATTTACCCAGGGTACGGGAAGATTCGGAATCGGTCTCCTGGTGGATCTTATTGGCGACGATAAATATTTGGGAAAGGAATATGCTCAGGGTTCATGTCTGTTTGGAATAGGGATCTTGTCAGATCATGAGGGTGACGATACTTATAGTGGCAATGTCTTGAATCAGGGAACCGGTTTCTTTGGGGCAGGGTTGCTTCACGATTTTAAGGGAAATGATGCTTATTTCAGCCGGCAATTTGCGCAGGGGGTGGGGTTTACCAAGGGTGTTGGTGTGCTGATCGATGTTGATGGGAATGATTCTTATACTGCCGGAGGGAAATATCCGGACTTCCGGGACCCGGAGAAATCCTTCCAGTCCATGTCCCAGGGAATCGGAATGGGAATCAGACCCGAAGAGACCGTCGTTGGCGCATCAGGCGGTATCGGGATACTTATTGACCAAAAGGGCTCCGATCGTTATTACGGGGATTATTTTTCCCAGGGAAGCGGGTATTATTATTCATTGGGATTTTTGTATGATAAAGAAGGCAGCGACCGGTATTATGCAGGCCGTTATGCGCAGGGTGCAGGCATTCATTCCGCCATTGGTCTATTGACGGATACATCGGGGGATGATGTTTACGAATGTTCTTTTGGTGTCTCTCAGGGTTGTGGACACGACACCGGCGTTGGATTTTTAGTTGATAGTTTCGGCAATGATATTTACCGGAGCAGAACCAGTAGCCAGGGTATTGGTCTGGAAAAAGGTATGGGAATTTTAGCAGATTTTTGTGGAGATGATGCCTATTATGCGAATGATACCAGTCAGGGAGTCTCATCTCCTTCAAAAACAGAAGAGATCATCGGCATTGGGATATTAGCTGATAATCAGGGGGATCACGATGTTTTTTCCGATTCCGTCAAGGAAAAACTCCTCTTCTACCGGGTGAATGGGGGGGTTATACTGAATAGATAAAGCTGATAATTTTGGATTTCAGAATTCCGCAATCCGAAATCAATGTAAAATCAGCATCAATCACTTTTATTACCCTTGGAACTTAGGTATGGATATAAGATTTGTAGAACGTAAGTCTCACGTTCTCACCAGATCCACCTTAAAATGCCTCAGTCAAGTTGCCTCTCTTAATCCTGTCCTTGGATGTATGCATCAATGCGTTTACTGCTACGTGAGAGGCTACTCGCTGTATCCAGGGGATGGAAGGGTATTTGTGTATGGGAATATGGTGGAAAAATTAAAAAAAGAACTATCCGGGCGTCGAAAACTGCCTGCCTATGTATTTTTTAGCCCGACCTGTGATGTCCTGCAGCCCGTACCACAGGTACTCGATCTTACATACGAACTGATGCGTGTCTTGTTTGAAAATGGTATTGGTATAAACCTGCTTACGAAAGGCCGGGTTTCTGCAAGATTTCTCCACTTATTTCGCATATACAAAAAGTTAATACACGTTCAAATTGGTATCACAACGTTAAGCCGGGACATCCAAAGGAGAATAGAACCTTATGCCTCAGCACCCCGGGAAAGGATACGCAATATTGAGAGATTACTTTCGATAGGCGTTTTGCCGGAGGTGAAATTGGATCCTTTGATCCCTGGTATAACAGATACAGAGGCGAATTTGACGGCTTTATTTCAGGAGCTTCGGGGATTCGGTGTAAATTCTACCAGTATCAATTATCTGTTTCTGAGACCCCAGATAAAGAAAAACTTGTATAAATCGCTTGGTAATACACCTCTCTTGCCAAAGATCATGGAGTGTTACCGGACAGGCAGTTCCATAAATCTCCTGGCAGAACACTCCCGCGTATTTGCTTTGAATGTAAGTTACAGGATGCAGGCTTACGAACAAATCTCGGAATGGGCTAGGGGTTTTGGTATTTCAGCTTATGTATGCGGCTGTAAAAACCCTGATATTACCGAAGAACCGTTGTGTGGAACTAACTGGGGTCAACAGTTTGAGCAGATACCGAGGCAGAGACAACTATTTTAATCCAATTACCATAAAATAATACGGAGAAAGAGGATGACGTCTTATATTTCTCTTGACAATCCGTCCCATTCTGAAATATTCTCACTTTATGCCCAAATAGTGAAGTATGCAGGTTATTGGCACGAAACTGAGAGCTTACAATAAAGATTGAAAAAATCCTTGGTGGTTACATTTCCAAACGTGCAGGATATCCCAAAAGAGAAATGCAGAAAATAAAGGGAGCATTTCCTGTCTCTTATTCCACAAGAATTTCTCAGTCGCTTCGCTTCTCCAAAATTGCAAAATGAAACATGGCAAATCATGAAGAGCAAGGAGGTAGATTATGATTCAATTAGATCTTACAAAAGGGGAGAAAGAAATCCTGATAGAGGTTTTAGAGAGTAGCCTTTCCGATCTCCGCATGGAAATAGCCGATACGGATAATATGGATTTCAGGGAGGCGCTGAAGAACCAGAAGAAGGTTTTAGCGAAGGTACTGGAATCGTTGCAGTAATTTTCACGGTATAACCACTAACCTCCTCTTTATCCTCTCCTTCGGAACTTATCATTACCCACAAGTTAAAGGGGAAAATTTTAGGTTTTGGGATACCATCCAGACCGGGTAGCACGGACAAACCGGTTTGTCCGTGCTTGTTTCAATATGTACATGGGTGTGGAATGGAAAACACTGACAAACAGAGTTTGTCAGTGCCACCCCCGGAACTGGCTTACAGAGCATAAAAATTTTTCTCCTGAGAATACTCTATCTCAAATGATTATAGATGCTCAATTGAGGTTTTTGGATAACTCCAGACTGGATGGCACGGACAAACTGGTTTGTCCGTGCTTGTTTCAATACGCACATGGGTATGGAACGGAAAACACTGACAAACAGAGTTTGTCAGTGCCACCCATGGTTGGGTCATTCTTGCGGATTGAACCAGGCGTTTTGAATTGACGGGTAAGGACTCTATTGGTGTTAGGTGCAGGGGACGCCCCCAACTGTTTCGGTTTAATCATGAACGACTGAGCCAATCCTGAAAATCGGTGATGTTTTACGAATAAAAGGCAAACAATGAATTTTAAGCATGATGTTTTAATCGTGGGTGCAGGACTTGCCGGTCTACGTGCGGCCGTGGAAATAGCCGGGGAAAGAGATGTGGCGTTAATGAGCAAGGTCTATCCTACCCGCTCCCATTCCGGGGCGGCTCAGGGTGGAATTGCCGGTGCGCTCAGCAACGAGGAACCAGATTCCTGGGAATGGCATATGTACGATACCGTCAAAGGCGGTGATTTTCTTACTGACCAGGATGCCGCTGAAATTCTTGCGAAGGATGCTCCGAGGGCTATATACGAACTGGAGCATATGGGGGTTTCCTTCAACAGGACTCCTGCTGGTAAAATAGCCCAACGGGCATTTGGCGGCCATACGCGCGATTTCGGTAAAGCATCAGTTCGGCGGGCTTGCCACGCAGCCGATCGGACGGGAAGGGTGATTATGGATGCCCTGTACTTTGAGTCACTCCGGAAAGGGATCAAGGTCTATGAGGAATTTTATCTGTTAGATCTGTTGATAAAGGAAAACAGGGTAACGGGGCTTGTGGCATATGAATTGGCAACAGGTTCTGTTCATGTCTTCCATTCAAAAGTTGTCCTGCTGGCAACGGGAGGATTTGGTAAGGTCTATAAAACTACTTCCAACTGCTTTACAAATACGGGGGATGGCGTATACCTGGCCTACAAGGCAGGAATACCTCTTGAAGACATGGAGTTTGTCCAGTTCCATCCAACGGGTATTTACGGTATGGGTGTGCTGATAAGTGAGGCGGCCCGTGGTGAAGGAGGTGTCCTTCGGAATGGGAAAGGGGAGCGGTTTATGGAAAAATATGCCCCAACCCTGAAAGACCTTGCTCCAAGGGATATGATTAGCCGGTCAATTATTGAAGAAATCCGGGAAGGGAGGGGGATCGATGGCCGGGATTTCGTCCATCTTGATCTCACCCATCTCGGGAAAGACCTCCTTGCTGAGAAACTTTCGGATATTTCTTCTTTTGTCCGGATTTACCTGGGGATTGATCCGGTTAAGGAGCTTATCCCTGTGCAGCCAACATGCCATTATATGATGGGAGGGGTACCCACCAATCTGGATGGGCAAGTGCTCGGTGAAAATCAACAAGTGGTTCACGGTCTTTATGCCGCAGGGGAGTGCGCCTGTGTATCGGTTCACGGTGCTAATCGTCTGGGGTGTAATTCCCTCCTGGATTTAGTGGTCTTTGGACGCAGGGCTGGCAAGAAAATAATCCAGGATCTGGAAGACCTTGATTGGACTCCACTGCCTGATCAGCCTGACAGGGGCATAGCGGCTAAGATTGATAGTTTAAGGAAGAGACAGGATGGTGAAAAAGCATGGGTACTGAGAAATGAGATGCAGAAGACTATGACTGCATGCTGCTCTGTCTTCCGTCAAAAGAGAGATTTGGAGAAAGGCTTATCAATAATTCAATCTTTACAGGAACGGTATGGGCGGGTGACGATAAACGACCGAGGGCACGGCTTTAATACCGAGCTTATGGAGACTATTGAACTGATGTCCTTACTTAACTTATCCTATGTAATTTTGGCTTCTGCTACGGCAAGGGAGGAAAGCAGAGGAGCCCACTTCCGGGAGGACTATCCGGAGAGGGATGACCGAAACTGGTTGAAACATACCCTGGTTCTGAAAACTGGAAATGGTCACCGCATCTCCTATAAACCGGTAACTATTACACGATTTGAGCCAAAAAAGAGGGTTTACTGATATGGAAGTGAGGTTCAAGATATATCGTTTTAATCCTGATCTGGGTAAAAAACCCTGGTATCAGGACTATACCCTTACTGCCGATCCAACAGACCGGATACTGGACTGTCTCAACCGGATTAAATGGGAACAGGATGGCACGCTGAGCTACCGGATGTCCTGCGGACACGGCGTGTGTGGTTCCGATGCCATGAAAATCAACGGCCGTTGTGCGCTTGCCTGCCAAAAACTGGTAAAAGAGTATGAAGGAAAGGAGATAATCCTTGAACCACTTCCCTCCTATAAGGTTCTCAAAGATCTCATTGTAGACCTGGGGCCGTTCTTTGAGAAAGTAAGAACTTTGCGGCCATACCTGGTCTCAGCGTCCGTTCCTCCGGAAAAAGAATATCAACAGCTTCCGGAAAATAGTAAAAAGCTCGATATAGCCATCAGGTGTATCTTGTGTGCATGCTGTACCGGTGCTTGCCCGGTAGTAAACGAGAACGAGAGGTTTCTCGGTCCAGCACCCCTTGTATGGGCATTCAGGTATATTTTTGATTCACGTGACGACCAGTACCTGGAGCGCTTGAAGCAGGTAGATTATTCTGATGGTGCATGGGCATGCGTCAATTACTATGAGTGCACGCGCTCCTGTCCCAAAGAAATCCCGATCACAAAATATATCAATACCATTAAGCGGGAGATACAGAAGTCAAAAGATGCAAGCCAAATGTGAGCAGGGATGTACAGGATAAAACAGCATTTCTTTTTCTTCCTTCAATTTTCCACTACGAGAATTAACCATGAACAAAAATCTTATGAATAAATATTTTATGGAAACTTTTGATAAATTATATTTTCTTATCCATGCTGAGAAAATTCATCCGCACCAGGAGTTTGATGTCTCCCATTTCGGTGATTTGGTTAAACAGGAATACTTTGAGAATCCAGATATCTTCTATTTTAAACCAAACAGAATGCCGGGTTTTTCAACAAATAAAATAGGCAAGATTTGTAATGTGGATATCTTCGATATGAGATTCCCAAGCCCTGTTCATACCCAGTATGAGGAAAATAATACTGCTTACGGGTATTATTTTAAGGCCAGTAAAAGAAGAGATACGATATCGATTATTCTTCTTCATGGGTGGGGAAGAAAAAGCCTTAGGGCAGAGAAAAAATTTGCCTTGAAATTGGCCAGAGAAGGTATCCATTGTTTTATGATGAAACTTCCTTTCCATTTTGAGAGGGCCCCCGGGGGTATGTGGAGTGGCAAATATATTCTTACGGGAGACGTACTCAGGACAGTCGAGGTAATGCGTCAGCATGTAATAGAAGTTAGAATGGTTTCTTCATGGCTGCGAGAACAGGGTTGTAAGGTTGGTATAGTAGGAATGAGCCTTGGTGGTATGATGGCGCAGCTTGCTATGGCGGTAGAAGCTTTTGATGTGGGTGTTACCATCCTGGCGGGTGGTAATAATGCCGGTATTATCTGGGAGGGGATTTCAACAAGGGCGGTAAAAGAGGGTCTTGTCAATATAGGTATCGACCGTGAACAGACAAGCAAAATATTCCGAATAATCAATCCTACCATCATGGCAAAACACAATAAGACGAAAAACCTGTTTATGATAAATGGACTGTATGATAAGGTAATTCCTGTGAAATATACCATAGAATTGTGGGAGGCATTGGGAAGGCCGAGGATAAAGTGGTATCCCTGTGCGCATGTAAGTGTAGTGTTTTTTATGAGAAGCATTATACGTGATGTAATTCAGTTTATTCGTGAAACCACCGTGGAAACATCCCGGCAGGACGTATCTGCACGGGTGTCTTTGATACCCCAATAAGAGCCTGTCCGAAAACAAGAATTGTCATTCCGAATGGAGCGTAGCTGCGGAATATGGAGTATTGTTATGAGAGAAACTTCAATATTCCATCAGGATTGAAAAGATTCAGAACTTCCCGGGGTTTTTTGACCAATACCCTTGCGCCGTTTTCCAACAACTCTTTTCCTGTGCGAAACCCCCATAGTGCTCCTACCGGCAGCATGCCGGCCGCTACGGCAGTCTTCATGTCGACTGCGGTGTCGCCGAGGTAAACGAAATCTGAGGAAGGTACATTCAAGTACTCCGCAATTTCTTTTGCGCCCGACGGGTCTGGCTTAAGAGGTAATGAGCTGTGCTGGCCGAGAACCATATCGAATGTCCAGTCCGAAAGAAATTCGGCCACACACTGTTTCGTAAAGATATCAGGTTTATTGGAGAGAATTGCCATCTTTACGCCGTACATTGTCAAAACATCAAGCATTTCGGTTACACCATCGTAGGGCTTTGTTTTCATATTCCAGCCACGGCTGTATTCTTCATGAAATGTCTGGACACAAATACGGACGATATCGTCATTTCGTTTGTTTTCAGGTAATGCACGGTGAAAGAGCATAGCAACCCCGTCGCCTACAAAATGGCGGTAAGCATCTATGCTGTGAATGGGAAAACCGTTCCTTGCCAGTACGAGGTTTACGGTATCGCCAAGGTCTTCCAGGGTATCAAGGAGTGTCCCGTCAAGGTCGAAAAGGATTGCTTGAAATTTCATCGTGATCAATGAAAAAGGGCTAATTATCAGTTATTTATTTTCCTCATTTTCGAGGAACTGTAGTAAAGAATTCTTGGCAAGTTCGACTCCTGGCAAGGTATGTGACTGTCTGAGGGTGATTCCTAATTTGCGGCTTAATGGCTGCAGCAATTGAAAGAGTAATTCTGAGCATACCAAAATTTCATCTGGCATGATGCCAAGGGCAGCTAGTTGATCTACCAGCCTTACCGGGATTGATCGCCACATATCCCTCAAAGAAGGGTGTGGTGAAAGAAGATCATTTCCAAGAACCATGCCGCTCTGCGAGTCTACCATCATGAATATATACGGATAAAAGGGATGAACGTTTTTTTCCTTCACAATCAAGGTGGACATAAAAAAATCAAGTTCAATTTTGCATTTGCTTTGTGGAAGGTTTTTAAGGGTATCCAGCAATTGCATACTCATGCTTATCGAGATAGCAAAAGGTTCCGGCGGTGGTATATACATAATGCGGTCTTTCCAAATGAGTGCACCGTTTTCCTGGTGGGGGGTGCGTATGAGATAGTTCTTCTCATTGGAGAGTCTGAGCAGTGAAGGACTCTGTTTGAAACGTAAAGCTACATTTATTAATTGCTCAAGTGCATACGTGAGAAAACGAGTTTCTTTTGCTTCTAAAAACCACGGCACAAAACTGGGCCGATAGCTGCGAAACATCGGCCATTCGTTTCGTCCACGGAATTTAAATCCTAATTTTCTGATTATTTTAAGGTCATTTTGCTGAAGGTTATTACGGTCTTCAAAAGATGCCTGAAGCTGCGGGATTTCAAGCAACATTTCCGGGGAAGCCGAAATTCCTGCTTCTTCGAGGTCCCAAAAACCGTAAAGACCTTCTGAACCAAGGTATACGGATACTGCGTAATGTTTGCCTAACATACCCATTATGCTGACGAACCCCAAATCACCTGTTTCAGGATTCTGTATCCCAAAGATATCACTCTCCTCCATCCATTTCCAGGGTGCAATTTCTTTTACGTGAATTGCTGCCTGGTAGAGTTCATCACATTCTTCAAGTGTAGGTGTTGTTTTACTCACTCTATGATTTTCCTTTTTGATAAACATAAGAAAACGTTAGTATTGGTGACCTTTTGACGCCTGCCAGGTTTTTTGTGAAGTGGAATATTTTTTTTCTCTGCGTTTCAAGTAAATAGAAGTGGGCCATTTTTCTTTAAGTTTATTCTTGGATGTTTAAGGAGTCAAGAAAGAAGTATATAATTTTCCCGGGGAGGCTCAGCCGCAACCAAACGAAAGGTTGTAATTTGTAGCTTTCAGCACAGAGAATATTAAGATATAATTGTTTTATTGAAAATTTATAAAAGGTAGAGAGGTTTTTATAACCGTATTTTCCCGGGTATCTATCGAAATAAGAGAGGAGGATTTATCTCATGCGCATTGCCCAAATTTCTCCGCTGATAGAGCCTGTTCCTCCTTCCCTTTACGGAGGTACAGAACGGGTAGTGTCCTTTCTCACGGAGGGGCTTGTTCAACGGGGGCATCAGGTTACGCTCTTCGCGAGCGGTGATTCTCGAACACATGCTGATCTCCAGGGCGTAAGAGCCCGTTCTATCAGGTGTGACCCGGAACAGCCAGACCCTCTTGCATTTCATATCCTTGAACTTTCACAGGCATTCGACCGATCTTCAGATTTTGATATTATCCATTGTCATCATGGATACCTTGCCTTTCCTTTTGCACGCTATAATAAAGTGCCAACCGTGCATACGCTTCATGGCCGGCTGGATTTGCTGCATACAACACCAATCATGGAGTACTTCCACGGTATCCCCCTTGTTTCTATCAGCAATAATCAACGGAATCCCCTGCTTCATCTGGGACTTCGCTGGATGAATACCATTTACCATGGTTTACCGGAGACCTCTTTCAGGTTTGGTCATGGAAACGGCGGGTATTTAGTTTTTCTCTCCCGGATGTCCCGGGATAAACGGCCTGACCTTGCTATTGAAGTGGCGAAGAGGATAAATATGCCTCTTAAACTTGCCGGGAAAATCGATTCCGCTGATCGGAACTATTTTGAGAAAAACGTGAAACCATTCCTTCGAGATTCGTCGATCGAATATGTAGGAGAAATTCACGAGTCTGAAAAATTAGAACTTCTCGGTGGGGCCCTGGCCCTTATTTTTCCAATAGACTGGCCAGAACCATTTGGATTAGTGATGATCGAGGCGATGGCATGCGGAACACCCGTGATTGCCAGGCCTTATGGGTCTGTTCCTGAAATAGTTAAGGACGGCGAAACCGGTTTTATAGCAGATACTGTAGAAGAAATGGTGGAAGCGGTTAAACGCATCGGTAAGATTAATCGTGAACGCTGTTTTCTCACAGTACAAGAACAGTTTTCAGCAGAGATAATGGTTGAACGCTATGAGGCTGTTTATAGAACACTCCTCAACTGGAAAATGTCCTAATGCGGCGGGTTCACAGCCAAAATCCTTGATTGTGGAGTGATGGAGTGGTTAAGTATTGTTGTGAGAGAAACTCCAGTACTCCATGTTTACTGTTCCGGCAAAAATATTTGATGGCAAAATCTGCATATCGAAACTTGTAACAAATTACCTGTAATGGAAATCATTCCAGAATGTGAATGGCAGGGGATTATAGAAGAATTGATACAATACAAGGGCACGGCTGTCCTTCTTGGTACATCGGATGCAGGCAAATCAACCCTTACAAAGTATCTCATAAAAGAACTTCTTGCAAACAGGATAAAGGTTTCCCTTGTCGATTCCGATGTAGGCCAGTCATCCCTTGGTCTTCCTGGAACAATATGTATGAAGCGATTCAGCAGATGGGAAGATTTTGATAATTTTAAGCCTGACAAAATCTTTTTTATTGGTGATGTTAACCCGGCAAGAAAGGTCCCTCTTATGATATATGGAACGAAGAAAATGGTCAGCGCTGCAAGGTCGGAAGGTGCAAAGATTATCCTTGTTGATACTACGGGACTGATAGCCGGTAGCCCGGGCAGGACATTAAAGATTGGAAAAATGAAAGCAATAAAACCAGGACATATTATTGCCTTACAGAAACGTGACGAAT
This sequence comes from Candidatus Jinrextremum sp., assembly GCA_039794405.1. Lineage (GTDB taxonomy): Bacteria > Planctomycetota > Brocadiia > Brocadiales > Brocadiaceae > JBDIVL01. The sequence continues at coordinate 29,623 of JBDIVL010000021.1, read as the reverse complement.
TGGAACATATCTTATCGCTCATTGAGGATGTTCGAATATACCGCCTCAGGGTATCCTCCCATGTGAAGAGAAGGAGAAGAGAAAAACGCCTGGGATACAGGAAGAAAAAATATGCAGAATACTTCAGGGGCGCCATGATTAAAAAATACCCATATAAGGGGTTGAGTTTCTTTTATAACAGGAGGAAAATCGATATACAAAAAGTATCTGTTGAGACAGGCAGGCTGGTTGGTATTAATAGAAATGGAGATACCATTGCCCTTGGGATTTTTAAAGGAGTGAGGCATGATGTCGTGGCGATAAAATCTCCCTTAAAATCTTTTGACGGTATAAACAGGATTATTATTGGAGATATATCGCTCGCAGATTTCTAGGGGGGCCTTAGACACATAGGGCGGTGCAGCCGTAATCAAAGTTTTTATCCGTGAAGATTAGGAGATTTTTTATTTCTTTTTTGTACTATACAAGGCATATTGGCCATCTTTAAGACAAAACATTCCTATAACACGAGGCATTTCAGGATTTTTAAAGGATACGACAAATTTAAAACGCGGATAGTCGAGGTTTGCAGGTTCGGGTTCCGCTTCTACGTGAGTCAAATGGGCTTTGTGTTCAAGACCGAGAATATTCCACCGATTTCCCTTATTACCGGGAAATTCAGCTTCTGCTAGCCGGATAATATTGTCTTTCAGGAATATTTCTCTTTTTTCCTGTTCACTGATTTCACTGGTTGCGGTTGTTTCCTGTTTTTGTGGTGAAACAGTAGATTTCGCCTCGCTCATTTGTGTTGTTTCTTGAGTGATATTCTGCATGCCTTCAGAAACCTTCACCTGTTCACCGGATTTATGAATCACTTCTGCCTCTTGTTCCGATGGTGGAATGCCAGGATTTTCCTCACTCGCTTGTGCCGTTTCTTGAATATCTTTCTGTATACCTTCAACCTTAGGTTGTTCGCTGGTTACGTCGATAACCATTGTATCCTGTTCCGATGGTGCATTATCAGGCTTCGTTTCACTTGTTTGTGCCGTTTCTCCAAAACCTTTCTGCAGACCTTCAGCTATAGATTTTCCCATTTCCTCGAAACCTTTCTTAAGTCCTTCGATCATCTCACCCATGGCACCACCAAGCATGGACATTAAAGTTTGATCAAAATCTACCTTCCACTGTCCGTCTTCTTTTACAAGAATAGTTTCTATCGGGAATTCAAGCTCTGTTTCTCCCTCTGATGCCTGTATTATCGTTTCAATGGCAGTCCTGTTATCTTCAATTTTAACATTACCAAAGCTAACTTTGCCGCTGCTTGCAGTACCACGTTCTTTTAACGATAAACCATCTCCGCTCTTTTTGGTTGCATACGACCGTGCTGTTTGAATATCATCTGCATTTATCGCATCCCAAAATCTTTTTGCGATGGACAACCGGCTTTCGGCATCCTCTGTTCTCTGAATGCCGGCTTTTGGTTTATCCGTGGGATTGTTCTTATCTGTAGTAAACACCGGAGGTTTCGGGGTAGTTCCTTTAACAGACGGTTTGATAGTTTCCGTAGACCTTGCAGAGGTATACAGGTTTATGACTCGGTCATTCAAATTGCCGATCGCTTCTTCTAATCCTTTTACTTTTTCCTGAACGGCTTTATTGGATATCTTTATCTCTTCCATCTTGTTATGGAGGTTATTTGCGTCATTCACAATAAGAGTAATTGTACCGGACAGATCGTTGATCCTCTTTTCCAATAGCCTGCTGTTAACTTCATCCATTCTATCTATCCTCTGATTTGAAGGGGCAGCACAGCCGAAGAGAAAAAGCATGAAAAAATAAAGGTACTTTAATAAGTATTTATTCATTTTTTATACCAGTTGTTATAGAGGTTATTTGCGTCATTCACAATTTATACCTTAATAACATTTCTTGGGTATTGACAATAAAGGTCAGAATGTATAAAATCCATGCGAAAAAATTTTTGGTTATAATTACATTCAGGCGCTTAGCGCTTCCCTATTGATTCAGATTAGGAAATGCGGCCCGATTCGGTCTAGTAGCCGGACATAATAACACTTTACATATTTATGTCAATAGTTTTTCTTTTAATACAAAGAAAACCTATTACAAAATTTTGAGGGTACTGTAATGAATAAACTATTTGCTGTACAGAAAAAATGTTTTAAGGTGTCTCATGTGATGAGATTTCAGATGATATGCCTGCAAAAAACCGGTGGCAGGAAAACGAATCGTAATTTCTTGCTACTGTTCATTGCATTTGCCTTTCTATTCCCGCTGTTATTCTGCACATACGGGTTTGGAAGTGAGACGGTATCTTATTCTTCGATTACAACCCTTAAAAGGCTCTCTCAGAGCAATAAATATTACACGATCGACGATACGGTTCGTATTGATGCACCATATTACAGGTTTCTCGTAAAATCTTCACATGGTGATTACGATGTTTTATCAATAAAGGATCTCCTCAAGGTTTGTCATGAGATCTGTATTATCGAAGAGTATCGCAAAACCGATCAGGGAAGCCAGGCGTGGAAGGGAGCGAGTGAATCGCTAAAGGATATTGGCCGGGGTGCTAAACAAATTGTCAAAGAACCAAAAGAATCAGCAAAGGCCTTCGCACGTGCCGGAGGAAAACTCGTGCGGGGTGTTGGACGGTTTATCAAAAAGAAATTCGATAAAGAGGAGAAGGATGCAAGCGGGGATACTGACCGGGCCAAGGGTGGTGAAGGGTTTGTTGTGGGCAAGCATGCAAGAGAGTTCGCTGCCGAAGTAGGACTGGACGTCTATTCAGATAATCCTTATGTACAGGCATTAATCCAGGAAGTAGCAAAAGCAAGGTCAAAAGGCTCTATAGGAACCAGTGTAGGACTATTCTTCCTTTCCCCTATTCAGGGTCTTGGCCTCCTGAGTAACTCCCTTACGCCAAATGGATTTGATGCCGAAACGGAAAAACTCATTCGCGATGAATCTCCAGCCGAATTACGCTACGTGCTCACTAAAAAATATGAAAAAGAATTAGGGATAGCACCTGGAAAAGAAAGCATTGTTGAGGATCTCCTCGATAATCCTAACTACTCCCCGCGTGAACAGGCCTATCTTTATCTTTATCTCAAGCGTCTTGGAAAGCCAGACACAGGTACTGCTGTTGAAGGTGTGTCGGATACGATAAAATATCTCAGTAAAGTTCAAACGCCCAATGCGGCTACCCACGCTATAAACCAGATGGAGTTGTTTTCGGCATACCAGACACATGCAAAAGACCTTACAAGGCTTACCGCTGCATCTGATAAAATTGGCGCTATCACAGAGAAGAAGGAACTGTTTTTTATTATTCCCTATGATATCGTTGAAAGTACTCCAGAGATGAAGAAATTTCTCGATGAGGTTGTGAAATTTGCAAAAACACAGGGTACGAAGGGAACCCAACTCTGGTTTACTGGTGATGTAACGAGAGGTTTCACTTCGGAGTCAAAGGCCAAGGGTGTGATAGTTCAGGAGGATGTCCTGCAATTTTCACATTTTGCACCAAAAGAGGTTACTGCCCAGAATAAATAACTAGCGAGGCAAAGCCTCAGACCGATAAAAGGGATTAAAACCACAGATTGCACAGATTTTGGTAGACGGGTAAATGAGTAGATGAGTTAAATACCCATTCATTCACTTGAGATTTTTATCTGTGAAGTCCGTACAATCTGTGGTTCTATGGTGATCTCAAAATAAAATGTCATAGAGCAGAGCGGTATTTCTTAGAAAATAGAGGATTTTCCGAAATCACAAAAGTGACATTTTGTTTTTATAGGACTACAGGCTGGATCGAGGCACGAAGCCCAACAAATTACTGAAAAACTTAACCCGTTTGTGAAGATAAATTGCATATAAGATATTTAACACAGGCAGTTCTGGAGAATGTATCTTTATTTTAAACAAAAAATCTTAAACCCGGGGATGCTTTTGTCGGCATCTACAGTTGTTAAGGGATAATACCACTGTTTTGAGAAATTAGCGAGATAGTCCTTATCATTATCGTAAAAGACGAAAAGGGCTGATTTCGGCATAGGGCCTTTATAGCAAAACCGGCTGTAGAGCCTTTGCTTTTCCGGAGTGTTTCCCATGCCGCCAAGTTCTATAGGCCACAGCCACTTTATCCGATGTCTTTGGTCTTCTGGCATAAAATAATAGAAGGTAAATATGTTGATATTCGAGATAAATATGTATTCATCATCTGCCTGGGCAAGTTTTTCCACAATTTGGCGATGATCATAGTAGTCCCATGTATTATCGTACTTGCCTCCAACGTAAATAGATGGGCAGATGACACCGTTCGAATGGTTATTCGGTATATAATAGTTTACGGAAAGCAATATCAAGTTCGTTATAATTACCACGCCACCAAGAATACGCCATTTCCAGGCATGAACATCTTTTATCCATATCCCTAACAGAATAGGAAAGATCCATACCGGTATTAACCATAACCGTGAGCCCATAGAACCAAATGGTGTAATTTGCCAGATCCCGATAAAGTTAAAAATAAGGAAGACCCATATTCCCCAAAATATCTTCTTTTCATTTTTATCATGCCGGAGGAAATGAAATGTAATCAAAACGATTACGAATGCCCCCAGAATACCCCATACAAACGGAATAACGCTTCTGCCGGAAAAACGGGCATAGAGCCCATCCCCTGACAGGGTGTATAAAAGGTTTAAAAGTGAAGTTTTTAATGAGGCAGGAGGAATTGCCGGTCTTTTTTGAAATAAGACATTTCCATAAACGAGCGCTGAAATAAACCGCGGTATCATACCAATGAAAAACCCAAGAGAACAAAATGCACTGTTGACAAAAAACTGCCGAAAACCAGGCCACATGAATACTATGTAACAAAGCACAAGGGATATGGCGCTCGGCAGGAAGATTATATGATTCCATACTCCTAAAGACATCAGAAAACCAGCAAGTACCCAGCCTGTTCTGTTCATGTATTGCTTTTGGTTCCGGCAAAGCCTGACATATACCCAAATCGTCCCAAAAAACAGGAAAGGATTAAAAACGAATACCTCACCACAAAGCCGGGAAAATATTACAATCGGTGGAAATGTTATAAGGAAGTAAGCTATCCACCGCGCACGGACAGGAGAAAATTGCCGCACGATATCAAAAATTGCAACTATCGTTATGAGTGTGAAAACGGGACCTAAGCACCGTAAGCTCCAAACCGAGTTTCCCAGGATTTTGATAACGATAGCCAGCAAATAGGAATGGACAGGAGAAGTGTAATAGTTAAAAATACCATAAAATGGTCTTGCGCCGTCGATGATCATTTCTGCAAAAAGGCCAAATACTGCCTCATCCCGGTGCAGCCCTACAATAGTATCTAATTTCCAGAATAAAATCAGTATACCTGCAATTGGCCAGGCTAAATACCACGACCTTTTTCTTAGCTCGTTCATCATCCAGATCGAATATCGGTACAAGTGTACAAGTGTGTCCGTGCCCTCAGGGTTGGTTCAATTGTCCACGATTAAACTGAAACATTTTGTATAATATAATACCTCTTTCATTTTATATTTTCCATTTTGTATTTGCTAAAATTGTGAAAATATTTTTATTCATGAAATCGTAGATCTATAGTGATCTCAAAACAAAATGTCACATAGCGTAGTTTTTTGTTAGTTCAATTTTAATCGTCCACGATTGAACCGAAGTTTTGGCTTGCTTGCTTATGCCTGGGCACCAATCAAAAGCCGTATATCAATCCCAAACGTATGGTTCAATCTGCAAGATTGAACCAACCCTGAGGGATGGTTGCCTTTGGTTGCGGATTCGCTGTGCTGTGGATTATAGCGGTTTTCCATACTCCTTTATTTCCCAGCCTTTAAGGAAGTTTGCATAGATTAAAAAAGAACGAAAGGGGATGTTTTTGCCTTCAAAAAAGGATTTGATTTTTTTATGCATATCGAGATCTGTAGGGGATGCATACTTTCGCAATATCGCATTAGGATGGTTATGATATTGCCTGATCTCATCACAACGAAGTTTTTTTGCAAGGCAAAGCCACTCGGCTATATCATTTGAACTTGAGCATCGGGAGGATTTACCGATTGTAGCGAATACTCTTTCAACCACACCTCTCCTGCAAAATGCAATGACAAAGATTTCCTTTTTCTCACAAAACATTCCTGCAGCCATTTTCAACTCAAATTCTGAAACAGGCAATTGTTTACTCAAACCATAATAAGCTATAAACTGAGTATGCTTCGGACGGCAGTACTGTGCCCTATTACCAAGAGGATCGTTATTCCAGTTGTTAATGAATTCTTCAGCAATCCATATTACCAGGATGATCGTTAGTATCCAGAACAACACGATAAATACTCTATGAAGCGAAGCGGAATGAGGAACTTTTTCTGTTTCTGTATGGAACTTACCGCAGAGATGCAAAGAGTGAGGACACGGAGTGCCGTGTCCTTACTGCGTCCTTTGCGCCTTTGCGGTGAATGGAAAGGTTCCTCACTCCTTTGTCGCCCGGTATAACACCTTGGTTTTCAGATAGGCCCTTAATCTCATTTGAAATACTACGGTTTTTTAAATCTTCTCTCTACCGTTGTCTTGCTTCCTCTTTTTCTTCACCTCCCTCTGTGAAAATATCTTTCAAATCCTCCTCAAATTCTTCCCGGCTTTTCTTACATTCCCTCATTTTCTTGTACTTGTTAATCATGGCATCAACAGCGAGATTGGCTACTTCATCGAGTTTTTTACCTGCTTTTTCTTCGAGATGTGTTTTCATCTTCTCCTTTAATAATTCCTTTTGTGCAGAATATGCTAAACAAATCAAACCGGATATGCTGTCTTTATGATGGCTTTCACCACACAAATCGCATTTGTCATGGATGCTGCCACACATGCCACATCTTGCCTGATGATGCGGGTTCCCTTCTGATGCTTCTTTTGATTCTGCGAATGCTTTTGATTCAATAATGCCCATAGGAATGTATAAAATACCTGATATCGCCATGCAGCATATGGATATTTTTAGTCTCTGTAACATGTTTTTCTCCTTTCTACTTTTTTGTTAATGAGGTATGCAACGCAGTAACATTCTCTTCCTCCTTTCTCTACAAAAAGACATGATAAACTATAGCACTCTACGTATGAAACCGGACATGCCTGAGCGCTCCGGAACGTAATTCAGGACTCAATGGTCGTTTCTGAATCAGAGCCGGTCTGAAAACCCGGTGTGTCATTCCGGGTAGCGAAGAAGCGAGGGATTCCTCCGTATATTGGAAGTCGGAAATTGGATGTCCAGCTTCTAACTTCTGACTCTCTCTGTTGGTTCAATCTTGTAGATTAAACCGAAACGTTTAGGTACGTTTCCTGCACTTAACACCAATCCAGAGCATATATGCTAATGCAAAACTATGGTTCAATCTGCAAGATTGAACCAACCCAAGGTTGAACAAACCCAGGAGATCGGATTTTAGAGCTTGAATATCCGGCTTCCAGCCTCTCATCTCTAACAAAACTCCGTTCCGCTTCATTCGGAATGGCAGTTTTTGTTTTCGGATAGGTTCTGAATAGGTTGTAAAGTTCGAAAAGGGAATTGATAAGTAAAAAAGGTATACTACAAGATGAAAAGAAATACGAGTAAGAGTTACTTTTTGAAAAAATTTCTGGTAAGCTTAGGCACGCAATGAAAATTGAACCGATACAGGGTATAGGTCATTTCCTTTCTGCATTGTAAATCGAAAATACCAATTGTCAAGGAATGCTTGAAAATTGTTGTAAATGGAATTGAACGTGAAAAGGCGCTAGAATTTGTGGTACTTCTGTGTTAGGATTTGATTGTATTCCATGGATTGTATTGTATTTCGCCTCCGGAAAAAAGGCGTTGTCTTATGGAAGTGAAAAGGTAAAAAGTTATGTACAGGACGTCAAATAAATTACGCATCTTTACCTGGCATATACACGGAAGCTACCTGCTTTATCTAACCCAGGCTGATTGCGACTTTTTTTTGCCTTATCTTCCGGGAGAGCCGGGATATGGGGGAAAGACAACGGGGTTTCCGTTTGGAGATAATGTATATCAAATTCCCGCAGAAGACGTGAAGGATTATGAATTCGATTGTATCGTTTTTCAATCGAAAAAAAATTATCTGGAAGACCAATATAAAATCTTATCAGAAAAACAGAGAAATCTTCCCCGCATTTATCTTGAACACGACCCACCGCGTGAGCATCCAACAGAGACAAAGCATATCGTTGATGATCCCGACATGCTCCTGATACATGTAATCCATTTTAATAATTTAATGTGGGATAACGGCAGGACACCAACAAGAGTAATTGAACACGGCGTTTACATTCCTTATCCGGGTATGGAATATACCGGTGAACTAGAAAAAGGCATTGTTGTAATCAACGGACTGGCAACAAGGGGAAGGAGAATGGGTTTTGATATTTTTCAAAAAACCCGTGAAGTAGTGCCTTTAGACCTTATAGGCATGGAATATGAGAGTGCGGGAGGTTTAGGTGAGATACGGCTAGCTGAGTTGCCTTCGTTCCTGCCAAGGTACCGCTTTTTCTTTTATCCTGTTCGTTACACAAGCTTCGGGCTGGCAGTATGTGAAGCAATGATGCTCGGTCTGCCTATCGTTGCACTTGCTACAACAGAAATAGCTACTGTTGTAAAAAATGGTGAGACAGGTTTTATCGATACGAATGTTGATTCTCTGATTGACAGGATGCAGCTTCTGTTAAAGGATAAAGCCCTGGCGAAAAAACTTGGGAAAAACGCCAGGGAGTATGCAGAACAGCGATTTGGTATAAAGCGATTCACAGAAGAATGGGAAGAGATATTCACGTTCATGGCAAAGCGGAAGAGTATATGATTGGATATGCGAACGAAAACCAGTCATCATCAGGAAGAGCCACACCATACGGGGATAACCTAGGCAAGGTAGTTTCCGCCTCCCTCAAATTATGCATCTCCGGGGAAAATACTTTTCCGGGCTTTTATTTTTCTTGAATACTAGGGAAACGCTCACTATAATCGGATACCTTTAATAGAAAAGAATTCATGTAATTATAGTATCCGGAGGATGAAACAGAACATTACTTAGGGTTCTGCATATGTTGAAGATGTTAACGTTAAAAGGGGTGGCATGGACAAACTGGTTTGTCCATGCTTGCGTCTGATGTAATCAAATTCTGATCCATTTTGTTCGGTTTCACTTGGATTATTATAAATTAGGCCTGCGGTACTTTTTTATAACGCCTGCGTAGGGGCGAACCTTGTGTTCGCCCAAATGGGAAACAAAAACAAACGTTTTGAATTGTGCAGAGTCGGGGCGAACACAAGTAGGGGCAGGTTTAAAACCTGCCCCTACAACAGAACATTCAAATTTCTATACGTCAGAATAATAAATTCTTTGCCATAATCACCCGAAAGATCATACCAACTATGAAAGAAAAGTATTCATCCGATATTGACTTTGCAAAAGAGGTGTTATTCCTTGAGTCAGAAGCAATAAAGAATCTGATAAGCCGCCTGGACCATCATTTTCAAAAGGCGGTCGATTTAATCTTTGCCTGTAAAGGAAGGGTGGTAGTTACCGGTATTGGAAAGGCAGGGATTATTGGCCAAAAGATTTCCGCGACATTGGCCAGTACAGGAACCCCCTCATACTGGATTCATTCATCGGAAGCAAGACATGGCGACCTTGGTAGAATTGTTGAGGATGACATTGTACTTGCGCTTTCTAACAGCGGAGAGACAGAGGTTATTATCCTCTTACCCTTTGTTAAGCAAATAGGGGCAAAGGTGATTGCTATTACGGGAAATAATAAATCTTCTTTGGCTATGCACAGCGATGTTGTACTTGATATTGGAAAAATTGAAGAACCATGCCCTTTGGGCCTTGCACCTTCGGCAAGTTCAACGGCCATGCTTGCCCTCGGCGATGCTTTAGCACTTACAATATTTAAAAAACGAAACCTCAGAAAAGAAGATTATGCATTTTATCATCCGGGTGGAGAACTTGGCAGGAAATTGCTTACGGTAGAGATGGTTATGCGGAAAAATGAGGAAAATCCTGTGGCTTGTGAGGATGCGCTTTTGAAGGACGTTCTTGATATTATGACGGAAACAGCAGGCAAGCCGGGAGCCGTGAGTATTGTTGATAAACACAATAAACTCGTGGGATTTTTTACCGACGGAGACCTAAGGAGACACTTGAGAAACGGTGCATCGGTTTTGCAGAGCAGGGTAAAAGAGGTCATGACCCGGTCACCCAGAGTTATAAAATCCCGATGTTTAGTTGCTGAGGCATATAAGGTACTCAAGGATTACAAAATCGATCAACTCCCCGTGGTTGATGACTCAAACACACCTGTTGGCATCATAGACGTGCAGGATTTACTGGAGGTTGGGCTGTAAATTGTTACGGAATTTTCATTTTAATTAAGCGGTTTTGCGGGTGGCACGGACTTCGTCGTGAGCTCAGTCGAACGACAAACCTTGTTTGTCCGTGTCCTCGGCGATATTTGGTGAGCGATGTCCACTTTACCCAGTTAACTTATGTACATTTTCAGGGGTATGGTCAGGGTTGGTTCAATCGTCCACGATTGAACCGAAATGTTTTGGCTCGTTTGCCTATGTCTGGCACTCATCAAAAGCCGTACGTCAATTCCAAACGTATGGTTCAATCTACAAGATTGACCCAATGTCATTAAGTTAAGCTACCTGCGGTAAAAGTCTCCCTTAAAAAAGGGGGAACAAAGGGGGTTGTTTTGATCAATAATCCTTAACTTAATGACATTGAGATTGAACCAACCTTGGGGTGCAAGCCATAACCAAGAGATGCATTAGGCAGTAAGCAAAAAAATACAACAAGAATATCAATGGTAAAAGATATAAAAATTGTTATTATTGATGTCGATGGCGTTCTGACGGATGGTACCATTTACATCGATGCTCATGGTGCTGAAACAAAGGGATTTAACATATTAGATGGTACTGGCATTTCTTATCTTCATCGCGTTGGTATCAAAACTGCCATTATTAGCGGAAGAACGAGTAAGGCGGTAATCCATCGGGCAAAAGAGCTGAATATTGTTGATGTATACCAGGGGGTTGTAAATAAATTAGAGGCTTATAAAGAGATACGGGAGAAATACGGATTGCGGGACGAAGAAGTATGTTATATCGGTGACGACCTCATAGACCTGCCGGTACTCTATCGCGTGGGATTTCCTGTCACGGTCGCTAATGCCTCACCGGTTGTTAAGCGGGAAGCAGCCTATGTTACAAAGGCGAGAGGTGGGTTTGGTGCAGTGAGAGAGGTTGCGGAAATGATAATCAAATACCAGGATAAATGGCACCTTATCATGAAGCGGTATCTTGATGTATAAAAATTTCAGTGTTTTGTTGTAGGGGCAGGTTTAAAACCTGCCCTTACTTGTGTTCGCCCCGGCTCTGCACGATTCAAAACGTTTGTTTTTGTTTCCCATTTGGGCAAACACAAGATTTGCCCCTACGTTGGTAATATAGAAAGTTGATGTATAGGATCTCAAAGTTTTTCATTATGCCGTTAACCCACTCCTAACTCCTCTCAAGAGGGGAATCAAAAGTTCCCTCTAGGAAGGAAACCCACCCCTTAGTCCCCTCCCAGGAGGGGAATCCTTTAGAAGTCCTCTCCTGGGAGGGGATAGGGGTGGGTAAAAAGAAAATCGTTGGGTTTTGAATTTTAAAACCTAGCCTAATTTAATGTTTAGGAAATTCAAAGTAAATTGTTGTCATCATGTCGTTCCCATCCCCGCTTTTACGAAGATAAACTCCAGTGGGAATCCAGATGCTTTTTAGATATGTTTGGATTCTCGTTTACACAGGAATGACAAGTAAGGCAGAATTGCTGTCACAGATAGCCTAATTTAACCTTGGGAAACAAAATCACCGGCAATAACTATCAAATAGATTTTAAATAAGACAGCAAGGTGAATCCTCAGGGATGGTTCAATAGTCGGCGGAATCAACACTATAAAATATCAGGTTCAAGGTACAAACCTGAACCTGCAATAATGATTATAGCTTCAAACCCTCTTATAAACATCCTCGATCCGCACGATATCATCCTCTTCTACGTACTCTCCACTCTGAACCTCAATGATTTCGATAGGGATTTTGCCGGGGTTTTCAACCCTGTGGTTTGTCGATTTTGATACATACGCGGACTCATTTTCGTGGATAAATTTCTCTTTTTCTCCAATGGTTACCTTTGCAGTACCTCTGACGACTATCCAGTGTTCTGACCTGTGATGGTGCTTCTGAAGACTGAGCTTTTCCCCTGGTTTTACTACGATCCTCTTTATTTTGTACCTCTCTCCTTCTTCAAGAACCGTATAGCTTCCCCATGGCCTGTACGTTGTTGTATGTTCCACTACCTCTTTTCTCTTGTCGGTCTTCAGCTTACTTATGATATCTTTAACCCTCTGTGCATGTCCCATTTTTGTAATCAACATGGCGTCATCAGTCTCGACTATCAGGGTATCTTCCAGACCTATCGTTGTTATTATCCTTTTGTTACCAAGTATCATGGTATTTTTTGTATCTATGGTAAGGATATCGCCATTTGTTACATTTCCGTTTTCGTCTTTATCAAATGTTTCAAATAAAGCGTCCCATGAGTTTATATCATTCCAGTATATATCAACGGGGAGCATGGCGACTTTTTCGGATTTTTTCATTACGGCATTATCAATAGATATATCAGGTATCATAGTAAATTTTGATATGAATTCTTCAAGGCTGCCGTCAAGCATATTTTTTACCCTGGGAGCAAATTTATTCAATTCTTCCAGTATCGTACTGACACGAAAAGCGTACATTCCTAAGTGCCAGTAATATGATCCTTCCATCAAGTAATTTTTTGCGGTTTCATCGCCGGGGTTTTCGATGAAATCTTCTACGGTAAGAAAATTATGGTTACTCATGACGATCTGCCGGTGATTGGTTTTTATATACTTGCAGGCTGTTTCGGGCTTGTTCGGTTTTATGCCGAACGTTACTATGTGGCCTTTTTGGGTTATTTCGGGTGTAGACTTTATGTATTCTGTAAATTTACTAACAGGTTTTATTATATAGTCGGAAGGGGATACGAATATAACCTCATCATCTTTGCAATCGAGCTTTTCTCTGCAATAGGTAATTCCGAGCGCTATTGCCGGGGTTGTATTTCTGGAGGCAGGTTCAAGTACGATATGTATAGCAGGTAAATTTGCAAGATCGGATGTAATATAGTGTTTGTAGTCCGTGTTTGTTACTACAACGATATCATGCGCCGGTACTACATTTAAAAATATCTCTACGGTCTGCCGCAGGAGGGAGCAGCCTCCATTCAACTTTAAGAACTGTTTTGGGTAGTTTTCTCTCGATAATGGCCATAATTTCGTATTTGAACCACCTGCAAGGATTAGGATCTTCATGGTTAGTTCCTTAATAATTGTTGAAAGCTACTCGACTTGTTGGTAAAGATAAACCTCTGAGGAAAATCTTTAAATGCTTTCTATGCGATGTATCTTCACAAATGAGTCAAGTTTTAGAAGAAACTACGGGAACTACAGATTATAAAGTTAGTAGACGGGTGAATGGGTGAATGAGTATTTAACCCATCTACCGAACTTTGTGGTCTCAATCCCTTTTACCGGTCTGAGGCCTCACCTCGTTAGTATTGCTATTATAGAGAACCAATTGTAAATAAGCAATAGGTAAGAGGCAATAGGCAGTGGTGGGAGTATGAGTTGTCATGAGAAGTATGTGGTTTGGGGTTAGAGGCCTGGGTAAAGACTAGTGAGACGGAGCCTAAGAGACTATCTGAAAAGATAATTTTCTGCATGAAATCTATCTCTTTGGTGAACTTGTTCTGCCCGAATCCTCCCCCTTTTTCCCCTCCGGAGGGGGAAAAGGGGTTGATTCCCCATTCGGTTTTGTTCCATCGGAATAGCAATTCTTGCCTTTTCAGACAGTCTCTAAGACCAATAAAAGCAAGAGACAGAATAAAAGTAAAAAGCTGTCATGCATCGTGTATTCTTCATCTAAAACATAACCCATTTTAAAATAACGAACTAATGATACAAATATAAGAGATCTTTATAGGCATCGAGTGTTTTTTTTGCTGTTGTTTTCCATAAAAATGAGGTGGCATATTCTTTGCTCTTACGGGATAAGGTATTTCGCAAATACTCATCGGTAAGTATTCTAAATAGACAATTTTTTATTTTATCCACATCGTAAGGATCTACTAAGAGACTATTATCTTTAAATATTTCTCTAAAAACCTGAATGTCGGATATTAATGTAGGTATACCAGAAGCCATTGACTCAAGGATGGGAAAACCAAATCCCTCGTAAAACGACAGAAATGTAAAACATTTTGCTCTTTTATAGAAAAGAATTATATCTTCTTCCGGTACGTAGCCGGTAAATATAAGATCATTTCTTTTGCCATATAACAGGAGCAATTTTTTTAATGAGCCTTCATCCTTGCCAGTCAGAACCAGCTTTAATGTATGAAAGCGCTCATATTCGTTCTTCAATTTTATAAAAGCTTCTATTAACCGCTCGATATTACGGCGGGGATGGATGCTACCAACATAAAGGACATAGTCGCCATCGATATGGTATTTTTTTAGGATGTTCTGGACAGTATTATCATCGAGATTCTGTAAAAATTTCTTGTCTAGTCCATGATATGTAACGATCACTTTTTCAGGGTTTATCTGATAATACTTTATAATCTCATTCTTTGAGAACTCTGATACGGTGAGGATAATATCAGCGCTTTTTGCAGATTGGTAATAATAGCGCCTCCGGATAATGTCCGACTTATATGAATACCATGCAGGGTTCACCGCATAGCTGATATCATGAATCGTAACAATCGTTTTTCTGGTCTTGATGAAGGGTGTCGTGTAAGATGGGGCATGGAGGATATCAACCTTGTCCTTTGCAAGATAGAAGGGGAGTTGGAAGGTACTCCAGAAGAAATTATTCTGTACGATGGGTTTAATTATCCGTTTTTTAATTCTCGGACCCTTCATCCATGGGAGTGAAGGGGGTTTTCCCCAAAAATAACAGATAAAACACATAGGTTGATTTGCTGATTCGAGGATATGCTGCATTAAATTTGATAAATAAACGCCAACACCTGTTTTTTCTCCTTCCAGGCAGCGGCAATCTATCCCTATCTTCAAGTGTTTAACTCCTATTGTGAAGCAAGATTTTTATAGACAGCTAATGTCTCTCTTGCTGTCTTTTCCCAGGTAAACAGTTTTGCCCTTTGTAATCCATTTTGAACCAGACCGTTATTGAGTGTGGTATCTGTTAGGACTTTATCGATTGCATCCGTTATTGCATCCACGTCATGAGGATCTATGAGAAAGGCAGCATTTCCTGCGATCTCTGGAAGAGATGATATATGAGAGGTAATAACAGGCGTTCCACAGGCCATGGCCTCTAGAACAGGCAAACCGAACCCCTCATAAAGTGAAGGCATGATAAAGAGATCGGCGCCACTGTACAAATAATTAATATGTTGTTTTGGAATAAAACCAAGTATTTTCATATGTTTTTCCAAGTAGAGCTCCCTTATAAATTCAAAAATGGTCTTTACCTCATTTAAAGAGGTCCTTTCAAATACTTCTCCAGCCAGTACGAGGGAATGTGGAAGACGATATTTTTTTAAGGCTTTACTAAAACTAAGTAAGAGATTATAAATATTTTTCCTAAAATCTGCACCACCGAGATATAGGATGTAGTTGCCTTTGATGCCATATTCTTGTTCTATCTTTTTCCTGGACTCCAGTTTATCCAACGGAAGAAGATCCTGCCGCACTCCTTCATAAATAACCTTAATGTGATTATCGGAGCATTTTCCGTATTTTAAGATATCCTTTTTTGTTGCCTCGGATGGAGAGATGATCATATCCGCCCTGTTGAGCCTTTTAAGTCCCTGGATAAGTGCAATACGGTAGTCAAAAGGATGTGTATCTTTGTAATTATCCCAGAAAATAAAAGGAATCATATCATGTATAGTAATGACCAGTTTATATTTCTTTTTGAAAGAACGGGACGGCCAGCTCGTTATCTCATTGGCATGAAATAGATCAATATTACTACCAAGCAGGACCATATGTAAAAACAACCTGTCCCAAAGCCAGTGCAATCTCTCCGGTCTTTTCGGTCTGTATAAAGGGTGTGTTATCCATTTTTTTTGCCTATCTTCATGGGGATGAGAAGGGCATGCTTTTAAATTTGATGACTCTTTATTTTGTAAAGAATAAAGAATATATTCATTTTCGTGATCAAGAGAAGATAATCCTTCAATAAGATTACGGATATACGAGCCAATTCCTCTGTATCCAGATGCCTTTTGAAGTGGTCGAATATCAATACCAATACGCATGGACATTAATCCTTATAAAAGACAGGTACGTCAAAGGGTAACGAACCCTGTTTCTATCGTCCCTATAGGACTTACATAATTAATTTAACGTTTAGGAAATTCAAATTGTTAATTTTCCTCCCCCTTGATGGGGGAGGTTAGGTGGGGGTGTAAAAGCAAGCTAATCACCCTCCCTTAGTCCCTCCCATCAAGGGAGGGAAAATTTACGTTTTAAGTTGTCGAAGGCCTAATTTAATGCATAGGAATTTCAAAGTTTGTCAAATCGTACCAGACAACTCCCTAAATCCCCCTTTACTAAGGGGGACTTGAGGAAATCCCCCTTAATAAAGGGGGCATGGGGTTGTTTTTGGCCAGCTTTGTTGTCTACATAAAAGTTGCTGCCAAAGGCAACTTAACTTGATCGAGAACAGGCAATAAATTGCCTGCCTACTAACAGCAGCTCTCACAGGGCTGAAAAAAATGTGAGTAAGGATAAGTTTATTAAGGGGGAATTTCTCAAGTTCCTCCTTGTCCTGTACAATTTAAATGTTTGTTTCTATTTCCCATTTGGGTGAACACAAGGTTCGCCCTTGCATGAGAGCATTAAAATTTTTATACGTGAACTTAAGTTTTTCTCTTCACGATCTTCGATAGGGTAAAATCTTTGAGAATATTTATGATTTCTTTTAACTCATTTTGCTGAATTCCTTTGATCATAATAAGTACCGAGCAATATATTACCAGGGATAATGAAGTAATAACAAAGATATTCTTTATGTTAAAAGTATATATAATCCAGATTACAGGGAGAGAAGCAAGGAACGGTTTGAGTGCCAATTGAGGAAGAGGGATGTAAAATCCTTTCATCATAATACTTCTATAATACACCATGAGGATAAATACCTCTGTAATTACTGTACTTACAGCCGCACCGTTCAAATCAAATATAGGAATGAGAAGACAATTGCACATAACGTTAAGGATAAGGCCCAACACAGCATATAAGGTGTATTCCTTACTTGTTTTAAAAGTTGATATTAATACATAACTAAAGACGTGGTTGACAAAGGTAAATAGAGTGGTACAGGAGAGTATCCGTAATGGAGCCGTTGCATTAATATAGGACTTCCCATACAAAAATTCGATGATTGAAGGTGCAGATAAACTGAAAACGAGGGCGATGGGGAATGCGATAATAAGCATCAACCTGCAGCTTTTCTGACATAAGGCATTCAGGAGAGGGGTAGACTCACCATGATATTGCCTCACCATAACGGGGAACATTGCGCTTAAATAGGCGCTTGGTATAAAAGTCATGGTATTTGTCAGACGGTAGGCTGCTGTATATTCTCCCACAGAAATATCGCCTTTCATGATAGATAGTAATGTCGTGTCAATTCTGTTATAAAATGACCAGCTTATAGCCCCAATCCCAATAGGGAGTGAATAAAGCAGCATTTCTTTACAGAATGGGATATCAAAGGTTATTTTAGGAATGAAAAAATATTTACAAAGGATAATGGTATTCGTGATGAACACAATACTGCCTGCAATACAATTTATACACGCCAGGGTAATAATATTTCTACCTGTAAGCAGAGCAATAATACTGAGCGATACATTTGCAGCAAAATATATCATCATGGTGATACTGATGTATTTTAATCTTTCGTGAGACTGAAAAATAGCATGAAACGTGGTATTTAAAGAGAATAAGCAGAGGCCTAAACCCAGGAGGTGTGTGGCAATTATTGTATCGGCAGGGTAACCGAGGATTACTATTATGGAGGTAATGATGAATAAAACGCAGAATCCCAAAAAAAATTTCAGTGCAAAAAGATTTGAAAAATAACGCTGAACTTCTTCCTTTTTTTGAGAAGTTTCTCTGACAACGTAATTAAACAGCCCAAGATCTGTGACAGGGAGGAACATTTGAGTAAAGGCCATGGCAAATGACAATTTCCCGAATTGTATATTCCCAAGATATCGCGCTGCAGCGACGAGGTAAACCATCTGAAGAAGAATGTTTGTTACCTGCGCAATAAGGATGAACAGGGTATTTTGTATTACCCTTGTTTTACTATTGGTGTCCATTTGTTTTGATAACTTTGCACAAATAACTTTCTTTTGTTGGGATCGTCCAAAAAGTAATTTACGGAAATGGCAGTGTTGATAGTTCTATAACATCTCTATGAGACTTTTGGCTCATAAAGGTTTAGTTAAAATTCACGGCTATCGGGAGTTAGTGGGAATAGAACCCTTTTCCCGAAAAGATATATCCCATCATCTTGAGAAACAGCCGTGTGTGTGTTGTGAATTTCCTTAAGCAGGGTGTCGTATTTTTCATTATCTATGTGATCTCCAACGTATTTCAATCGTTTTTCATCAACTACAATATAATCACACTTCTCATACTCATAAGGGAAAATACATAGTATATTTCTTTTCGCCAAATGGCTCATGTATACAGAATTTTGTACACAGACGGATGTTCCTTCCGGAATTGAATGAATTGTATTACTCAATATCCTGTCACGTCCGGACGGCATGTAATTTTTAAAGGAATAAGGATTCATCGGGTTCTTACAGTTCCAAAACGAATAAGAAAGAGGAGAAGCTCCTGTCATAATATTGAAATAAAATGACACAAACAACACGCTAACGGCAACAGCCTCCAGCCTTTTTATACGTAACATATTTTGAGGTTGGGAATTTATTGGTCCGATATTATTTAGAATGTTTTTCGATTTAATGACTTCCACCCTTTCCCCTTCTTCGTAAGGAGGGGACGAAGGGGTGGCAAAATGAAAATCTTTCTGATTTCCTTCTTTGTATGAAATAGATGTTGGGATGTTCTCTATTTGGTATTGTGCGGGGTTGGAATTGCCATTTTTCGTATATACAAATCTTTTTAATCCATAAATAAACGATACAAAGATGAAAGGTATCATAGATGCCGAATACTGATTATTAATAGCGTAATGGAGTGGACATGTTGATAGAAGCTGGATGGCAAAAGAAGGCAGAGTCAAAACAAGAGTCGCCGGACTGAGTAAAGGTATAAGTAACAAAGGAACAAATAATACATAGATAAACAAAAATTTCTTCAGGTTAATGAGTTCCTTGATAACAGACAGAGGATGCCAGAACAATGTTTTTAGTATGCTGGAAAAACTACTGCCAAGGTATGAATAACTTCCTTCCTGTAATTGAATCACAGGATTTATTCCACCATAATAATGTGGTAATACAATTTTTGCATGAATAAAAAACAATGCCATACTGAATATCGATATACATAATCCTGTTTTATACCACCTGTATCGTACTATTGTATAGATACCTAAGCCTGCTACTGCAAATAAGAAGGGTTCTTTTACTAATGAGGACAATACTGCAGCAACAACGAACCATCCTTTCTTGCCCGTTTCCAAGAAATAGAAACAGGAGAGTATTAATACGATAAATACATGGTCCGGGTGAAAGTCAAAGAGATTATTATATTCTACAGCAGTAAATAGAAAAAATATAGCTACGACCAAAAGCGCTAATTTATTATTTTTTAAATGACGAATGGCTAAATAATATAATGGAACCGATGCAAGGGTAATGGTAACGGTTTGTAAAATTAAGAGGGTGAGTGTTGATGGAATAAACCGGTAGATGATGGCATGTATGAAAAGGATTGGAGAGAAATGTCCGTTAATAAGGTGTTCGAACCGGTAATTATGTGCTATTTGCCATATCCTGTTCTCATAGAAACCTAAGTCAGCAATGGTACTATGAAGCGATATATAGCGTAAACAGGACATGGATCCAAAGATACATAGGTAAGCCCCGGTAACTATCCAGAAAAATTTTTTACTTGTGGTATGGTCAAAATCATTATTGAGGTGGAAAAGTTTTCCTTTTATGGGGGAATATTTTGAATATGAAAAAAAGAGGCAAAGTGCCAGTACAGGAAGAAATGAAAAATATTTAAATAAGATATTTAGGGTCATTGTTCTTCCGTTATTAAAGAGGGATTTAAAGAGCTTCTTTCATTTCTCGTTGGTTTAATCACTGGTTGAGCCAAAAACATTGTGGAAAAAGTAGCTGAAGGCCTAATTTAGTTTTAGGGAATTCAAACCAGGAGCATCGTAGGGACACGGAGCTCCGTGTCCCTACCACTCTTGATTTTCTGTAATCTGTCTTTCTGTTGATCCTTCTTTTTTATTTTTTCCCTCTTTCATCAATTGGTAAAACTCTATCCCCACACCGATGACAAGTAAGAAATATGCGATGTTAGCAATCTGCTCTGCCACGGGTTCCAGTTTGATGATGAGGAGAAAGGCGCAGGAAAGCAGCAAGATCATAAAAAGCATAATATAGGGCGCCGAGGGTTTTTCATGAAAATAAGGCCACTTCTGGATTAAATGTGGCCTGATTCTTCTCATAAGAGATACAATAATAACCATAATTATAATATAAGCCGTATCCGGTAATCCCTTTGCCGATTTCTTGAATCCACTCAAGAGAGAAATTGCAAGCATAAATGTCCAGAAAGGATACCAGCACCATGGCCATGCCCTGGAATGTGTACACTTTTTGATAAAATGAGTTGCTGTATCCTTCAATCGTATCAGATTTTCTTTGATAATTTTTATAAGATAATTCAATGAGGTCAACATTGCGAACTTTCTTTCCTAATGTTCCCACTCTTTATGGGGTTTCCCGGGTTGTATAAGGTATAAAATCCTCAATAGAGACGCAAGATTTTGGTCTCTACTTAAGAGGGACCAAAGGGGGTTGTAAAAAGTCAGGAACCCCTCTAAATCCCCTTTTGTTAAGAGATCTAACTTGATCGCATAGGATTTTATTTTCTGTATGCGGCCTTGCATGGTGGCATGGACAAATTTTGTCTGTCCGTGTCCCCAGAGTTGGTTTAATCGTCCACGATTGAACCGAAACGTTTTGTACATTTCATGTTTTTAGGTTCCTTTTGGAGAACAAACCCCTAATCCCACCCCAGCACAAATATCCTATACACGATACGAATGTTATACCGGAAATTAGCACTCCGACTTCAAACAATCGCTGTGGTTTGTATTCTAACACAATCTGAAAATCCTCTGGCATCTTTTCTTTCCACTCTTCTGATTTCTGACTTCTGACTTCTGATCTCTGTCCCACAGGTACATACCATCCATTTGCATAACCATTAACCATCTGATGTTCTGTTAGTTCCACCCTTTTCCCTTTGTCTTTCCATGTACTTATTAATGCCGACCAGTGCTCGGTTTTTATCGTTGACGATTCATGATTTACGGTTGACGGTCTTACATATGCCTTCCAGCCTGCATGAAAACTCTCTGAAAAAACCAGCCAGAATGGCCTGTCTGCCTTAACGTCCACTACATATCGTGTAGGATTGATCTTTTTGAAGGTAATCTCAGGTTCATGTGCAGTGGTGTTTTGGTGAATGTTTTCATTTTGTTTGGTTATCTCGGCCATTTCTACCTTAAGATATTTCGATGGTGGATATAAGGTAAGCCTGCCTTCCCCATTAGGAACTTCTATATCGTCCAGGTAGAATGGCATCCTGCCAAGGCTTACAAATTCTGCCATAGTTAGTTCTTGCCCTACTGCAGGTATTTCGTTCACCTCTTTATTATATAATTTGAGATTCTTGTTCTTTATCTTAAAGCCGTCTCCTAAGGTATATCTTCTGCCGTTAAATTCCAGAAGAGGTTGTGAAAGAAGTTGTTCATAGATAGTAGTAGAAGAAGAAGTAGTTGTAGTAAAACTAATATTCTTTATGGAAAAGGTATAAGCATTGGTAAGTTCATTTTCCTTACAGCTTATTCCCGGTCTCTTTACCAGGAAAAATATCAATGAAGTTAACTTTGCAGGTGTATTTTTATCTTCTCGATAGACATCCTTTATTTTTTCCTGGATATTGCAGGAAAGATGTCCATTCTTTTCTTGTAAATTCAAGAAGGAAATAGATGATGACCTATAAGTACTATCAAATTCCGGAACTATGGCAATACCTTGAACGTCTGGATTTTCTATAGAGTAGTCAACATCGACCGTCTGTATATAACGTGACTCAATCGGCTGTTTAAAGATAGCCTTTACTATGATTCCTTCTTCTCTTAATCCGTCATCTTTAAAATGTGCGCGTAGGTATTGTTCATCGCCGAAGGCCTTATGCTGAAATTCAGTATTTGCAATAGCCTCCGATGTCCAGGTAATATCATTAACAAATACGGTATGAGGCGCTTCAACCTCTCGAACGATCATCTTTTTGAGCATACCCTCTAGATCTTTTCCCTTTGTTCCAAAGATTTGTAAGGTTTTGATGGATATTTGAGTTTCTTTATCACTAGCCCATGTGTCTGAACTGTAGGAAAGCAACCTGTCGTCGAACCTGCCGATTGTAGGGTCTATAATAATGGCGATATCGTCCAGTACAAAGGTATTACTATCGGGGTATATTTTTTTTAATTCCTTGAGCAGGTTAACACAATAACCCTCATCTTCCCTGAACCTGCTGCCACCCATTCTCATGATAAAATTTCTCTTCTGGCTGCATTTACCCCTGAATTCAACCCAGAGCTTTTCCCGATTAATATCACCGGGTTCCGTTAATTCTGTCGTTTGAAACTGAAACTTCACAAAGGGATACTTCTGAAGGTCTACGCCATTAAGATATTTTTTTAAGGTTAAATACCTCTCATGTCCACTGCAGTAGAAAAGCCCTTGTATATTCAATCCTTCTTTGCCATAGGATAACTGGTAGGATGTATTCTTAACGCTTAATTCCCATCCGTTTTTAAGAAAAGTACTTGATTCAAGCGGGATTTTGGCTGAAAAATCTAATGTATGGAGTGTTTCTGAATCCG
Source organism: Candidatus Jinrextremum sp. (assembly GCA_039794405.1). Taxonomy (GTDB): domain Bacteria; phylum Planctomycetota; class Brocadiia; order Brocadiales; family Brocadiaceae; genus JBDIVL01. The sequence goes on along the minus strand of JBDIVL010000021.1, from coordinate 6,300 downwards.
GTAGAGATTTTAATAAAGGTTTGCCTTCTTTGTCGACATATACAACGAGCTGGACGCCCTCATCCTGATCCAACCTCTTTTTCTTTATTTTTACATCGTGAAGAAAAACTTTTTTAGTAGTACGTTCTGTTCCAATAAAATTAATCCCCTGTTTCTTTTCAACAGAAAGGAAGAAGGATGAGAGATTTTGTTTTTCCTTTTCGGGGTAAAGGTCTAATATCCGTTTTGTATCAAAGCATGCTACCTTTATTTTCCTGCCGGTAATATTTTTATCTTCTATAGAAGAGGGTGTGAGTCTGAAAGTGGCGTCTTCTTTTTTATCATTGTCGAAATCAACTCCAAGGTATAAAACTAATTCTGTCGTAGTGGAATCAGATAGCTCATAAGAAACATCAAAAGAAACGTCTTCCCTGAGATTGATGTCCTGAAAATTTACGGTGTTAGGGATAAAGATTACCTTTTCGTCTTCTTCCTTGCCACCATCCAGGTAAAATGTCATCTCAATACCATCCAGAAAACGTGTGAAATTGAACATGCTATTTACACCTTGTATCTTCCAGTGATTAATTTCGGAGAGTGCGGTCATAGTCTCTTTGATATCATGGATACCAAACCATTCATCTGCGGCATATTCTTCTACATCATATTGCTCTTTTCCCCAATCCTTTCTATATATAGCCTTCTCAATGCCGTACCGCAACGTTTCTTCTTCAAGTTTTTTCCCCCACTCTTTTTTTGTTTTCGTTTCAGCAATGAATTTTGGTACTTCTATCGTTTCATAGGTAAAAAATTCAATTTCTTGTAATACCTCTTTCATGGTATCTTTCCAGAGGGATATGTTCCCTGGTGATCCCTTCTTACGGCAAAGTACAGGTATAAGACCTTTTAACTTGCAATAATAGGTATTCTTCTGGGTATTTTGTATCTGTTGAAGGATGTTATTGATAATGAAAACTGTTTCCCCTTTTTCCCTCTTTTCTTCACCATTGAGTATGACAATATTGAGTGGAATGGTATCTTTTTTTTGCCATTTTTGTATCCAGGAATCCTCTTCTTCCTTTCTCTTATTGTTAAGTACCTTTTCCCGTTCGCTGCAGTATCTTCTAATTTCATCAGGGACAACGATTTCCTGATTTCCTATGCTAAAGTCCTTCAGGTAGAATCTTCCGGTACCGCTGAAGAGTAGGATGACTTCAACAAGATTACATACGGACTTCTCATCATGTGAATTAATGCCGCTGTGGGTAAGGACGTTAATTTCCTGACGGAGAAAACCATCCTTTGTAATCGAGAGATTTCCCGTATAATTGGTCTCAATCGTCCTGTCCGGCCTTCCATTTCCATCGGTATCTATGCGAAAATTTATACTAAGTTTTTGCATATCAGGGTTATCCATTTTGTATTCTAAAGTAATAATCTGATTTTCTTTTATATTAATTGGTTTAAAATTTTTGGTAATAACAAAATGGTTTGATCGGGAAAAATCAGAACTTACCACAAGGGTATTTCCTTCTATATTCCTGCTGAACCCTGAGCCTTGAGCGTCATAATACCACTGATGTATATCGGCATCTTTCGTACGTCCCAATTCACGGTTAACCTTGTACCAAAAATCCTTTTCTTTCAGATGAATGCTTGCCATATTAAGGGTGACAGATGGCTTTAATTCATATCGTATATTCCCCGCAAAGCACATCGTATCAACGGTATCATCGTCATCGGTATCCAATTCTAAAAGAAATCCCAACATAGTCCTTGCCTTATCGGTGAGGTTATACGTAACTTTTAAATAAGGGTATTCTTCTAAATCCAGGTTATAGTGTGAGAGGGATAAGATTGCAGCTTCATTGCCCGATGCATCTTTTACGATTGGGGTATTGGACATCAGGTCTTTTCCAGAGAGCTTCAACCCTACATTACGAAACTGTATTTCCTCATCTACGGGAGAAACGTATGCCAATAGCTGGTATTTACTCGGATTTGCCGTAATAAAATTGGTTGTTTTTCCATCCGGTATTTCTGTGCCGGCAGGGGTTTCTTCTCTTTTTTCATCATTGCAAAAAAGGTAAGATACTTGTCTTTTTTGAAAAAGATCCTTTACATAGGTAACATAATCCTGAAACACTTTTTGCGGGACTATTATAAGATCTTCTACCGCCTGATTTACAGTAAAGGTATGCCTTCCTTTTGTTAAGTAGATTCCGGGAAAACTCTGCCAATGTGTTGTAATTCCTTGTTCGGAGGCAGTATTTGGAGAAGGTATTAATGCTGCATTATCTAAGGTAACTTTGGCTGGGGCACTTTGCATTTCCTTCCTGAGCTTTGCAAATATCTCGTAATAGCCATCCCCGGATATATCCACCTCAATAGGTTCTTTTCCTGTTGCAAATCTGTACTGAGGCGCTTTTAGCGTTTTTCCGTTGATTTCTATATTTGTGGTTACCGTGCCTGTTTCTGGAAATAACTCCAGTATCAACCCCATAAACCCATCTTGATGGAAAACTACTGAATTTGAAAACTCAAGGAGTGAAAAGGGACTTTTGGCCTGGTTTGCACCTGAGAATAATAAGACAGGTTTTCCATCGAGATAATTTGTTTCTGCCAAAGGTATAAGACTTTCAATATCGCCGGCTACAAGGGTAGGCTGGGGGGGCAGTGATACCGCTTTTGTATCAGATGCGATTCCTTCTGTGGAGAAATAATTTATATCTGTGAGGAGGTACAGAAAAAAGAGGATAAAAAAATACACAATACTATGATTAATTTTGCCAATAGTAAGGATTTTATAGGTATATTTTTTTAAAAAATTCTCCATATATTTTCTGATAATAATGAGAAAGGTAACAAGTTACTGCTATTTGAGCCGTTTAAAAGCATCAAACAATTTTAATATTTGACATGTAGTGCGAAGTGGCGCTTCTACTACATACACTACTATAGGCGCTTAGAGATTGTCTGAAAAGCCATATTCATGCTTGGGATTTATCCATTTGGTGGATTCGCTCCGCTTAATCCACCTTACTCACTACACGATCATAGGTAGGGTGGATTAAACGAAGTGAATCCACCATTGCATCTTTTCAGACTTTTTCAAAATACTAAATTGTTACAAAAATAAAGAAGAATCAGCCTGGAAATTTCCTTAAGATAATACTATAAACATGTGTTGTATTCAAGAAACAAAAGGTAAAAGATTATGTGAATTTTATTGGGTTGCCATTCTATGTTAAAAGGACTAAAAGAGGCAATAACACTTGGGTTGGAGTTGAGGGTTTAAAGCTTTTAGAACGGATTAACGGAATATATCGGCAGAGAAATTAGAAACAGTAAAAGAGGCGGTGAGGATATCAAAAATATACAAGAGATAGAAAAGTTATTGTAACGGTAAAGTAAAGAAGATATGAAGAGATTGCGGTGATACGGCAGTACTAATGAATAATAAAAATTACAGATGATAGTATGGTTAAGCGTTTGTTATTCAAAGTCTTTTCTCTGCGTCCTCAGCGTCTCTGCGGTGAACCGTTTTTAATCTGCGTGAATCTGCGTAATCTGTGGATGCAAGAAGTCTCTCGTATATCCTCACATTTTCATCAACCTCATCTTTAGATGTCATTCCTAACACAAAAGCCTTTACATATTTTAAGGACATAATAAATCTCAGTGATTTTTCAATCTCATGTATCAAAGCCCCTGCCCCAAATATCTTCATCCCAATAACTGATTTGTTCATGGTATGGCATTTCTGCAATAGTTTTTCACTGCTTCTTGTTCGTGTTCATTGCTTTGCAGTGTTCTAGGCATTGTTATATTCGATTCTTAACTGTCGAGCCATGGTATTTATTTAAGAAATTAAAACATGCGTTTATACCTTATACCACAAAATTTCTTATTTATCAAATGTGTAGACTTGATCCTTGACCCCAGACCCTGTTTTATCTTGCTATGAGCATTTAACACATTTATAATAATTTGTAATCATGATTGTATTTGACTCATCCACTCTGATATTATTGGCAAAGGCTGAACTTCTCGATACCTTCATTGACGACTATAAATAAGGAGGAGTAGTTATGGCATATACAACGATGAGTATAAGGATAGATAAAGACGACTATGATTTTGTAAAGAAACTGGCAATAGAAGAAAAAGAAGACATCTCTGCAGCAGTTAGAGAACTCATAAGTTTAGGCAGGATACATTTTGCCATTGAGCAGTATAAAAGTGGAACTGCCTCATTAGACAAGGCAGCCAAGCTTGCAGGTGTATCAATAAGTGAAATGATAGATATACTGGCTGATTACGGTGTTATGAGTAATCTGGATGACGTGGATTATCGTGAAGGGCTGAAAAATTTAGAGGCTATTTATTGAGGTGATATGATAAAAGGTATTATTATATTCGATTCGTAACTGTCTGGCCATGGTATTTATGAAATTAAAACATACGCTTTATACCACAAATTTCTTATTTGTCAAATGAGCATGTGTGACCCCAAGCATGCCAAGCATGTGTTTTCTTTGCGTCCTCAGCGGTAGACTGGTCTGTATAAACGGATTGAACGGTTTAGCTATTTTGAACTGTTTAAACCTTTCTTTGCCGTGCCATCTGCGCAATCTGCGTCCCCAACCCGTGGCTAAATATGAGAAATCTGTACTCTCGGACAACCTGTGTAGGTGTGACCCCAAGAGAGCCACCAAGAGCCGCGTATGTACCAAAAAGAGATTGCAGGATAAGTCAAAGAGGTTTAAATTTAGACAAAAAGATTTTATACTTTATTAATTTTATTATAAATATGGAAGGGAAAACAAAATGGGACACAAAATTGTGGAAGTCATTATAGAAAATGGGCAGTTAAAGCTTGTTGATAAAAAATTCCCTAAGGGGAAGATAAAAGCCCATCTCATTTACGATGTTACAGAGGAAGACATTTCAGAAACTGAGGTTAAAAGAATTGTTAAAGAGACCTCAGGAGTATATAAAGATATAGATGTAGAAGTTGAATCAAGAAAGTTAAGAAATAACTGGGAACGCAATGTCTACAAATAGGTTCTTAATTGATACAAATATTTTAATTTATCACACAAAAGGCTCACAGGATTCTATTGATTTTTTGAATGATATCATTATTCAACGTTTGTTTAATATTTCCATCTTGACAAAGATTGAATTTCTCGGATGGGATAAGCATACCCACGACGGTTTTATAAAATGTAAACAGTTGATAGAGCATGCAAATATTTATGCGGTTGATGAAAACATTGCTAATAAGGCTATTGAATTGAGAAAGGAAACAAATATTAAGCTTGTAGATGCAGTAATAGCATCGACTGCTCTTTTAAATAATTTGAAATTAGCAACAAGGAATGTGGATGATTTTAAAACAATTGAGAGACTTGAGATTATAAATCCCTTTGATAAATGGCATTGAACTATTACTTGATGAATTGGCTATTATGCTTCCATTTTTCTGTTATTTCGTCATTGGGGAGAGTGGCGAGGCGATGGTTATATTGAATGATAAGAATTTCCAACCCAAAGTATGGTAAGCATTTGTTATTCAAAGTCTTTTCTTTGCGTCCTTTGCGCCTCTGCGGTGAGCCGAAAAAAATATCTGTGTAAATCTGCGCAATCTGTGGATTTTGATGTGCGTCAATCTACGCAATCTGCGTCCCCAAATCCAACACCCAACACCCACACTCACAATTCCTCATTACCCTTCGCCTTTAGCCTTCCGTCCCTTCTCCATTGTCTCTACATAAAACGATGTTAGGATTCAAACTCAAAATTTTAATTGCAATTATTTCCCTGATTATCTTACAATTAGTAAGATTGAAAGGAGGTTAATATGTCATCTACGAGTGCCCCCCGTAAAGCAAAACTAACAATAACAATCAGCGGTGACGTGGTTAATGAAATAGACGAAATAGCAAAAGAAAAAGGGACTCCGAGAAGTCAGGTAATGGAAGAAATGCTGCGTGATTGGCTTCAGAAATCCAAAAAGAGAGAGATTGAGAAAGATATCGAGGCTTATTACCTATCTCTCTCGGAAAAGGAGAAGAAGGAAGACAAAGAATGGACAAGCATAGCGGCAGAAAGTGCAAAAAGGACATGGAATGATTGAGTGTCCAAAAAGAGGAGAGATATATTTGGTCAATCTGCCTTCGAAGCCAAAGGATATAGGACTTACGCGATTGGCCTTCGGCCAATCTTTACCGAGCATAATTTTATGCGATAATTAAAGAAGTAGAAAATCTTTAATAATCGATAAAAATAGAGAAGGTCATAAAATTATGCAAAAAC
>JBDIVL010000020.1:0-70794 GCA_039794405.1 Candidatus Jinrextremum sp. | reverse complement strand
CATGTCTTACCATACTCCACCATATCCAGTTGGAGGAGAAGACTTTTTCTTTTCATAGGCAGAAACCTCCCACTCTTCCAAAATATTTTTGACTGTACGAAGGAACATATCGGCATGAGCACCATCCATAACACGATGGTCAAATGAAAGGCTGAGGTATACCATAGGCCGGATTGCAATTGCATCCTCTATAACAACGGGTCTTTTGCTTACAGCACCAACACCCAATATTGCCACCTGCGGCTGTAATATAATTGGGGTTCCAAATAAACTGCCGTTAATACCATAATTCGTTATGGTAAACGTTCCACCCTGAACATCCTCCGGTTTCAGTTTCTTTGTTCGTGCACGTAAGGCGATATCCTGAATTTCCCGCGATAACTGCAGCAAATCTTTTTTATCAGCTTCATTTATTACGGGAACTATCAGGCCATCTTCGAGGGATACTGCAATCCCTATATTAATATAGTTTTTCTGTACAATACCCTCATCCGTCCATGAAGCATTTATTATCGGATGATCCTTAATGGCACGGGCTGCAGCATGGGTTATAAATGGAAGATAGGTAAGATGGACACCTTCATCCTTCAAACTAGCCTTATTGAGTTCACGGTACCGATCAACTCGTGCCATATCGATCTCAAATACGGTAGTTACATGGGCAGCCATCCGTTTGCTCTGTACCATCCTTTCGGCTGTAAGCTTTCTTTTCTGGCTTAATGGAATTGTTATTTCTCTTTCCAAAATCTTCTTTTCAGGCTCAGCAGGAGGAGTTGGCGCGGCACCGGGCCTTGCAGCTACGTAATCCATAATATCTTTTTTCGTAACCCGCCCTCCCTCACCAGTACCTTTTACTTTCTCTAAATCGACTGCATATTCCCTGGCCAGTTTCCTTACTAATGGTGAATATCGTTTTTCTATCTCTTCTTCCTTCTCAACCGTTTCGGCAGGCTTAGCCATTTCTACTTTTTTTGCTTCTTCTGTTTTTTTTCCGGGTGCACCCACACCTTCCTTAGCCCCGTTTGCCTCAATTTGGGCAATCACTGTCTGGACAGGTATCGTTTTTCCTTCAGGATAAAGAATCTTTTTCAGAGTACCACTAACCGGTGACGGCACTTCTGTATCTACCTTATCTGTACTAATTTCAACAATGGGTTGTTCCTTTTCTACATGATCCCCTTCATGAACAAGCCACTTCTGGATGGTTCCCTCCGCAACGCTTTCCCCCATCTGCGGCATAATTACATCGATAGGCATATTTCACCTCCTTCTCAATAGTGCATTAATTTCTCTACGGCAGAAACGACATCCCCGGTCTGCGGAATAAAGATCTCTTCCATTTGAGCACTATATGGTACTGGCGTATCCGGTGCAGCAACGCGGATAACAGGTCCATCCAAATACTCGAAACAATGTTCAGTTATCAGGGCAGAAACCTCTGCACCGACACCACCCGTTTTCGTCTGTTCATGCAGTATAACAGCCTTATTTGTCTTTTTTACCGTAGTAAGGATCGATTTTTTATCTAACGGCAAGATCGTTCTCAGGTCAACGACTTCAACGGAAATACCCTTCCCCTTGAGTGTCTGTGCAGCCTCTAGTGCAGTGTGAACCATAGCCCCATAAGTGATAATTGATACATCTGTGCCTTCCAGGGCGATTCGGGCCTTTCCCAGAGGAATAACATAATCTTCCACGGGAACATCGTCTTTGATACGTCTGTAAAGATATTTATGTTCACAATAAATAACAGGATCGTTATCACGGATTGCGGCCTTCAATAAACCCTTCGCATCATAAGCTGTGGAAGGTGCAACAATTTTAAGTCCAGGAACGTTGAAAAAAAACCCCTCGATAGATTGTGAATGAAATGCCCCACCATGGATATTTCCGCCGTAAGGTGCCCGAACAACAATCGGGGTAGCTGCCCCCCACCGGTAATGATTCTTCGCAGCAACACTAACGATCTGATCAAAAGCACACGAGATAAAATCAGCAAATTGCATCTCGACAACGGGCCTCATACCAACAAGTGATGCACCGATTGCAGCACCGGTAAATCCGGATTCGGATAATGGAGTATCAAGGACACGCAGCTCTCCATACTTTTCATAGAACCCTTCCGTTACACGAAAGGCACCACCGTAAACCCCAACATCTTCACCTAGAATAAACACGCTTGGGTCGCGTGTCATTTCTTCATCCAATGCCTCTTTAATTGCTTCAAGATAGGTAATCTCTCTCATATTGCTTCACTCCTCTGGTATAGGTGTTGAGTAGACACCCTTAAAACAATCTTCCGGTTTTGGATACGGACTTTCCATTGCGAATGATTCTGCCTCATCAATTTCCTCTTTTGCCCGTAAACCGATATCATCCAATTCTTCTCTTTTTGAGATGTTGTTTTCAAGAAGATATTTTTCCATATTCATAATAGGATCCCTTTTCTTCCATTCCTCCAGGAGTTCTCGCGGTACATACTTAGCACTGTCATGTTCTGAATGACCATGCATCCTCATCGTTTTACATTCTATGAAGGTAGGTCCACCGCCATTCCTTGCCTTATCATAGGCCTCTTTAGCTGCCATGTAAACCTCTATGACATTGTTTCCGTCTACAATCTTACCGGGTATACCATAAGCAAGAGACCGGTCTGCAACATTTTTTACGGCCATTTGTAACCGCAGCGGGGTAGAATAGGCATATTGATTGTTGTTACAAAAGAATACAATGGGTAGTTGCCTAACGGCCGCAAAATTCATACCCTCGTGAAAATCACCGCGACTTGTCCCGCCATCTCCGGTACAAGCTGCTACAACCCTTTTTTCACCGCGTATCTTAAAGGCAAGAGCAGCACCCGTTCCAACTGGATAATTATCCGACAAATGGCTGGGAAAACCCAAAACGCCAAAGTTCAAATCGCCGATGTGGACATTCCCTTCCTTACCACCACTAACACCGGTCTTTTTACCCATATACTGCGCCATAATGCGTTTTGCGGTAATACCACGGATCAGGAAAACACCCATATCTCTAAAATAAGGGGCTGCAATATCGTTCTTTTCAAGGGCATAACCATATCCCACAGAAACAGCCTCAGTACCGTTACTCGTCCATGCCCCTCCCAATATCTTTCCCTGGTGGTATAAAGACGTAACCCGGTCCTCTAACTTTCGTGTCAGTTTTAAATAATAATATAACTGCAGTAAATCTTCTCGCTTGATATCTATCATTTTTATTCACCTAATCTTAAGCTCAAAAATACAGAGAAAAATTTATTATTAGTTTGATTACGAAAAGAATTTATGCTAAACTTCCCGATAATTTGCTCAATCCAACATAACAATTTAAGTTGGATACATCACAGCAGAAATAAGAAAGGAGGTAACATTGGTTATGAATACGGTAATACGGGGAGACATACCAACTGTTTCAGCAAACATCGCCGCCTCCGTTCAGATGAACAATTTCAACAAAGAAGTCACTCGCAAGACACACCGCGTGGAATCAACGAAAGATTCAAGTAACATCAACGTTAAACCGGAACAAGAACAAAAATCCCGGAAATCAAACAGTGTTGATTCAAAATCGAGAAAACCGGCCTATGGTAATAGCACGTTGAGTAATTCAAGTTCCATAGTTGATTATGTAGTTTGATAACAAGCCGGTTGCTTACAAACCACCCGTCATTGCCCGATCTATTTCCGTTTGTGCCTTCAGTTCCATTACATGATTGGTTAGTTCCGCAATATGCCCTTTTTCCCATTCTGCTAAACTGAGCAACATTTTGCGTGTAGAGGGTTTTGCCGCTTGTAATGCCGCCCTGTAGTAATAGTCATAAGATTCCTGTTCCCTTTTAATAGCCTCCATAAGTATATTCATCATGGTACCGGGTTCTTCTGATGTATGACCTATTTTCATAATAAAACTCCTTTAAAAAAATTCCCACGAGATACCACTCATACAATATGCTAGACGGTTACTGTATGTAAAGGTTTTAGGCCGGTTAACCGGGGATCTTCGATGTTCTTATGCTGGATCAATACCTTGAACACCTCACCCATTCCCTCCGGGTGAAAAAGATTCTTTACTTTTAATATCGTATTCATATCATTACTAACCATATTTAACCTTTTCAGAATTCCTAAGGCAATTAAATAATGGGATTGTTTTGTGAAACCGGTAACCTTAAGCCCTGTCGACTCCCCTGCATTCATTAAGCTCGTAAAGTCCACATGGGTAGTAATATCCTGCTCACCTAACCGTTCGTAGTAATCTCGATTAACGGTATGTTTATAAAAACATCTCAACATTCCATCAGTATCATTTCCTTGCTGTAATCCGTCGATCGTATCTCCATAATCAATGGTAAGTACAAAACCTTTCTGTAACCATTCTGAGACACGTTTTAACCACTCTATAGCGTCTAAATTTATCTCATATACCCGCCCCTCTTTGAGCTCTATGTGGTTAATTTCAAGATATCTTTCCAGTGCTTGTACGGATATCATATCCTCCATTTCATAAAAACTTGAACCATTATATCCCACATAGAGTTCATGTGGAATCTGGTTTCTTATTTTTATTCGGTGTACAGGCAGGGCATCAACAAATTCATTAGACAAAAAACATCCTTGAATCTTATCAAAAGAAAAGCCATCTTCTGTATGCAAGTGCCATGAGACCTTTTCACTTATTGGCCCCAGGGAATCCAAAAGCAATCTTTGTCTTTCCTTTGCGTAGGGATTGGTCTCAATAATTATATAAGAAAGTTTATGATAAAACTCCGGGCATTCTTTTTTTGTCCATTGAAGAATATCATAGCATAACCATCCCTTATTTGCCCCCATTTCCACAACCGTGAATACCACCTCCCCCATCAACCTCCACATTTCTTCCAGTTGTTTTGCAATAAGTTCTCCAAACATACTGTGAACAGTGGGGCTTGTATAGTAATCCCCAAATCTTCCTATGCGTTCCGTATCTGAATTATAATAACCATACTTTGGGTGATATAGCACCGTTCGCATAAATTCGGCAAAGGTAATCCTTCCTTTTTTATTTATTATATGAATAATCAGATTTCTTAATAGTTGCATAAAAAGCCATAACTGAATTAAGAGTTAATCCGAAAATCCAGCATGTCATCCAGAACGACAAATGAGCGAGGAATCCTTCCGTATATCGGAAGTTGAGATTAGAGGTTGAACATTAGAGCGTGGGGATCCACGATTCTAACATAACTCCGCTTCGCTTCATTTGGAATGACAATTCTTGTTTTCGGATAAGGTCTAAATGCATTTAGTTAGCAATAAAAAAAGGTTATCCAAACTCATGCATTAATCTGAGATAAAATGGATAACCTTTACTTTAGCAAAATTGGTGGAGACGAGGGGAATCGAACCCCCGGCCTTCTCGTTGCGAACGAGACGCTCTCCCGGACTGAGCTACGTCCCCACAGATCTATAAGTGATCTTGTTTTTCTGCGAGATTCATATTTCGAGATTTAAATTTTCCCGAATATTTTTGCTTAAAATACCTAAATGTCCCTTATTAGGAACTTTATTAATATGTGATAAGTATTATAAGTAATTATATATATCCCATATATCGAATTGCAAGCAATTCTTTGGTTTAAATATATTTTTCAGATTGACATACCCATAATACCTCTGCTAATCTATTCGTCTCATATTTACGACCAGAAAGGCAATTGATGGAGGCTGAGAGTGGGAGTTAGAAGTCAGAATTCAGCAGCAAGAGGCTTTTTCTTCCTGACTTCAAACTTTTATACTCCTTACCCTTTTCTCTCTACTCTCTTATGAAAATCTTACTATGATATACTTATCATTAGCAATAGGGCTTATTCTTATTACCTTCCTGAGTTTTGCAACATATGGGTTATGGACAAAACATGGCAATATGAAAATAACCAGGGGATTCCTCTTGCCCGGTACCATCGTTCATGAACTCTGTCATGCACTCATATGCCTTGTAACAGGAACAACTATTAAAGAACTTAATTTATTTACATCGAAAGATACTGGAATTCAATATGACAAGCCCAAGGTTCCTTTTCTCTTTGATTTCTTCATTGCCGCAGCGCCTATTTTTGGTTGTGCTTTTTTCATCCTGTTTATATCGAAAATCCTCTCAAGTCCTGTTCAGCTCAATAGTACCTTTCCCCAGGAAATTCACTTTACCTTTAAGGGATTTTTCGATTTAATAAGACATCTCCTTGATGCGGTTTGGACTACCTATAACACCTTTCAAAATCAACTTCACATCACGAGTGTACGCCATATCTTATTTGTTTTTGCAATCGTTATTTTTACGGTCTCAATGGCGCCTCATAAGCAGGATATTAAGTACCTCGTCCTCGGATTCAGTATCATATTGACAACCCTCTTCTTCCTTGAGAAGGCCGGTATATATCTGTTAAAATATCCGTGGTGGAACTTTTTCATAAAAGAATTATGGATAGTTACAACCCTTACTATCTCCGTACTTGCAACCCTACTCTTCGTTACATTAATTATCATGGGGTTCGTGAAAGGATACAGGTTAACATTTGGGCAGAAAGGTTCTAGTGGACAAAAAAGTTCTGGTGGACACAAAGGTTCCGGCAAATAATACGGAAATAATTTTCTTCAGCAATTTTCTTACGTCGTTTGGATACGTATATATTGCGAAGAGTACAAAAGGGGTCTATCAAATCTCATTCCCTTATGCTGCAGAAAAAAATATAACACATCCACCTCTCTTTTCAAAAGGTCTTAGTAAAAATATAAAATTCCAAAGGGATGATTCGTTCCTAAGGCGGGAAACAGAGATTTTACAAAAATACTTTCAGGGCATACAGATATCCTTTGATTTTCCTCTGGATTTAAGACAAGGCACCCCGTTTCAAAAAAGAGTATGGAAAAAATTACAGGAAATCCCTTACGGTGAGCACCGATCTTATAAATGGGTTGCAGAACAGATCGGACAGCCGCAAGCTGCCAGGGCTGTAGGCATGGCAAATAACAAAAATCCCCTTCCGCCCGTCATCCCCTGCCACAGGGTCATAGGTTCTGACGGGAAGCTTGTAGGATATGCATCAGGATTGCACATCAAAAGACATCTGTTGGAGATGGAATACCAGACTATGCATAACAAATGTTTTGGTAACTACTCATGTTCAGGGTTCATGGCAGAAAAGGCAAAGATAGAAAGATTTGAAGAAAGAAAAACAACCTACCATGAACCATGAGCCAGCCAATCTGAGTAATTACAGTTTTTGTAAATAATTTGCCGATGTTTATTGTTAAATTTCGCTAATCTTCAACCCAGCCTGCACAACCGGCAAAATTACAGAGACTTTCGCAAACTCCCCTTCAATACTATCAACAAGGATTTTGCCTCCATGTCCACAGACTATACTATTGCTAATACTCAGACCTAACCCGGCCCCTTTATGTCTGGTCTTGGTAGTAAAAAATGGATCCAGAACTTTATTTATTATGTGAGCTGGTATACCAATACCATGATCATAAAAGATAATCCTTATATAGGGGTACTTGTCAATTGTTATTTTTTCAGCCATAATCTCAAGGATTTTGTTGTCATGCGTTTCTGGATATTTCTGATTGAGAGCGTATTGCCCATTACTGATGAGGTTCAAAACAACCTGTTGCATCTGCCGTGGGTATACAGATATCTTCGGTAAATCCTGTGGGATATCGACTTTTACCTGAATACCCTCGTTCCGTAACTGCGCATCTTTTAGTATCAGCGTATCTGAGAATATTTTATAAATGTTAATAGGTATCTTCGTCTCTTTTTTATCTTCTGGTTTAGCAATAGTTAAAAGGCTATGAACTATTTCTGCTACGCGATCACCCTCTTTTATGATCCGATGAGCAATATCCTTTTCATTACTCCCCTCTTTACTTTTGTTAAATAGTATTTGGGCACAATTGATAATACCATTAATAGGATTGTTGATCTCATGCCCCACACCTTCAGCCAGTTCACCTAATGCTATAAGATGCCTGTTACGCATTGTCTCTAACCGCAAAGCCACCTTTTCAGTAACATCCCAGAACATACCCAGGATACCAATAACATTTCCCTTCTCATCCTTTATCGGAGTTCTAACAATATGCATAATGAATTCTTGTCCATTGCAGATAAATTTTTCTTCAGTATCCTCCATTTGCCCTGACTCCATAACGCGCTTATCATTGGCAATGCATTTATCGGCAAGTTCTTTAGGATAAAAGTCATAGTCCGTTTTTCCGTTAATTTCATGAGGTTTCAAGTGCAAATCTCTTGCTAAATTTTCATTACAGGATACATATATCAAGTTTTTATCCTTATAAAATATCCTCTGTGGAAGGTTCTCAAGAAGCAAACGATACTTACTCTCGCCTATCCGTAATGCTTCTTCAACGCTCTTATGTGCTACAATTTCCTTTTGAAGCTCCTCGGCCATGATATTAAAACAGCTGGCTAAATTACCAATCTCATCCTTACGGGTTACTCTCACCCGATAATCTAATTTTCCGCTTGCAAATCCCCTCATTGCATGTGCCAGGTCTTTAACAGGTTTTAAAATCAGGCTGACAAAAATTGTTACTGCAATAGTAATCACAATAACACTTACTAACCCCAAAACCCATGCAATGGTACCCAGTACACCCAATGGTGCGAATGCTTCTGATTCATCTATTTCCGATATAAGCATCCATCCGTACTCAGGTATATAACTCGATACCCCTATAACGGACACACCCCGGTGGTTTTTGTATATACCAACCATTTCCTTATCACTCTTAATAAATTTTCGAGTTGGTTTTGTGTTAACTACTTGTTTAAGAGGTGCATTTTCAACATACTTCGACTCGGTAAGCATGACTTTATCCCCGTTGACCAGATATATTTCTCCACTCTTTCCCATACCGATTCGTTTGGTTGTAATTTCGCTCAAGAATGCGAGATTATATACATTGATAATGACACCTAAAACCTGGGGGCTTTGCTGAGAGATAATTGGTGCAGAGACAGAAATGCAATTCGTATTGATGTAATGAGACCACTGCGACACACCTACGTATACCTCACCATAACCTTTTTTTAACCCCCTGATAAATATGTCCTGATTAGAAAGGTCGTCTCCAATTAACCGCTCATGAGTAGATGAGACAATTTTGCCATGTTTATCCACAAGAATTATTGACAAAAGATTACAGTCTAACGGTATTTTGTTCTTGATGAGATGTTTGTTTAATTGTACGACCACATCCTTTCCCGGAGATGCCGCACTGTAGATCTGCTTGAGGCTTTCTCTTATGAGGCCATCGGAACTAAAATCTAATGTCCGTGTCTGTTTTGTCTCCATAAAAGATAGGATACGAAGTCTTCTCGACCCCGTAACAACTCTCAACTCCTCTATAATCTGATTCTTTAAGGCGCTCCTTGCACTCAAGTAGTATAACGTGGTAATTATAGTTATCGGTAAAAGAGAAACACAAAGGATGAATGTAAGTAACCTGATTTTAACTGACCGAAATAAACGCATCTTATTACAAAAATTAAGAGTGGTTCTATATTTAGAATAGATAAATCTCACAAAACCAACAGGAGGGCCATAATATAAAGTGCCAAATACTTTTATCAATTCCGAACTTGAATAGTCGGTGAGAATGAAACACGAAAGCAAAATTCGAAATATATTCTAACAATGAATGCGAGATAAATATTGCATGTTGTAATTATTATTATAAATCCTATCGTATACATATAAATTTTATTGGTATATTTTAAACCTGTCAAGTATCAAATGGGATTTCTGACAATATTACAGGACTTACGCATTTCAACCAAGTTGCCACTCTATATAATGACCAATAGAGATCTCAAAATAAAATGTCACATAGCATAGCAGATTTTGCCAGGAAATACAGGGATTCTGAAGACTATAAAAGTAACATTTTGTTTTAACATTGCTATAACAAAATGATAGTTTTACAAGTAGCAGCTTTCTTCTTCAGATGCATAAGTCCCGATTTGTTTATAACTAAAATATTAAATCGCAAATTCACAGTTTGTTATATTTCAACCTGTAATATAGGCTTCTTGTTTGTATATGGCACAGATAGGACGCCACAGTTTTGTGAAGTTTACTCCCCACTTTTAAAACAAGAAGGTTCATTTGACATAGTTTGTCTACGTTTGAACGAGTGGAATGGGGGCACAGGCAATAAATTGTCAACCCTCTATCGTTTATTCCCTACGGAGTATAGGGTGTACGAAAGGGAAAGATTTGGGCAATATAAGCCCTTGATGGAAGAAACTAAGGAAGGATGATCAGCTTGTTTCTTTCACCCCACCAAACCTCTGCCATCAAGTACCTACCCACAATTCTGTAAGCTATTAATGAATAAGGGATTATAAAATTGAATTTTAAAGGGCTTGAAAATTACGCTTCTTTATTTGCAGCTACTTATCAAATTTCCCCTCTGACTTGTGGGTAAAGACGAGATCGCTGAGGAAAACATGGGAAGGCATGTAGGATGGAAGAAGCGTTGGCACACCATCAGGGAAAAAATTATTGATGGGTCCGCTTCACCCCTACAACAAAACATTGAAATTCCTATACGTGAACCTAACGCCTTTCGGGCATACTTCGATTGTCGACAATATAGAGATGCCCTCCGGCGGACGTTTGTACTTAAACCCTGCCCAATTAGCGTAAAAACCTGCAGAAACAAAACCCTCGCGGAAAAAAATCAAAATGCCCAAACAACCGCAGCCATCGCCCTCCAGTCTGTCACCTGCTGAATGCCCCTGACATTCTGGTATATCGGCTTCTGAAATTTGAAATCAATACTAACACCAGTCTTTGGGATTTTTATCTGGATGGAGGGAGTAACAGAAAGGGAAAAAAATCCAGTATTGTCAGTGTTATCCAAAAGAGATTCATCAGGTCTTGAGTACCTATCGTCATGATCAATATCCTTCCCGGCATAAAAACCATTCAACTCAATACCAGGAATCAGATAATTGGTAACCTGGTATCTGGTAACCAAATCTAATGATACTTTATCACCAAATTCATAACCTTCATCACCCTCTGTTGTCAGTTGATATAAAAAGTTTGTTTGAAATATCCATGAACGAAACAGATGCATATAGTTAGCAAAAAATAACGGATCCCATGACCCTGTTCCCGGTTGCATGGCAGCATGGATAAGGGTGCCAGAATCTGTCTCTTCATCATTTTTCCCTGTAGGAGTTTTTACCCCCAAACCCAAAGTAATCTTTTTTGTTGGAGAAGCCGGTTCATCGGTATAAATTGTGTAGAGCCCCATAAGGGTCACGTCTCCGAGACCTTCAATTGTATCCATTTCCATATCCATCCTTGTATCATTCCCCATAGCACCACTAGTTAATGTTCTCAGGCTCATTTGCCGTTTGGATGGCGCTGCATGATGATGATTACCCGTCTCACCTCTTACCAACATCCTCATATCCATATCGTTTATAACGTAAGGGACTGTGGCTAAAAACTGAAATTTTTCCTTAACGGAATATACGCCAAGGAGCGTATACTTCTGCATAATCATCCTTGTGGGGATCGTAAAGCTTTTTGTTTCGGCCGGTGTTGCTGGCCATTCCGCAGCTATCCTATCCAGTAATGTATTGTGACCAATACTGTGACTACCATCCCTTATGGTTTCCATGTTCGTATATTCATACTGGAGAGAAAGCCCAAATTTTGGTGCCAGGGTTATTCCTGAAATGGTTGCCTCTGCAAGCGATCTAGACAGGCAGCATTCACCATGGGCAAAAACAGCCCTGTTAGCAAAGACGAAAAGAAAAAATATTGTAATTAAAATTTTCATTCATAAAACCTCTTTTGTATGTTTGATATTGTTAAAAGGAATCACAGAGGGAATAAAATCTCTCTGTCCCTTCTACAACATATGCATTCGATTAGGACTTCGGCTACTTTATTGTTACCACAGTAGGGGAGAAGCATTTGCTGATGTGAGTTTAAGTGCCATTTTTATATTCTCGGCAACGAACGCTGCGCCCCCTACAATTCAGGGTTGGTTCAATCTTGTAGATTGAATCATACGTTTGGAATTGACATACTGCTTTTGATTGGTACCGGGTATAGGGAAACAAGCCAAAACGTTTCAGTTCAACCGTGGACGATTGAACCAACCATGAGGGCACGGACAAACGCAGTTTATCCGTGCCATCCGCAAAACCACTTAAATAAAATGGAAATTCCTACTCTGTTTCTCAAGTAATTTTGACATTACTCATGAACATGCTCGTACGGTATCTCCAGCTTGCCGGAAATCCTCAATGTGTATTCTTTCATATTCTGGTAGCCTGCATCGTATATTTTTAGCTTAGGCCTTGTTTTAAAACTTATATTAACAGACGACGACTTGACAACCGCTTTACATTTTGCAATGTACGCATTAGCAAAACTGATAATCTTGCCACTTTCTGTAGTTCCTTCACCATCTGTTATAGAAAAGCATTCATCAAGTCCCAACGCATTACGCACAATTTCTCCATGTTTATTTAAAATCCTCTCAATAACCTCTGCCATTCCATCTTCACTGAAATCCAAGGGAAATTTTTTACTTTTTGTAGTATATTTATTTTCCCGATAGACACTCACCGTTGCAGTCCCTTCATCCAGGAGATTGCCACATTCTGTATTTTCAGATGGAAACACAAATTGAAAAAATGCTTCCTCAAAATTTCCATGAGTTTCTTCGTGTCCCCACTGCGAAACAGCTACTTCTCCATCAACATCCTCTTTTATCTTTTCACCCAATCCTGCTATTTGAATCGCACCATGAAAATCAACTGCTTTGTGAGCAAAGGCATGATGTTCGGCACAAAAAACAACTACAAGTGAAAATGCAAAAATAGGTATTAAATATTTTTTCATATAACCCTCCATGTGAAATTAATGGTTCAGAATTTCAACGTTGAGACCTTTTTATCTGTTTGTAATGAGAAATATACAGACAGATTAATTCATTCCCTAGGCATGATCTGCAGCGGTACCGGTATCATCCTGAGCCAAAAGATCGTCTCATTTCCCAAACAAATATACTGAGATTATGTAATTCTATGAAATCTAGATGGGGTTTATACGAAAAACCTTGGTGGTTTTTTGGGTGGAGATACAAATGCTTCAGGAAGGTAAATTGAAGTTGCTAGGGGTAGAAAACACAGGAATGGTATTTTTATAGGCCGGACTTGTTCCTCCAAAATATATTTGCCAGTAAATATTATGCCGGTAAGAGGGTCATTTCCGTACTTGCAGTTTATACTGCTCACAAAAACCTGAAAAACATCTTTTTGTTTATTGCCGGTAAGAAACATGCCCTGTTTTCCAGTAAAAGTACAACAGCAATTTCTCTCATGATCAGGTTCTGATTTACAACCACACTGGTGCCCTTTGCAAGGAAATTCTCTGTATTTTTGTGGAGTGTTTACCGTAATACTTCCATTACATACAATAATAGAAAGTATGGCTAAAATTTGAATGCAGGAAAGTATCTTATTTTTTTTATTCATGGCACGTGTATTCTCTATTGTTTATCGCGAATCGCACGATCTAAATATTCTTGCCATCTGCTTCCGTAATGTTTCTCCAGCCAGCTTTCGATATGCCCTTGCCATTGCAGATAGGCCTGTTTTACACTCTTGATCTTCGGATGTACATCAGAGGTGTACAAAACAGAATCAACCTTAGGCACTTCTAAAAGAAAATATTCAGATGGTTTTTCATTCCAGATTGCACTAACCTTTCCTATCTCACCACATTGGCTCAACCTTTCCCTGGTCTCTTCGGCTGTATGACCAGGAAAGATTTTCTCCAGCAGTTTACGATCATCCTTAATAGCATAAAATAAACGGAAAACATGTTTATGTTTCAGTTTTACATAACTTTCATGTGCAATGTATTCATTGTAAATACAAGGAGCATATATATTATACATAAAACTATCTGCTTTATCCGGAAAAGCCCCACAGGTATAAGGCCGGCATTTCTTGCCATATATACCGCATCTTAAAATTACTTGAATAGTGGATTCACCCTGCGTACAGGCATCTTTTAAATAAATATCCAAACACCGGCAAGGATTAAATATGATATCTTTTGCTGAGAGGGCTGTATAAAGTAATTTAACACCATAAGATGCACTTCCCCGTTTAAGAAAGGCCTTCCACATACCCAGATGGGTCTGTTTCCTGGGGATGCTCATAAAACAACATATTCCATCTGCACAGATATCGTTGGTAAAGCCTATATTTTTTTTAGTGTTCGTGGGCGTAACCATGCTTATGCTCATGTTCGTGGATTATCTTATCGTGACGGTGACGATGCTGATGGATAAGATTGTTTTTTAACAGTAGATCGTAATTACTCAATATCTCTTTGTAATTGCCAATGGCTACCGGTTTCTTCTCTTCACTAAAGACAAGCACACGGTCTGCAACTTCCTGTGTAAGAAAAATATCGTGTGTTACGATTAATAACGTCCTCTCTTGAGATTTTAAGGTATATAGTATATTAATAAATTTAGATATGCTTCTAGGGTCAAGCCCGCTTGTGGGCTCGTCCATTAATAATATTTTTGGGTTCATGGACAATATCGTTGCAATAGCTACCCTTTTCTTTTCACCGAAACTAAGATGATATGAGGTTCGTGACTCGTAACCTTCCATGCCCACAAATGCCAATGCCTTTTGCGACGCTGAAATTACCTCACTGCTTTTCCATCCAAGGTTTAAGGGACCAAAAGAAACATCATCCATAACTGTAGGGCAAAATAATTGATCATCCGGATTCTGAAATACTATCCCCATCCTTCGCCGTATCTCTTTCAAGTTCTCTTTATTTAGCGTTAAACCCATAATCTCGATATATCCATCACCATCCAACACACCCATCAGATTCATAAAAAGTGTAGATTTCCCCGTTCCATTGGCGCCGATAATGACTAATGTTTCTCCTTCTTCCACTTCAAAACTAACATCTTTTAATCCAATAGTCCCATCGGGATAATGGTAATTCAGGTTTGCAACTTTTATAATCTTTGCCATAGACGGATATCGTATACTTTTTTAAGAAATTCCAACTTGTAAACAAGGCCCGACACAATACTGATGAGAAAAATGATTATACCGATTATAAAGAAAAAATCTCTATAGGAAAGTTTAAAATGTTTTGTAGCAGGTATTTCTCCATGAAATCCCCGGACCACCATTGCGCTATAAATTCTCTCTGCACGCTCAAATGTTCTGATAAATAGCACCCCTATCATATACCCTATTACCCGAAATTGCTCTCTATACCTGGATCCAAAATAACGGAGAGATCTGGCGCGCATTAACCGCCGGGCCTCGTCTAACAGTACAAAGAGATAACGATACAAAAAAGACATGAGCATAATCATCAATCGCGGTATGCGAAGGAGATCAAGTCCTTTTAAAAAATCGGCAAATGGTGTCGTTGAAGAGGCAACTACAAGGAGAAAGATTGATAAACTTGACTTAACGATAATATTCAGGAATGTCATAATCCCCTCATAGGTAATGTCTAACTCCCAGTATCCGATTTTCAAAGACCAATATACAGTCCCTTCCTTCAGGAAGGGCACAAATACCGCTATGAAAATGACAAAAGGAATTACAACCATTACTCTCTTGAATACGTGTTTCAGAGTAACCGTCGATGTAAACGTTATAGCCAGTATAAGAAGAAAATAAAATCCAAAATCCTTAAAGCGTGAAATAGGGGTCAGTATCATACAGAAGATAATAACGAGAAATGAGACGATCTTTGCTCTTGGATCCAGGTTTTCCAAAAAACTATTCGTTGTTTTCATGATCCATAGTATCTTATCAAAAGAAACATTGGAGATATTACATACTTTATGCACCCAACAACCCCTATTCCGCAAATGATGAATAGCAGGGATGTAACATAGAGTATTTTTATAGATACGGCGATAGATTCCAGAGTCAAATGATTTTGAGCATCCCCGATAAAAGATCTTTCGATTATCTCACCCTGATACGTACACGAACCTCCTAACCGGATCCCTAATGCCCCTGCCATCGCAGCCTCAGGAATGCCACTATTAGGGCTTTCGTGCTTGCGACCATCACGAAAGGCTATTTTTAAGGATCTTTTAAAACCATAACCGCACAGAAAAGAAGCAACGGGGATTAGAATTGCGGAAATCCTTGCCGGAATATAGTTGGCTGCGTCATCTAATCTTGCCGAAGCCCAGCCGAATCGTATGTGTTTTTCGTCCTTATGTCCTACCATGGAATCAAGGGTATTTACCGCCCTATAGGCCATTGCTGCACCTGGTCCACCAAGAAAGGAATAAAACAACGGTGATAATACACCATCCAGACTGCCTTCAGCGACAGTTTCTACACAGGCCCGTATTACCTGCTCTTCATTTAATTGCTCTGTATCACGGCCTACAATTTGTGATAGCACCTTCCGCGCTCTTATTAAATCATTTCCCCTGAGGAACCTCATCACCTTTTTCGCTTCATCAGCTAAACTCTTTATCGAAACGGCAAAATATATAATAATAGCCCCAATAACTCCCTCGCAAAAAAAACACCATTGCCTCGATACGAACATTATAGCATAGGTTGCTGAGTATATGCCAAATACAATAATGATAGTCAAAAGTATCCCTGCCATACGTTCCGGGATAGGAAATTTCCTCAATATAGATTCCGTAATCTCTATGGATCTTCCCATAAGCCGTACCGGGTGATAGTTCCACTGGGGATCTCCGATAGCGATATCCAGAACAGAAGCAATGAATATTTGAATAAAATCAAGGTATGCGGGATCGTTCATGGAGTGGGATTATGCGGAAAATTTTGGCATATCCTAAGGGATGAAAATATAATAACGCGGTCAGCAGCCGGATATATGCTGAAAGCTGAAGCTGCAATTTAAAAATTTTCGTTTGGTTACAGCTCCGGTACGCTGCGAACCTCTCAATTTCAAAGATGTGATGAAAAATCTTTGTGCGCAATTTGTCTTTACAGATGATACAAGCTTCAGGATACACGATATCATGTATCCTGAAGCTTGCTTTTTGTTGGTCTGAGGCTTGAATCTTGTAAGATTTTATTCCTTTACCTCATAATCGGCATCTATAATTTCTTCTTCTCCACCGCCCTTTTTCCCTTCTTTCTTTTTCCCTTCACCGCCTGGTGGTGGCTGTTCTCCTTCTTTCTTGGCAGATTCCTGATATATCTTCGAACTGATTTCATGCAGGATGTTTGTTAAAGCATCCATTTTTTGCTGGATATTTTTCTCATCTTCTGTTTTTATTGATTCTCGCAAATCTTTGATGGCATTTTCAGTTCTTTCTTTTAAGGAAGGATCAACCTTTCCTGTCATATCCTTTAAGGTTTTTTCTGCACTGTAAGCCAAACTATCGGCCTTATTCTTTGTCTCAGCCCTTTCTTTTGTACGTTTATCCTGATCCGCATATTCTTGTGATTGTTTAACCATGCGGTCTATTTCATCTTTATTCAATTTTGTTGAGGCAGTAATGGTAATCTTTTGCTCATTTCCCGTACCGAGATCCTTTGCATGAACATTCAATATACCATTTGCGTCAATATCAAAAGAGACCTCAACCTGAGGAACTCCTCTCGGCGCGGGTGGAATACCGCTGAGGTGAAACCTTCCCAGTGTCACATTATCCCTTGCCATCGTCCGTTCACCCTGAAGGACATGGATTTCCACACTTGTTTGGTTATCCTCGGCTGTAGTAAAAACCTGACTCTTCTTTGTAGGAATTGTAGTATTTCTATCAATTAAACGGGTAAATACACCACCCAGAGTCTCTATACCAAGGGAGAGCGGGGTTACATCAAGAAGTACGATATCCTTCACCTCTCCGGCCAATACGCCAGCCTGAATCGCTGCACCCATGGCCACACATTCCATCGGATCAATCCCGCGTTCTATCTTTTTCCCGATATAGTCCTCTACAAATTTCTGTACAATTGGCATACGTGTAGGACCACCGACAAGGATAATCTTATGAATATCATTCGGCGTCAGTTTCGCATCTTTTAATGCTTGCTCAACTGAATGGCCGCATCGGTTTACAATCGGCAACACCAACTGTTCAAGCTTTGCCCTGGTTATTGTGTGTGTAAAGTGTTTTGGTCCGGAGGCATCTGCTGTAAGGAATGGAAGATTTATATCGGTAGTCAGGGTCGTTGACAGTTCTATTTTGGCCTTTTCTCCCGCCTCCCTTAACCGCTGCATAGCCATCTTGTCATTTTTGAGATCTATCCCGTATTCCTTTTTAAATTCTGATATCAGATAATCAACAATCGCGTTATCCATATCCGTACCACCTAATTGTGTATCACCACTGGTTGATACTACCTCAAAAACACCCTGGCCGAAATCCATGACGGTACAATCCAAAGTCCCACCACCTAAATCAAACACGAGGATTTTTTGAGATTCTTGGACCTTATCTAATCCGTAGGCTAACGCTGCTGCCGTAGGCTCATTGATAATACGGACGACATCTAAACCGGCAATAGTCCCGGCATCTTTTGTTGCTTGCCTTTGATTATCATTAAAATATGCCGGAACAGTAATTACCGCCTTCTCAACCCGCTCGCCAAGGAACGCCTCTGCATCCTGTTTTATCTTCTGCAAGATAAACGCTGATATTTGCTGAGGAGTAAAGGTTTTACCATGGACGGTAACTTTATGGTCGGTACCCATCTTTCTCTTAATTGCATGGATAGTCCCTTCAGGGTTACTAACCGCCTGTCTTCTCGCTGGTTCACCAACAAGTTTCTGGTCATCTTTCGTAAATGCAACGTAAGAAGGAAACGCCTTACCACCAAGAGTTGAACCTTCTGCGCTTGGAATAATTGTTGGTTTTCCACCGACCATTACCGCTGCTGCTGAATTGCTCGTTCCCAAGTCTATGCCAATAATCTTTGCCATAATACTCTAACCTCCTTTTTCCCCTTCTGTTTCTTTATCTTTTTTTTCTTTATTATCTATATCTATAGTATTTTGAATATTTTCATCTGATATTGATTTCTGTGATACTACCACCTTCGCAGTCCTCAGTACAAAGGAGTTAAGTAAATATCCCCTTTGGATCTCTTCCAACACAGTATCTTCAGGAACGTCGTTATTGACCTTTCTCATGAATACTTCATGCTTATAAACATCTAAAGGAGCACCCACAGCATGGATAGGCTCAAGACCCTCTGATTTTAAAATACGAGAAAATTCTTTATAAATTAATTTAACCCCTTCCACAATCTCATTTCCTGCCACGTTTTTTCCTGAACAAATCGCTTTTTCCAGACTCTCATAAACATCCAATAATTTCTTTATGAGTGATTCAGCGGCTGTACGTTCGATGGTTTGGCGTTCTTTTGCCACCCACTTCTTATAATTATCAAAATCAGCCGCTATACGCCGTAGAGAGTCCTGAAGCTCATTAATTTTTTTCTTACTATTATGTAATTCTTGTTTCAAAGAATGGATTATTGTCTGCTGTTCTGCGAACAAAACTTCGGAGGGCTGTACAACTTCCACTTTTTCAGATGGATTTGTATCTTTTTGTATATCATTCGACATTGTTCTCTTATCCTAAACAATCGTCCAATACAAAATTGTTTTTGAAATTATTGTTAATTGTAATACATTCATGAAAATAAGGCAAGTCCTTTAACCAACCGTACATACTAATACAAACCCCAAAAACAAAAAATACAATTTAAACAGCTTAAGCCGTTTAAACGGTTTTTAGGTTGTTGATTACAAGTATAGCTACCCAGGTTATCAGGTTCGACGTTGGTTGTTTTCCTTTCTTCAAACCTTTCAATCTTCACCCCTTTCTAACCCTGAGCTTAAGCCATTACTTACAACAATAAAGTAATCTACATACCACCCATTCTCAGTATCTTTGCAAGCATTGCAACTTGACGGGAAGGTATATTTGTCTTTTGTAATCCCTGTACCGTCACCTCGATATCATAAGAGACCCGTTTTACTTCAATATGACCATCTTCCCAAACTGCATATGATGCCATGGGAACACCATCCCGGGGTTGACCAACACTTCCAGGGTTTACAATCGTTACACCTTTTACCTTTCGAATCATTGGAAGATGGGTATGGCCAATAAAAATTACATCGGTGCTTATATCATGCAGCTCACTCTCTAGTTCACTATCAGAAGCATCCGGTCTGAGGTACTTATAGATATCGCCGCTTGGTGAACCATGCGATAGCAAGAACCTTTTTCCTTTCACCTCTATATTTAATGTTAGCGGCAAGTTGGCAAGGTAATTCTTTTCGTGTACCGTTAATATTGAATTCGTAAAAACCTTCCCTGAGTCGCTTAACTCTTTATACTTTGGGGAACACCCGCAATCCAGATTCCTACCCAGGGCATTATCATGATTTCCGCGAACTACCTTGTCTGTTAAGTTTTGGACCCTTTCAATACATTCTCCAGGGTAAGGGCCATAATTTACCATATCGCCCAGGCAAAAAACCATATCGGCTTCTTTACATGCAGCAGATACAGCCTCCATTGCGTTTAAATTACCATGAATATCTGATATTACAAGTATTTTCACTACCCTGTATACTCCTGATTCATAGAGAAGAATATATGATGGATTATTATATTGCAGAAATGTAAAATTATACGACCATCGATATATATAATCAAGGTTTATTTATATCGGCTTTATACGAAGGAAAATTTCCATAACGGAGGGAACAATGAAACTTACCGAAACCCTTGTAACTTTTCGTTTAAGGCTTAAAAATACCCCTGGCACGTTGGGCACAGCCATCAGTTCCATTGGTAAATTCGGCGGAAGTATGGGTAATATACAGATTATTAAGGCAGAAAAGGAATTTAAAATCAGGGACTTGTCCGTTTACGTTAGTTCGGACAAACAAGTTCATGATATAACAAACGCACTTTCAGCCCTTGGAAAAGATATTGTCGAAGTTATTAGCGTCAAAGATAAAGTTTTTGAACTTCATGAAAAAGGGAAAATATTTTTGAATAACCGCATTAATATAACTACATTTGAAGATCTTTCAAGGGTATACACACCAGGTGTGGCCAAAGTATGTAAAGCCATACAGGAGCGGCCTGAGTTATCAAGAGAATACACCATTATTAAAAATACGGTTGCTGTAGTCACTGATGGTACAGCCGTTTTAGGATTGGGTGATATTGGCCCTACAGCAGGAATGCCTGTTATGGAGGGTAAGGCCATGTTATTTAAAGCATTTGGAAATATAGATGCGTTCCCCATTCTCCTGAATACGAAAGATATAGATGAAATAGTTAAGACTGTTACTCATATATCCCCCACTTTTGGTGGCATCAATCTCGAAGATATTTCGGCGCCCCGCTGTTTTGAGATTGAAAAAAAATTAAAGGCAAACTTAAATATCCCTGTTTTCCATGACGATCAGCATGGTACCGCAGTCGTCTGCCTGGCTGGTCTTATTAATGCACTGAAAGTAGTTCACAAGAAGATGGAAAGTGCCTCTGTCGTCATTAGTGGAGCAGGCGCTGCAGGAACCTCCATTGCAAAAATACTCCTGAATGCCGGAGTGAAAAATATTGTAGTCTGTGATACCTCAGGAACCATTTATCGTGGAAGGACAACCAATATGAACCCTGCCAAAAACGCCTTGGCACAAATTACGAATCCAAATAATGAAAAAGGGACAATCGCTGATGCTATAAAGGGAAAGGACGTCTTCGTTGGTGTTTCGGGGCCTCATGTTATTTCTCAAGATATGGTAAAGACGATGAATAAAGATTCCATTGTGTTTGCTATGGCGAATCCCAATCCGGAGATCGAGCCGGATTCAATTGAAGGTATCGCAAGGATTATCGCTACAGGCCGGTCTGATTATCATAATCAAATCAATAACGTGCTCTGTTTTCCAGGAATCTTCAGAGGGGCATTAGACGTTGGCGCAACAGCAATCAATGATGAAATGAAAATGGCTGCAGCATATGCCATTGCGAATGTTATCGAGGAAGATCATCTATCTGAGGATTATATTGTTCCGAGTGTCTTCAATGAGAATGTCCATAAAAATGTAGCCAGTGCAGTTATTGATGCCGCTATAAGAACTGGTGTAGCTACCCGGAAGTTATATTAAAGATTTTATAATCGGTTTGTCTTTACCAATAAGTCTAATCAGGACTTCGGCAGTTTACCTGAAAATACACGATGTTTCGGTGAGTCCTCTCGCCGAAACATCGTACCCTGGTTTGAAATTCCTGTACGATCAAGTTTAAAAAAGCCATTATGTATAATCAGCGGTCAGGCGTAGGGGTGCATTGCAATACTCCCCTACATATCCAGTTGCTGATGGCTGACAGCTTACGGTCTTATATATTTGTGAGGTCATAGTTACAAACTCTTTCCATCAGTTTGAGACTCTACCTCGTTAGCTAATACATTCCATATCTATGTATCCACTATAAGAACTTAAATTTATGTCAATAAATTTAATCTTATTTTTCTTATCATCGTAAAGCAACCTTATTTTAGGTTTTGAGAGTTGCTGAGTATTTAATGCTGATACAACTCCAGTAAAACCCTTGTAGACGCCATTCTTAATCCTCACTTCAAAACCTACAGGATATTTAGGCATTATACTCAAGAAGCACTCTACCAATTCCCTGTTAAATTGTGAGCCGGACCCATCTTTTATCAGTTCATACACGAGATCAGGAGGCAGGCCTTTCCGATATGGTCTGTCGGAGATACAGGCATCATAAAAATCTGCTATTGCTGCAATCTCAGCA
The DNA here is from genome assembly GCA_039794405.1 of Candidatus Jinrextremum sp. Classification (GTDB taxonomy): domain Bacteria; phylum Planctomycetota; class Brocadiia; order Brocadiales; family Brocadiaceae; genus JBDIVL01. Next base: position 47,875 of record JBDIVL010000020.1, on the reverse strand, counting down.
GCCATAATCATTTTATCTTGGTCAGTATAGGTTATAAAACCATCGTCGATCTTATTATTGCCCTTCAGGCAGCGGGGATAACCTCTGCCATCCTGCCTCTCATGATGTTGGAAAGGAATATGTGCAGAAACAGCGTCGATTTTTTTAATATCTTTAAGTAGTTCGTAGCCATATACAGTATGTTGTTTTACCCGCTCGAATTCTTCCGGTGTCAATTTACCGGGTTTATTAATAATATCCTTGTCTATGAAAATCTTGCCAATATCATGAAGAAATTCACCAACGGCAATCTGCTTTAATTTTTCTTTGCTAAGATTTAATTTTTTTCCAATGATGACGGAGAGAACTGCGGTATCAATAGAGTGTTCATAGGTATAATTATCAAAACTTTTTATTGAATGCAGACCTGATAAAATATTCTGGTTTATCAGTTCATCAAGGAAATTATTAATATCATTACAGAGCTGTTTAAAAGCATTGCTCTCTTGAAAGGCCTTTTTGAATTTCGGTGTATTGATGCTTTTAATAACAGCTTCGCTTGTTTCTGCCTCAATATTTACGATAGAGGCTTGTGTTACCTTATATGTCTTAAGAACGTCTTTTGTAGCCATGATCCTGATTTTATCACATAGCGGATCATCAAGGACAATATCTGCTGTCTCCTCATCTTCAATATAAATCTTGGTAAACCCTCTGTTTTTTAATCGGCTGATATAATCATTTGTTATTACTACCCCTCTATTTAATAGTATCTCATAATTATCTCCATAAATTGCCTTGCCAAGTTTCATACCTGGTTGTGCTTTGTCTATAGGTATTCTTCGCATAATATAGTAACGATTTAAAGATGAAGTTCCTTACCCTCGTGAGCGGCAAAATACTCTATACTATGGGAAGAATCATTCAGGTTTTCCATACAACTGGCAGTAAAAATATCAATTTGTTCATCAAAATGATCTGGATCATGATGAAAAAGCGCTAACTTACTTACTTTGCCATCTTTGGCAAGCCTCAACACCTCAGAAACTGATGAATGTCCCCAGCCAATCCTGGTTTTGTACTCTTCATCTGTATACTGAGCATCATGAATCAGTAAATCTGCACCGTTTATCAGTGTTAAAATTTTTTCTCTCACATCGGGTTTGTATTTTGATTTAAATGTATCAGCCATCGACGCCGGCACCAGTTCATTATCCGTAAAATAACAGATCTTTGTTCCCCCAACAGTTATTGTATAACCCATTGATTTACCAGGGTGATTGATGTACATGGTATCGACTTTCGACCCTTCGATAACCCTACTCCCATCCGTAAGTATCTGGAACTGAATGTGTGCCGAAAGAGATTTTAAATTAACAGGGAAATAGACACTTTCCATCTGAGTGGATATAATCTTATCCAATCGCACCTCTTTCATGTCCATACCAAAGATAGTAATCTCATTTCCCTTAATATAAGAAGGTAAGAAAAAAGGCAGGCCCTGAATATGATCCCAGTGGAAGTGACTGAGGAATATATAAGCCTTAACCCTCTCCATTTCCCTGCTCGCAATATTCCTTCCTAGTTCCCTGATACCTGTACCTGCATCAAAAATAAACAACAAATCATTCGGCAGCCTTACTTCTACGCAAGAGGTATTTCCTCCGTATTTTATGTAATGCACCCCTGGAGTTGGAATTGATCCTCTTACACCCCAAAATTTAACAATGACCCCGGCCTTCAATTACTTGTCCTATTCAGTATTTATCATAAACACAAAATGATATGTTATTGGTAATATAAATGTAATTACGATCCAACCCAATATGAATAACTATCGGTACAAACTACAGCATTATTGCACGGTCATAAGCTACTGTCAAGTCTATTAATAAACACTCGGCACAATGGAGCCGCAACCGAACTAAACGTTGTAATCTGTAGCATTCAGCTATCAGCATAACATCTTTAAAACAAAAGTAACCGTTCAACCCCTTTGAAATTTCAGCGCTCTTCCAACAATTGTATTATCGTATTCATATCAGTAGCAGGTGTTTTGCAAGCATAATTTTCACAGATATAGGCTGTAGCCCTTCCATCGATAGGATTCTGTTCTTTTGTAAATTTTGCAATTTCTTCAAAGGATTTATCTTTCATGGAATGCAAGAGCAAAACCTTCCGGGGAAGAAATCGCTTCCATATTTCCCTGAGTATCTGTTTTGTATCATTCATATCAGGTTCACCTGCAATAACGATCTCTTTTGTGGGACCTAGCGCAAAATCCAATCCGCATAAAAACTGAGTATAACCCGAAGGATATTGATTTATCGTTTCTCCAAAAGATTTGATTATTTGTTCGGAAATTTTTTCCAACTCCATATTCCCGGTCATACGGCCTAATCGCAGGATATTTAAGAGAGCAACCGAATTGCCTGAAGGCATCGCACCATCGTAAATTTCCTTTGTCTTGGCTATGAGTTTTTCATTTTTCACACCACTAAAAAACAGACCACCTCCCTTTTCATCCCAAAAGTAATCTAGCATTTGGTTGTTGAGTTCCAGGGCTGTTTTAAGATATTTCACTTCAAATGTCGCCTCGTAGAGATCCAGTAAACCCCATACAAAATAAGCGTAGTCATCAAGATAGCCGGGGATAGAAGCTTCTCCCAAACGATAACGCCTCAACAAGGTTCCATCATTTTGGCGCAAGGTATTCAGGATAAAATCACCCGCGTGCAGAGCGGCCTGCACGTATCCTTGTTCATGCAGTGCCTGAGCACCTTTCGCCAATGCAGCAATCATTAACCCGTTCCAGGAAGTAAGTATTTTATCGTCTTTATGGGGACGGATGCGCTTCTCGCGCTCAGCAAAGAGTTTCTGCCGGGCGTTGTTCAGAAGTGTCTTAAGTTCTTCAATTTTCAAACCACTAAGTTTTGTAAAGGCATCTAAGGATTTATCTACATGCAAGATGTTCTTATCTTCGAAATTACCTTCCCTTGATACATCATAATAATCACAAAAGATTTTCCCTTCTTTCTCGCCCAATATCTTTACAATCTCGTCGGGCGTCCAGACATAAAACTTACCCTCCACTCCCTCACTATCGGCGTCTTCAGCGGAATAAAAACCACCTTCGGGAGAAGTCATATCCCTTAAAACATAGGTAAAGATCCCCCTTACAATATCGGCATAGAATGTCTTTCCGGTAGCTTGGTAGGCCTCTATATATGCCATAGACAGCAATGCTTGATCATAGAGCATCTTTTCGAAATGTGGAACAAGCCAGTATTCATCAGTAGCATATCGGTGAAATCCCCCCCCCAGATGATCATATATACCACCGCGCCCCATCCGTTCAAGTGTTTTCTCAACCATTTCCAGAGCTGCAGGATCACCGCTTCGCTTCCACCATCGGAGAAGAAAGGTGTAATTATGAGGTGTTGGAAATTTCGGAGTCGTGCCAAATCCTCCGTAAATAGGATCAAAACTGTTGCCTAGTTGTTCATAGGCACGTTGTAAAGTTTCCACGGTTAATATTTCACCTGGTTTTGAGACAGCCATGGACTGCAATACATCTGTCACCTGCTCGCTGGAGGAAACAACCTTCTCTCTGTCCCTCTTCCAGAGATCGGATATCTTTTTCAGGATAGCTATGAAACCTGGATTTCCAAACCGCTCTGTTTTTGGAAAATAGGTACCGGCAAAAAACGGTTTTTTCTCTGGAGTCAAAAAGATACTCAAAGGCCAGCCGCCAGTACCGGTCATGGCCTGGCATACAGCCATATAGATATTGTCTAAATCGGGACGTTCTTCTCTGTCGACTTTAATCGATACAAAATTTTCATTCAGAATTTTTGCTACTTCTTCATCCTCAAACGATTCATATTCCATTACGTGACACCAGTGGCATGTTGAGTAACCGATAGAAAGAAAGACAGGTTTATTATCCTTGATGGCCTTCTGAAATGCTTCTTCACCCCAGGGATACCAATCTACAGGATTATAAGCATGTTGCTGCAGGTAAGGACTTTTTTCATGAATTAATCGGTTCGGCTTTCTCTCATGAGAAACGCCCGTTTCCCGTGGAAAGATTTTTGTCGAGATACTATTTTCATTTGCTTTCATATCATTTAATACACAACCTTTCATAAATAATGATAAAACGAGTGTACGGATTGGAAGGGAATACATGCTATCGGGAGAAAACAGCAAAAATTTACCCATGGCACACCTCAAATATATAAAACCTCTTTTTAGCGTATTTCCTCAGTCTTCTATGATTTGGCATAATACTATTCTTTCATCAATGATAATGGACACAATACAGAAGTGTAACATTACAGAAATGTAGCATGACACGTGTCCTATTATCCAATCTCATTTTGAACTTTAGATTTTGACATTTGACATACAGAAGGATTTCACCCATAACAAATCTTCATCACTCCACAACTCCAACACCTCATTTTTCGTTACAGCTACAGGTTCCATCGATCGGGGAATATTTTATTCAGCCCTATTCTTCCAGAATTCTAAGGGCCATCTCGACATGTTTTGGTACAGGTTTACGTGACTGAAGTAACCAAACTATTTTTGTTAAAGCATCCAATAGTCCAGCACGAATATAAGGATCACGTAATGCAGGCTTTAAGAAACTTATCGTTTTCGAAAGAGCAATATCCAGTGGTCGTCTAAGCCATGCAGTTATCAGGATGTTTCTCACCTCACATCGACGCCGATTGCCGTAATTACGAACTGGGGATGGAAAATGATATGCAGTGATATTTTCCACATACGCTAAGCGCCAACCCTTTGTTGCAAGGTCCATCGCTAACATGCTTTCCTCACCACCAATGCCGAACCGTTTCTCGTATCCACCCACAGCAAGATACGCTGACCGACGGATGATGGACCCGCAGGCAAGAAAGCCTAAAATCGGAAAACCCGGAGTATCGGGAAAAACAGGCAACTTTCCCATAGCCATCTCTTTACATGTTGGGTCTAATTTTTGCTCCTGCCCAACAAAAATCTTCGCTGCAATAAGGGCCAACCGTGGATACCTATCAAAAAGATCAGTAGCCCTGGCAAGTGATCCGGGGGCCCACCACGAATCATCATCACTAAACGCTACATATGGACACTCGGTATGATAGACACCGATATTTCTTCCCGCAGGTCCAAGATTTTCTGACAAAGATATGGCCTTTACCTGAGGATAATAAGATCGAACATTGTCTATTGTACTATCCGAGGAACTGTTATCAATCACAATAACTTGAGGCTGTTCGGGAAGTGAACAAAGCTGATTTAGCGTATTGAGAAGACTTGCAATACGATTTCTCGTTACAATAACAACAGCAATGCGGGTATCAGAATTAATCACAGAGTATTACCCCCCTTGCTCAAGGTTAATTATTCAGTATCATACCGAAAATCCCCCTTAATTTGCAAATATTGCAAAAGGTATACCGACATATATGGAAAACTGGCTATCCAAAGCACTTATCCTTGTTTTCCAATTCTAGAAAATACAAGGTTCTCCCCTAAACAATTGTTATAGTGTTATAAAAATGGAAAAGTATTTTTGAAAAAGTACTAATTTGTCTGTTTTTCCTTAGTCTTTAATGAAAGTGAAATCCTTCTTCTCTGCAAATCTACATTGAGAACTGTAACAGTTACCTTTTGATGTACCTTAACAACGTCATTGGGATTTTTTACGAAAGAATCTGCGAGTTCACTAATATGCACAAGCCCATCCTGATGAACCCCTATATCTACAAAGGCACCAAATGCCGTAATGTTGGTAATAACACCGGGAAGCCTCATGCCAGGTGTTACATCCTCTATCTTCATAATTCCTTCTGCGAATCCAAAAGATTCAAATTTTTCCCGAGGATCACGGCCGGGCATGGACAACTCCGCCATAATATCGCTCAATGTGGGAATACCAACCGCATCCGTTACATATTTCTTAAGATCAATACTCTTCCTGAGCCTTTCGTTATGCATTAAATCAGGGATGGTACATTTCATATCCTTTGCCATGACGTCTACAAGGGAATAACTTTCAGGGTGGACTGCACTTCCATCGAGGGGATTTTTCCCATTCCTGATACGCAAAAAACCTGCAGATTGCTCAAAGGCATGTGGTCCTAATCTGGGAACTTTTTTTAGCTCTTCTCTCGATGTAAACGGACCATGTTCATTCCGGTATTTTACAATATTTCCTGCTAGCTGAGGTCCCAGACCTGAAATATACATCAGGAGCTCCTTACTGGCAGTATTTACCTCTACGCCAACCTTATTTACACAGCTCATTACCACTTCATCAAGGCTCTTTTTTAAAGCGCCCTGGTCAACATCGTGCTGGTACTGTCCCACACCAATCGATCTCGGATCTATCTTTACCAGCTCTGCGAGAGGGTCCATAAGACGCCTGCCAATCGATACAGAGCCACGTACCGTTACATCGTAATCAGGGAATTCCTCTCGGGCAATTTCTGAAGCTGAGTATACTGATGCACCACTCTCATTAACCATCACAACATGAATGTTTTTTGGGAAACGAATTGTACGGATAAATGACTCCGTTTCCCTTCCTGCAGTACCATTTCCTATAGCAATGGCCTCTATCTCAAAACGCCCGCACATGTCGATAATCTTCGATGCAGTTTCACCCGCATCTTTCTCTGACTGAAAAGGGAATATGGTGTCTGTATGCAGTAATTTTCCCTGCCTGTCCAGGCATACAATTTTACATCCCGTGCGAAAACCAGGATCTATGGAGAGGATATTCTTCTGCCCAAGAGGCGGGGCAAGGAGGAGTTGACGCAGATTCTCAGCAAATACCTTAATGGCATCTTTCTCTGCTCGTTCCTTTGTCATGAGACGTATTTCTGTTTCCATCGATGGAGACAAAAGCCTCTTGTAACCATCATGGACAGCCAGCTTGACTTGTTGGGAAGCCGGTCCATCTCCTTTAACAAAAATTGTTTCCAGTATGGTTAATGCCTTATCTTCAGGAGGATATATATGGATAATCAGAAATCCTTCGTTCTCGCCGCGTCTCATAGCAAGAATCCTGTGAGAAGGGGCTTTGGCAACAGGTTCTTCCCAATTGAAGTAATCCTTATATTTTATTCCTTCCTCTTCTTTGCCCGAAATCACCCTTGATTGAAAAATTCCGGCATTCATATACAGGTCGCGTATCTTTGTACGGACAAGCTGATTCTCATTTATCCACTCTGCAATAATATCCCGCGCTCCGGACAAGGCATCTTCAAGGGAATTAACACCCTTTTCTTCATTAATATAAGTAGACGCCTCCCCAGCCAAATCCACACCCTGCTGGGCAAAAATACGCTCTGCTAATGGTTCAAGCCCCTTTTCTCTTGCGATCATAGCCCGCGTTCGGCGTTTCGGGCGATAGGGAAGATAAATATCTTCGAGAATTGTAAGGGATTCAGCCGTTTCAATTTTTTCTTTTAATTCATCGGTAAGTTGCCCGCGTTCCTGGAGGGCATTCAGGATAGCCTCGCGCCGTTTGTCCAGTTCCAGTAACATACCCAAACGGTCACGAATTGTGGTGATAGCAACCTCGTCCAGACTGCCAGTTGCCTCCTTCCTGTATCGGGCAATAAATGGAACGGTAGCTCCTTCATGAAGAAGCATGGCGGTTGCTCTGACTTGTTTCGGAAGCAAATTGAGTTCATTGGAAATTTTTGTAATATGTAATTCGTTCATTTTCTCCTCTAACTTTTGTTTTGTTGGCTTTCATATGTGTGTTTCCTCACCCCTTAATCCCCCTCCAAACGTAAGTACTCAGAATTCACTGGAAAACACCATGAAGCATAGTTCTAATCGCTCCTAAAAGAACCTTTCAAACCGCAGAAGCCGGTTCAAGCCACTTGATTGGTTTAAACGGCGGCTTGAACCCAGGTTTTTACGAAACGGTATTGATATCAGTTCAAGTTTGTAACTTAATTGTACAGAAATTCTCATTTTCTGTAAACCAGTTCCGTGGGTGGCACTGACAAACTCTGTTTGTCAGTGTTTTATAATCCATATCCATGTGCGTATTGAAACAAACACGGACAAACCAGTTTGTCCGTACTACCCGGTCTGGATGTTATCGCAAAACCTCAAATTCCCCTTCTGACTTGTGGGTAATGATGGGCCTTGCAAAGGAGGGGAACAGGGTGGTTATAAAAATTTATAATATTCAACAGAATTTTGAGTAACTACCTCAAACGAAGACTTATCCTTACCTACATCTTTCCCTTTCGTACACCCTATACTCCGTAAGGAGTAAACGGTAGTGGGCAGGCATGTATTGCCTGTGCTCCGCTGTCCGCGTTGGAACGTACAACCAGGCGCTCTGCGTCATATTTACCATAATAAATGGTAGAGATTATCCAGGAATGGCTGCAATCACGAAAATATCTTGATCGGTCTCTCATATTTCAAATATCAGGGAGCAAGACACAGAGCGTTAGAACGAGATAAAAGATGTGGGTAAGAATGAGCTCATTGAGGGAAACAACCATCCCCTTCACTCTCACCAGCGGAGGGCGATTGTCATTCCAGTCATCCATAGAACGAAAGATAGCTGGCAACGCAGCATTATCGTTTTATCCACACAAAGCGAAGAAGACCCAAATATTTATTTGATTATTACGAAAATGTTATCTAGGAAACGGAAATGCGATATCGTAGTATATGAGAATTTTATGATTTGGTCAAATAAAAATGAAATACTCAATTTCTTACTATGCTCCACTCCTCTTCTCTTTTTTCGGATAATCCTCATAATTCTTAATGATAATGGGACCCTCCAATGTTTGATGAGGAATATTAACTTTTACATCAACACCGGTATTCCATTGTCCCACAAAAGCTGCAAGATTATTGAAAATATCTTCTGGTTTTATAACAGCCGTCCATGAATTCTTCTTTTCCATTTTAATCCTCCTTAAGCCAACCACTATTGAATGAAATATGCTCAAAACCCGTAGACGGTAGCGCTTTGAGAAACTCGCTCACAGCGGATCGTGCTGCGTTGTTTACAATTGATTGAAATTGAGCGGAAACGATTTTCTCAACAATTTGGCGTATATGTTCAGGGGTTACCTCAGGAGGCAGAGCGGGAATATTAATCGTTGGAAACGAAATATTACTGACGTTTAGGGTAACCTGGGGCTGGGTCTGCCTCAACCTGCGAACCGTAAGGCTTTTCCGGTAGATATCGAATCTCTTTATACTTTCGATGCATGCAAGGTTTAAACCTTCCCACGTATTCTCTTCAATATTGTTTGCAATGATGTGTTCTTCTGGTAAGAAAGGTTTGTCTAACTGAAATAGTTCATTATATTCTTCATACAGGGACCACAACTCTTCTGAAATCCCGATACTCTCGGCATCAACGATGTGATCTAAACCAAGTTGTTGTATCGCTTCTGTCCTGCTTATCGTATGGCTGTGAGAATATATCTCTGATAACCTGCGCACAATCATCTGGTTTTTTTCCTCGTTAAAAGGTTTAGACCGTGTACCTAATACACGCAGTGCTACCAGTTCAGTTTGCTCAAGTATTCTGCTTACCATTCCAAGCACTATCGGATGGACCTTGCTGGTAAGAGATTCAAAACCCCGCATCTTTTCTTCCGACCTTTCACAACCAACTTTATCAAGGAGATCAAAGTAGCCGGTCACATCTTCGACTGAAATTGGCAGGCGTTCGTTCGTCTTTTCATCCCTTGGATTATATGGTCCGTTATTGATGGTTATGTCAATTGGACCTAACTCTGCCTTTTTCGTCATCACGATCTCGTCTGCGCCAATTGCGATAAGCGTTGCGGCACTATGAGCCCTGTATGGTATCAGGACACAGAATGCCCCTTTCGCACAATATTCCCGAAGCATCGACACAATTGTCCATGGAACATCGCTATGACCTCCTCTGCTATAAAGGAATAAATCAATCCTGGACCGGCTCTGTTCCTCAACAGCCAGGATATGCCTATGAAGGATCGAAACTAGCTCTGTTGAAATTGAAAACCCCAGGTTAGGCCTGTCACTTGTCAAAAAAGTAATAACCTTTGAATCTCTCTTCTTCTCAATTGCCTCAATTATCTGTTTTCTCCTCTCTCTCGACACGTATTTCTCCTTCTCCATGGCATAGGTGATAATGAGTATATTGATCAATTACTTTATCTAAATGATTATTTATAGTTATCAGGCTATTCGTGTTTATTTATAATTATTCATGGTAACTACAAATGTGCGTTGTAAGATTAAGGCCGGAGTTGAGGTTTTATTTAACTTTAACCTCCTACATCCACACTATCTTATAACCACAAACAATCAAGTTTAATGAAGCAAAAGAGATGCCGTGGGATGGGTCATCCATGGTGTAATTTTATTGTACCTGTACGATTCCTGCGAAGGATAATTAAGATGTGCAATATTGAATATGATGAAAAATTGCTTCTGTAAGCCTTTTAGCATTTCCCGGCATAGAGCCATCCGAAAACTCAGCATATCATTCCGGGCGGCGAAAGAGCAGGGAACCTCTCCGTGGAGAAATAAAAGGGTTCCTGTTTTCCAAATTGATTCCTATTTAGGTTTTCTGTATTTTCGTAATCGTTTTTTTGATTTCAGATGCAAAATCCTCAATGATAGTAACGATAAATTCTTTATAAGTTTCTTTTTTGGAATAAGTATATTTTTCCATTTTGATAAGTGGTGGCATAATTAGATATTCACGGGACTCCTTTTCTCCTGGTTTTCTTACATGAATAGACCCTGTTATACCACCGATTAACCCCGTTTCTTTATAAAGATATGGAAAATATATACGTGGCTGGTGTTTTATTATATCACATTGAACACCCGATATGTAAATCTTTAGCTCCACACCACTCCTTGCTATTTCCTGAATTTCATCACTCAGACACAATTTCGAATATAACACTTCCCTTACAGAAGGAATGGGCTTAACAGTTAAACCATCAATAAAAACCCTTTCATCGGATCGACTATCAACGATACTCACTTTGCAGCCATTATTTACCTGTTTTATACGGTCTTCCAGATTAAGGGAAAACTGAGTACATCCCGTTGTTAATAACCAAGCAAGAGAAAAAAGCAGCCAATATCTTTTTATTAAGTGTTTACACATATTGATATTCTCTTTAGTATTTAAATTCTTTTTCTTGTTTTTTATCCATAATACACGAGCGAGGCAAAGCCTCAGACTGATAAAAGAGTTTTTAACTGCAATTTCACAAATACATGGGACCGTTAGCAGACAACTATCAGCAATGGGGGTAGAAAGCTGCAAGCTGACTGCTTATCTTACACAATCCTGGTCACTTTTAAAACTTGACTCATTGGCAAAAATAATTCGTTTGTAAAATTTTTAACCCCTTATAATCGGTAAGCATTATACTGCGTACTTCTTCAATTTTCTATAGTTAATATTTCCTCTAAAAAAGCAAATGCAATACCTATATAATACTCGCGCCAAAAACAAGGTATGGCAGATTATCTTTTTCCTGGCAAAAACAAACAATTGGTACATTGATTGCAACAAGAATATTGGCCTCTGAAGAGGTAATCACACAACTCGATGGTTTCTTTACAAGAAATCTTGGGAAATTTCTGTTTGTTGGAAAATCAAAATCCCTTGAAATATACGAATTAATATGCCCGAAAAAAAAATCAAATCAACAGCAAAGAGGTCTTTGTCTGTTTTCTTCAGAAGCGCTTGATGCATTCAAGAAGCAGGCCTGGTGCGAGGCGATAGAAAAATTTTATAAGCTTATAAGCATATATGGCGAAGATGGACCCTCGCTCTTTTTTCTATAGTAATGTTAAAACAAAATGTCACTTTTATAGTCTTCAGAAGCCCTATATTCTTGGCAAAATCTGCTATGCTATGTGACATTTTGTTTTGAGATCGCTATAGCATGATGAACTTAACGCCTTCGGCGGACTTTCATTCAACACACTCCATGGTATAGTTATTACACCTTGGGTATCCGACTTTTGGCATGTACCCCTCATAATATTCCTTGTTAAATTTGGCCATCCCGATTCCTGCATCAATGATTGCTTCATTGCCCAAAAGCTCAATTCCACTTCCGTATCTATCCCCTCCCTTACCATCTCCAGTAAATACCTCTACCACTTCTTATGCAACATCGGATACGGTAAATACTCCAAATGTTCCCACCTCTGGGTATTTTTGTCCATCCCCCCGCTCGTAGCTATAATATGCAAATGCGGATTATACCGCCCATTTCTCCCATGCGTCTGTAATACTACTATGCATCCTCCCCGAATCTCCTTCCTACTGACCCTGCTAAAAAAATCATCCAAACACTTTACCCCACTCGACATCAGCTTTCCCAATAACTCTTCTGCGTGATTAGAAAACGTCTTCCTTAACTTCTCCGGTACCGTCAATATAATAGGGCGATATATTATCCCTTCATGCAACATCTTGCTTACCTGACTCACCCACTCATCCACATACACCCTCCCACCACATCTCAAACACATTGTACTCTTGCAACTCATCGATACTACTCGTTTTCCCTCTCCACAGCTAAAACATTAGTACCTTATATATCCCATCTCTTCTGGATTACCGCAAAACAACATCTTTTTTACTCGTTCATCATAGTATTGCTTATTATAGAGTGGATACTTCTTCTTAAACCCATCCCAATGATCCGTAAATATCTGCCTGAATACTTTCCACCCTTTCGCCTCTTCTGCTTTCATAGGTAAATCATTATAGGCTCTGTCATATCATATTACTACCCCATACCTTATACCAATACCTCCTCAAAACCCGCTTACATAAAATGAAAATTCCTATACAATTGAATTATAAAAGTAGCAGCATTCATCCACAGATTCGCCGTACTGTGTATGGATGGGAAAAAGAAGACGGATTTATGAGACTGCCCCCGGTCTTTCTGCTAACCCCTTGATTATGTCACCGATTTCTGATACATTCACTATAGTGTACTCCTCCTCTCCTGGTTTATTGTTCTGAAATCTTACAACTCCGGGTATAGATGGGAACACCCATGTTTTTTACTCCTCTTTACATTTACATAAAGTATTTTACACCACCAGAAGAACATGCCACAAGCGCTGACCTATACTATGAGCCGGATGATAATTCGTATTTATACGCGATTGATGCTCAATCTGGATGTCATTTGGAAGGCATCGCTCCCACCGGGGCCTAAGCTAATTGTCGCCAACCACCCTAGTTGCTCAGACCCCATCTATCTGGCATCAATCTTTCCTCATCCCGTCAATATTCTCATTACGGACAAGCCGTTCCTTATCCCCATGATGGGTGCATTTTTGCGATGGTTAGGACAAGTGCCGGTGCCACCGGGTAAAGGACGGACTGCGTTCGAGTCTGCACGACAGCTACTTGATGCAGGTTGTTCAGTTGCCTTATTTCCGGAGGGGAGTGTTAGTCCGCAAGAAGGAGGTTTTCATCCTCTACGCACCGGTGCAGCGCGCCTGGCACTGCTCACAGGTGTACCTGTCGTGCCGGTTGGCATTTATTTGGACCGGAAACGCAACCATGCCATAGCCTCGACCGTTGCAGGGAAACGCATCATTAGATATTGGTGCCTTCGAGGAGTGTACAGTATGACCATAGGCCCGGCAATGTATTATGAGGGTAATGTTGAACACAGACCCAATGTGGCAACCGTGTCAAATAAGATCATGCAGCAAATCACTCAACTGAGTCTGGAAAGCGAGCAAAGGGCAAAGGGAAACAAGCAATTTTCGATGGACGGGGCAGGACAGTCAGGCATGTTAAGACCAGCCTCGAAGCAGGGCCAAACATTATCAGGTTGTCCGGGAATAAGCAATACTAATAAGCGATTATAAGTATTTATATAAAATACAAAGTGTATATAAATAATAACAAAATGAGCCATTAAGCTTTGTGAGAACTCTGATGGCAAATACCGGCTACTAAAGCAGCTTATTAGATAGCTTATCCAAGCATGCAGTACTTAACAATCAAACCACTTCTTCTGACAGTTCGACAAAAACAAAATGGTTCATATGATACAGATAATCTTCACCACTTTCATCAGTTAGCAGCAACAAAATAAAGCCATGCGGAGCGTGGGAACAGGGACAAACCAGGCAGGTAATTGGCTGGGGGAACCAGGATTCGAACCTAGACTAAATGATCCAGAGTTCTAATTGGGCTATTTTTATACTTTTTCATAACTCCGTGGCGTTGTGTCTGTTGCGATTGTAATAACTTAGCATGTAATAAGTTACGATACAAATCTAATTCTTGCAGTTCCGTTTCATTCCGATTAAGTCCGTTGTGTTCGGTCGCATTTTGGTCACAATTCGGTCACAGTATAACTAAAGTATACGAAAGATTAATTTTTATTTAGTAAATCAATAACTGATAAATTAAAATTAAGTTTTCATTCAAGAGAAATGATGAAATTGTTATAATAACTGTCTATTATTCAAAAGCAAAGAGAACATTATTATTGATAGAGTAAATGAACCGGGATATATTACAGAATGCAGTTAAAAAAGGTTCTATAGAATGGCAAAGACATGCCCTTGAACGGATGATGGAAAGAGGAATATCAAGGGAGACCGTCAAAGAGGTTTTACTTAAAGGAGAGATCATTGAAAACTATCTTGATGATAAACCGTACCCAAGTGCGCTATTCTTAGGATGGGTGAAAAAACAACCTTTCCATGTAGTAGCAGCACTTGATTCTTTGACTGGATGGTGTTTCGTTATCACAGCATATAAACCTGATTTAGAACATTTTGAATCAGATTATAAAACGAGGAGATTAAAATGAGAATGAATAAGTCCCCTGCTTCGTGCCCTCTTTGTGGAGGTACAAAAAAAGCAGGGAAAACCACATTTACCGTGGACCTTGGGTTTGGCGTGGTAGTGGTACGAGAAGTACCTGCAACGGTATGTTCTCAATGCGGTGCAGATTGGATCGGAGATGCTATCGCAGAAAAATTAGAAAGAATTGTAGAGGATGCACGAAAGAGACATAACCTAGTTGAAGTTACTACACTACCTGCATGATGTTAAACGGGTATCCCAAGAAGAATTTTATCATAATTCTCCAGTGGAGTTATTTTTCTCTGCTCTCTTTTAATTTCTTTAATTCTATAAGACCTACTTCTTCAAGATACCGGATATTATCAAGTGTGTTTTTTTATATTTCCTATACAACTCCGGCAGTATTCATTGTTTTCTTACTGAAGAGACATAAGCTAACAATAGAAGAGGCCCAAGAGAAATCAGATTATTTATCATCATTCGTAAGTGACGAAGAGTATAATATTATCTGAGTTATTTTAGAAAATTGGGGAAGCAATGAAAATCTATTAGAATACTCAAAGATATGATAGCTGCCATTGAACTGGTCGAGAAAGAGGAGAAGATTGAAGAATCAACTGCAATGAGAAAGCTCATAAGGATAGGTTTCGAAACCTACGTAGGGAATCTTTACAAACAGGGTAAAGCAACCTTACGGGAGTCAGCCAGATTACTTAAATTAAGTCAGATTGAGATTATGAATCTCTTTTTGGATGCCGGAATAAAAGGAAACCTTGATGCCTCGGATGTCTAGGTTTCACTGGAAAGATTTGTATTAAAGTAATTTCATAGTTATTTTTTACCAAAATATATATGTTTTATAAAACGAAGGAGATTATGTATGGCTACACTAAACATTAAAAGCTCATCGGGGGAAACAGACACTATCAAAAAACTACTGACCAATGGTCTTGAAGAAGAAAGACGAAGAATAAAATTTGCACTAGATTTATCTGATTCAATAATCAGAAATTATGAAGAGAAATACCACATGTCTTCTGCAGACTTTATTCGAAAATTTAAAAATAGAGAGATAGAGGAAAGTGATGATACTTTCAATTGGTGGGCTGAATATAAACTAAGAAGCGAACTTTCAGAAAAAATAAAAACTATTGAAGATATTGAGATATGTCAGCAATAAAAGATTACTTGCGTGAATTGGAAAAGATTATCCATGAAGCGCCATGTAAATTATTTGCCGATCTTCAAGTAGAAAACAGGGGAGACGTTGCATTATATCTGAGAGGAAAAATTATTTTTACTAACAAGAGTGAATTACAGTT
The DNA here is from genome assembly GCA_039794405.1 of Candidatus Jinrextremum sp. GTDB lineage: Bacteria > Planctomycetota > Brocadiia > Brocadiales > Brocadiaceae > JBDIVL01. The sequence goes on along the minus strand of JBDIVL010000020.1, from coordinate 31,693 downwards.
TAAAGAATATTTTATTACTATCCCGATAATGAAAAAATTGGCTTATTCTTATCACTATCAAAATAGAGACAAAGAACTTATCTTCAGATACGATAACGCAGAGCATCATAAAGAAATAGCAACCTATCCATATCACAAACATGTAACCAATGATGTGTTACCTTCAGACATCTTGTCATTGAAGGAAGTTATAAAAGAGATAATCAAAACATTAATACGGCAAGGTTAAATTATGTCAAATGATAAATGTCTGATAGAAGATTACCTGGAACAGTCAGGGAAAACAGAAACATATCAACTGCCTAAAACCCTTGATTTAATTGGCTGGGGAACTAGGATTCGAACCTAGACTAAATGATCCAGAGTCATTTGTGCTACCGTTACACTATTCCCCAGTATTGGATATGCTGTGCTTCATTCTGACGCAGTCTTATTTTCAGCGCCATTACACAGTGTTGAAATGCCAATGATAGGAAAGAATTTGAAAATATTTAATACGAAAATACTATACTAATTCTTCTCAAGTTAGTCAAGCTCATAAATACATGAAAAATACAAATATTAAAACCCGTTCCCACACTTCCGAACCTGTCAGGAACATCTCTCGTTAGAACAATGGGCCCCTGAAAATAATTTATTATCCGACACTTTCCATTTTGATATTGCCTTACTTGTTATATGGTTTTTTACCAACGTGTACTGTAACAATTCCCAACGTCCTTGAATATATCCTCACATCCTCAAGTCCCCAGGATTCCATCACAGTTTTTAACCCATACCGGTCGGGAAAGTTTAATACAGAAGACGGGAGATACGCATAGGCATTATATTTACTGCGTGAAATAAGCCTTCCAATGAACGGAAGTATTTTTTTAAAATAAAAATAATAAATCGCCTTAAAGATGAAATTTGTCGGCTGAGAAAACTCCAGGATTACAACACGTCCACCAGGTGCAGTTATCCGCATCATCTCGGTAATACCAGAGCTTAAATCCGATACGTTCCTTATCCCAAAGGCCACGGCACATACCTGAAAATAGTTATCCTGAAAAGGTAAATGCAGGGTGTCTGCCTCCAGGATTTCTATTTTACCTGAAAGTTTCTTTTTCGTGAGCTTATGGTTCGCCAGCCTGAGCATCTCATGACAGAAATCACTTCCAATAACCTTTCCTTCTTTCCTCAATACCCTGGAATAAGCAATGGCCAGGTCGCCTGTACCTGTACAAACATCTAAAATCTTCGCATCAGGCGTAACGTTACTAACCTTTACAGCGAATTTGCGCCAGCTCTTATCAAAATTAAAACTTAAAACAGTATTTAAAAGGTCATATACCCTGGCAATTGAGCCAAACATTCGCTGGATATGCTCGCCTTTTTTTGTTAATAATTCTGTTTGTGTAATCATATAAGATAACATGGGAAGGTGGACATTGCCCACCCTACGTTAATAAATCATCACAGAGATTGCTGGATATTGGATAGAAGACGGGAACTTACAGCTAAATCCCATACGATTTCCACTTCTTGTTTACAAGATCAACGATCTCCGGAGACATTCTGATATCATCCGGCCATTCCCTCGCAAAACCCTCCTCAGACCATTTCTTTGTAGCATCAATTCCCATTTTTGAACCAATCTTCGGCAAGGTTGAGGCATGTTCAAGCGCATCGAGGGGACCATCAACAAAGGTGATATCCCTGCGCGGGTCTACATTATTTCCCACCCGCCACATGACCTCATCCACATTCTGCACGTTGACGTTCTTATCAACTACGACAATAATCTTTGTAAACATCATTTGCCCCATACCCCATATCCCATGCATGACCTTCTTTGCCTGGAATGGATATCGTTTATCGATAGATATAAAGGCAAAGTTGTGAAACACACCAAAGAGAGGAAGATTCATATCGATAATTTCAGGGATCATTAATTTTAAAAGCGGCAGAAACATCCGTTCTGTAGCCTTCCCCATATAGCAGTCTTCCATAGGTGGTTTACCCACAATTGTAGTAGGATAGACTGGTTCTCTGCGCTGTGTAATACAGGTGATGTGAAATACAGGATAGTAATCGGCCAGTGAGTAATAGCCTGTATGGTCTCCGAAAGGTCCTTCAATACGGGTCTCTTTGGGGTCTACATATCCCTCCAGTATAATCTCAGCATTTGCAGGAACTTCCATTTCAACCGTCTTGCATGGCACCATTTCTACGTTTTTCTTCCTTAAAAAACCGGCAAGGACCATTTCATCCACTTCAGGCGGAACAGGTGCTGTAGCTGCATAAGTAATGGCAGGATCACAGCCCAGTGCAACGGCTACAGGCATGCGCTTGTTCTCCCGCTCGTAATCACGATAGTGCCGGGCACCATCGTGATGAACATGCCAATGCATCCCCGTTGTACGGTCATCATATACATGCATGCGATACATACCTACATTTCTATTACCCGTCTTTAAATTCCGGGTAAAGACCAAAGGCAGGGTAATAAACCGTCCACCGTCTCCCGGCCAACACTTCATGATAGGCAACCTTGAAAGTGACGGTTCTGTTTCAAATACCATCTCCTGGCAAGGCGCGTGTCTTACGGTTTTTGGGGGAAATTTTGAAAACGTCATCAACATTTGCGGGATAAATTTGATCTTATCAATAAAGGACGACGGTATCTCAGGTTTAACCAAACTCTCTATCTCTTTTGCAATCTCATCTACATTTTTTACATCGAGCGCCATAGCCATGCGTTCATAAGAGCCAAAGGCGTTAATGAGTATGGGGATTGAATAACCCTTTACCTTCTCAAAGAGGAGGGCTGGTCCGTATGCCTTGGAAATGCGGTCAGTAATCTCAGTAATCTCCAGGTCTGCCGAGACTTCCGTCTTAATCCGTTTTAGCTGTCCTGCTTCTTCCAGTTTTCTAATAAAATCCGAGAGATCTTGATAAGCCATATTTTCAATAGTGAATAAATGTTTTCCTTTCTACTTTTAAAATAGTATTACGATACCGTATTATTGTAAAAAAAACAAATAATATTATTCAACTTCATTAAATTTTGTATTTTAACTGGTTGTTCAAGAAGAATGAAAACATCATATTGTCATTCTGAATTCATTTCAAAATCCTTAATTTTAATGCTTTTCAAAGAGAGCATGGATTCTGCAACACATTCGGAATGATAATCCTTGGAAGCCTGTTAAGATTGGTTCTATTTGGAATAAAAAGGACAATCAACCGGTATATTTTACCAAACAAATGTTATTGCTACCGGGTTTAGAAAAGATGATACCAGGAAATCACCTGGTAAGAATGGTCAATGGGACACTAGATCAAATAAATATAGAGCTATTAATAGAGACATATAAGGGTGGAGGTATGGGTAGTTATCATCCCAGGATGATGGTAAAAGTATGGTATATGCGTATTTGAAGAAGATATATGCATCACTGAAGATAGCAAAGGTGCTGAGGGAAGATATAAACTTTCTGTGGCTATCGGGGATGAGCAGGTTTAAAATTACTTTTTGGACAGCACGGTAGGTTGAGTTGAGCGAAGCGAAACCCAACAGGCAATGTTCGAAGCATCTCAGAATGTTTTCTTTAGGTTTCGTGCCTCAACCCAACCTACTTGACTGATTTTTTTCTATCCAAGTGCGAACAGAAAAACAAAGGCTATCTCATATCGGTGCCCTCACATATAGCATTTAGAGCAGCAGACTAGCTGTTCGGCTCCGATGGAAGCGGAATGAGTCCAGCCGGGGCCTATGGGCCGGAGGTGCGCAGCAGGTGTAAGTCATCAACATAGACTTTACCACCCGCCTGACCTGTATACCGGACTTCCACCTTGGTCTTGTGAACAGCTCCCAGAAGAACAAACGGCTCTTCTGACATCATAAACAGGTAGTCGCCATAGTAACCGTTGAATGGACGCAAAATCAGGTGAGATCTCCCGTTCTGGCCCAATGCTGAATTCTCATAATAGATGGTAGCGTGAATAGTGATCTCTTTTCCCTTAACCTTGCCTTTGACAAAGCCTACAAGGGTAAGCATGTCGACTGCCCCCAATTCCTCAAAGTCCTCCTCCCTTTTGAGTATTTGGAACAATTTGGAGTTTTCATTTTTCCCCCCTTTAAACAGGAACGCATATTCACCAACGTAGGCCACATCATTGGAAAGGCTGTTGCGTACGCGCATATCTTTGGAGAGATGGCTTCCCCTCCAATTGTCCAATAATTTTTTGTTATCAAGGTCGTTCTCGAAGCTGCCGTTTTTTAGCAATTCCTCACCGCCGAAGTAATACACAACATCGGTGTCGGTATGCAATTCACCCAGGTAAATCCCCGTCGCGGTAGCGGTATTCAGATGCAGCCCCTCCACCGCAGGAATCGGATCAAGGGTGCAGACATAACTTTCGCCTGCATCGATAGACTCCGGCAGTTCGCAAGCACTTAAATCGAAGCTGTCATCGGTAAGGGTCAGATCGGTAAGCGGGCTGTCGCCGTGATTGATGATCTCGAAACGGAAGGTAATCAACGTACCCGGTTTAATCACTTCACCGATGGGCAGATTGGCATCGTACCAGGTGTCACCGTCATCATCAACCGAGAAAGATTTTATAACTTCAATGGGGTTTATACATCCAGGACCGCTGATTAGCCCAGTTTCGTACCCCACCCCCCCTTTGACAGCGGCTTTTACTTTGCCCATCGGCACGTTTCCGGCAAAAGTGATGGAATATTCACGAGTCTGCCACACCTTTAGTGGTTTATCCCATTTAATGCCGTCGATCCCGGTGGTCGGATCAACTCCAAATTCCACTGGTTCGGTCGGGTTATAACCAACCACCTCCAGCGGTATTTCACACTCCGGAATTTCAAGGTCAAAATGGCTGAGATCAGGCGGCTGGTCGGTGCCGGCAACTGTATAGATAAAGGTGGTACGGTCGTAATCTTCATCGTACACACGATCTGTGAAGGTAACTTTGAATTTGTTGAGCAAAATCGTTTCCGCTCTAACAACGTTTACCATCACTCCAAGCAGTAATATTATGGTACTGATTACAATATGGTTCTTTCTCATGGTTTAATCCTCATGTTATTTAGCCAGCCCGCACCCAATAAATGAAAATTCTTATACAATTAAATTATCGTTATTTCACGGCATGCTTTGAATTGCTATTATAAATTTTATTGTTGCTTTTTTCTTTAGACTCCCTACCTCGCACTGATAATTTATCCAGAAAACACGGAATACCATTACGAGCGAAGTAGTGGTGTGAGATTTCCCTCCTCATGTATTGCCCAAAAACCCTCACACCAATACCACTTCCACTCGTTAGAAGTAACAAATTTTGTTTTTGATTATCGTTGTTTCGCAGTATGTTTTGAATTGCAACCTCTTAATTTTTACCAGTGCTTTTTTCTTAGCTGTAATTGTAAACGTAGCCTTACCATTAACGTCTGAATCGCACTCGCTGTTATCGATATGCGTCTCTTACCTGTCGTATTAACTTTTGCAGTAATCGTTTGTCCTTCAAGCGGGCTGCCGCCTTCACATATCACCGCTACTGTTGGTACTGGTGTAAGAGGCGGTATCTGTAACAATTCAAATCAAGCGTTACATTTTTTGCTTCTTCATATAGTTACGGACTTCATTTCCGTTTACTATTAATAAAATGGATCAAAAGGAAGATTTTGTCAACAAATGTACCTAAAATTTCTAGCAAGGCAAAACCTCATATTGATAAAAGAAGTCACGAGATGTCAGCCGTTGGCTAATCATCGTCAGCCAGCAACCTCTGCCTAATAGCTGACGGATGATCGCCTATACAATCATGCTTATTTTTAAAAACTCGACTCATCAGAACAAATTCCAGAAGTCTCGTCGGAAACAAAGGGTATAGGAAATATCTGAAGATTAACCGGGAGAGCGTGAAAAATAGATCAAAAGAAGATGGAAGAGGAATCCCGCTTTGACGGCAAGTGGATGCTCATTACCAATACAAACTTTCTCACAGATCAGGCAGCAATCAAATATAAGGAACTCAGGCAGGTGGAACAGGTGTTTCGGGGTGAAACGAGAAATAACAGGAATAACAGACTATCGGGAACTTATGTCGTTATGTATAGTATATGAATATTCATTTTCTTTATGTAGATTGCACCCTACATTTTGAAAGATGATATAACGCTTCAGACAGGAAGATCAATTGGTCTAAGTTCAACGTCTCTCCTCTGACCTTTTCGTCCAGTTGCATATCCCCGATAATCTTTTTCACGTGCTCCTTTGAGACTCCAGGTAATTTCAAATGATCAAGACTATTAAGCAATGTCTTACGACGAGAGGTGAATATGGCATAAATAATCTTTTTGAAAAATGAATAATCCGTGATTTTACCGGCGTATTTTTCTTTGCGGCAAACTATTCTTACAATAGCGGAATCTACCTCTGGTTTTGGCCAAAATACATCCGGCGGCAGCGTCCTCACAATTTCTACCTCTGAAAACAATTGGGTAATTACAGACAATATACCATATTCCCTTGTACCAGGAGATGCGGTCATACGCTCCGTAATCTCTTTTTGAAGCATGAGTACCATGAAAGAGATGGATAACTTGTCTTCCAGCAAGTTAACAATCACTGGTGTGCTAATGTTATACGGCAAATTAGAAACCACTTTTATATAGGCCTGATTGTGATCCCTTAACCAATCATGCACAAGGGTTAAAACATTCGGATTCAGTTCATGCTTCGTTCTTAATATGTCTTCATGGATCAGGGTTATATTTTTGTAGAACTTGAGTATGTCGGACGCTAATTCAAATAACTTCTTATCCACCTCTACCGTAAAAATATGACGGGCCCTTTCAGCCAATAATCGGGTTAATCCACCGGTTCCCGCCCCAATTTCAAGTACAACATCGTCTTCTTTGAGATTGGCAATATCAGGAATAGATGACAATATTTTCTGATCTATAAGGAAGTGCTGTCCAAACCGTTTACTAGGTATGATTCCCCTGCTACTGAAAATCTGCTTTAATACCGATGGTGTGTGTACAATAAGACTTGTTTCTTGTGATGGCATGGATTCTCATCATTATAAGATGACTCATGACTGGCTCAATTTTGCAGATTGAACTACACGTTTAGAACTACCCTGGAAACTATATGTTGGTGCCGGATATATGAAAAATACCAAACGTTTCAGTTCAATCATGAACAAAAGAACCAGCTTTGAGGCCTAATGATACCGGAATAATTTTGAATATTTTAGTTCTTTCACAAAACCAATACATATCTCTTCATAGTATCTCTTCGTCTTCTGGACGCCAGGCAGGGTCTACGATGCACAAAAATCTCAAATCACCTTCTCCTGCATTCCTAATATGTTGCAACGAATGAGGTGGAATGTAAATCACCTGACCTGGATGAACCTTCTCCTGTTCATTATCGATATACATGACCCCTTCCCCTTCCAAGATATAATATACCTCAGAAGTTCTCAATTTATGCCGTCGTGAGGCTTCACCTGGTTTAACGATTGCGTGTGCTAAACTATAGCGAAGCTTTACATCTGCTTTATCCGGATGGAAAAATTCCCGAAGAATAGTATTATCCCCGGCTATTATCTCTTCACAATTTTGTAAATCTATTACGAACATAAATATTTCACCTTTTATACTTTGGCAGAATTTGCCATCTTTACCGCCATTTTTATAGCCTCCATCATAGAGCGCGGATCTGCAATACCTTTACCTGCAATATCATAAGCAGTACCATGATCAGGCGACGTCCGAACGAATGGGATGCCAAGGGTAGTGTTTACTCCCGTTTCAAAGGCATGCAGTTTTAAAGGGATTGCACCCTGATCATGATAGATGGCCACTATCATATCACAAGCGCCCTTCAATGTCTTATAAAATATTGTATCAGCAGAAACCGGACCATCACATCGAATACCCTTTTTCTTTGCCCTTTCTATTGCCGGAATGATAATTCGCTTCTCCTCATCCCCGAATACACCTCCCTCGCCTGCATGGGGATTTAAACCGCAAACAGCAATCCCCGGCCTTTTCAAATCAAAATATTTTTTGAGGCTATCATTACTAATGATTATTGTTTCCAGAATATCTTTTGTGGTAATCGACCGGGACACCTCTTTTAAGGCAATGTGTGTTGTAACAAAGGCAACCCTCAGTTTTCCACCCACCATGAGCATGACAACCCGCCTGGCACCAGAAAATATTTGAAGCATCTCCGTATGTCCAGGATAACCATACCCGGCCATATGGATGGCCTCCTTACAAATTGGTGCAGTAACGAGGGCGTCAATGTACCCGCTCATGGCCAGATTGATGCCCTTTAGTACCCATTGAACGGATAACTCCCCGCTTTCTGTAGCAGGCCCCCTCTTCTTCGTAAGGTCCAGCTCAATAGTATCCGAAGATAACAATGAAACCGGTTGCTTTGAGTTCTCAACTTCAGATATATGAGATATAACCTGGTATCGCAGTGGTATCTTCAATACCCTGACAGTCCATTCAAGTACTCTCTCACTGCCAATAATAACATATTGAGCAATACCCCGCATAGCTGAAGATCTTAATGACTTTACAAGAATCTCCGGTCCTATCCCATATGGATCACCCATCGTAATCCCAACCAGTAGCTTTGTTTTTTTTCTTTTTTGCACGTTGATTATGATACTCAAGAAATTATAAAAATCCTTGTTCTATCAATCGTTCCTGAGTAATAACATCCTCTTTCCCTTGAACACGTGTCAAAAGTTTTTTAATCCATTTTCCCATCATATCAATCTCGATATTTACCTGATCTCCCAATCTCTTAAACCCTAAAGTAGTTGAATCTAGCGTAAAGGGAATCAACGTCACCGAGAAAATACCATCTACGATATCAACAATTGTCAGACTGATCCCGTCTATGGCAATCGAACCCTTTTTAATCATCATATCGGTAAACTTTTTTTCAACGAGAAAAGACATGATACATTGATCGGCAGATTGCTTCTTTTCCCTTATGGTGCCTATACCGTCTACATGACCGGAAACAAAATGGCCTCCCAATCTATCTCCTACTCTCAATGCCCTTTCTATATTGACATTTTCGGCATATTGTAATGTTCCCAGAGTGGTCTTTTTCAGGGTTTCACCGGAAACATCAAAGCCTAGCCCCCTGCCATCAACCGCTTTTACCGTAAGACATGCCCCGTTAACGGCAATACTTTCCCCAAGTTTAATATCGTTATAAAAATCAAAAAAATCCAAAAACAGTTCCGCCCCCCCTGTCTTTGGCGATAGTTTTTTCACCTTTGCTAAATGTTCAACTATACCAGTAAACATAATAAAACTTCCCTTGAAAAAGGAAATACCGCCTTCAATCTAATATTCTGCAACCTCATTTTTTGTTATAACCGCTTAGGTAATATTTCATATCTCTCACTGATTATCTTCGCATATTTTACCCAGTATGGTTTTTCCAGCAGTCACTTTTTCCCCCACCTTAACCATAACCTTGAACTTGACCGCGTTTGGGATAAACACCTCCACCCGGGATCCAAATTTTATCATGCCGAATCGCTGCCCTTGTTCAAGCAGGTCACCAACTTTACAGGCACACACAATACGTTTGGCAATTTTGCCTGCAATTTGCTTCACCGCAATTCTTGTACGGCATCCGATCACCGATAAACCCATTACATTGTTCTCATTCCACCGAAAGCAGTCGTCATCCCTGGCGTCCAGAAACTTACCCTTTGTATGTTTCACAAACTCTACACGTCCACGGACAGGTACGCGGTTTACATGGACATTAAGTACAGACATAAAAATACTAATCTTCATTGTATCACATTTCAAGTAATTCTCCTCGTAAGCCGGCACGATATGTGATACGGTACCGTCTGCCGGAGCAATAACAATCCCATCGCCTTTGGGAGTTTCTCTCTCCGGGTCACGAAAAAAATTCAATAAAAAAGATAAAGCAAAAAGGGGAACAGGAACAATCCATGGGAATAGCACAATAGATAACCCTATCCCAATAATGCAAGGAACACCGAAAATAAATAATTCTCTCAACCCATGTTTAGCCAGTGGAATACGCATAGAAAGCTAACGAGGAGACCCCCTTACCTCCTGAAAAAACCGTACTGCTATAAATAATTAATTTAAATTAAGCCTTCGGTGGTTGATTCTCTGTTAAAAAACTTATGCGGGTTCAGGGCTTGTAACCTGAAATTCTCATTTGGAAAAATCCAGAAGATTAGTGATTTGACACCGTTTCTTCAAACCCAAAGTTAAGGCATTAAATGTTGTTTAATGAAATATACCAGAAAAGTTTAAATTTTCCATTAAATATTATGGTTTCTCAATTATACCTAAAACTTCTCAACTCGAAGTTTCGGCGGTTGTGGACATTGTACGACAGCCGGAGAACGGCAAACTACCCCGTACCGTATAGCCCTTCTACAAATAGCACGTTAGGGAGTTACTAGAAGAGTAGGAACATCCCTTTGCAAATGTGCCATGTCACATTATGGGACAACACACTTTTGTGATATGTTACATCTTATTTTATTTTTCCCCATAAGATCCTTCCTCCCTCCAAACCTCTATAATAACCTATTTTTCCATCAAAAGACAACTACACTGAATTTCTTTTGTGGCATACCTTTTGATACTTACATTTAAGATCAGGTTAAGGTCTATCAGAAAACAGGAATTCTCATTCCAGGTAAGGCGAAGCGGAGTTATGTTGGATGTCAGAAGCTGAAAGCCAGATCGCCAAGCTCTAACATCCAACCTCTAATCTCCAACTTTCAAAGTGTGGTCAATCTTGTAGATTGAACCAACCCTGAGAACACACCAGGAAAAGGTACAAAAATTTATGGCCCAAGTACTTATTTCTCCACAGAAAAATTTCTCGCTCCTTCGTCTCACGGAATAACCGCCGGATTTTCCGGACAGGCTCTAGATCACATTTTAAAAGAAGATTCAATTACTTTAAAAGGAGGAAAATTATGAAAAAGATTTATTTTTATCTCTCGCTATTGCTGCTACTTCCGATGATAACTTTTTTCTATATAGGATGCAAAGGACCGGAAAAGGAAACCGATGTTACTGAAGCACCGCCTGAGGTTACAGAAGAGGAACATGATGCTGCAAAAATAGCCGATAAGCTCTGGGAAAAGATGCAGACTCAGAATTATCGAAATAACTGGAAGATGTGGCCGGGTAAAGGATCTTTTTATCCAGGGACTGAACCACATGGCACCCTATTAACCACGTATATGAATGAGCCGGCTTATAATGCAATAGCAAACAAAATGGAACAAATGCCTTACGGATCAATAATAACAAAGGAGAATTATACAGAAAACAGAAGCCTCTCGGATATAACGGTAATGCAAAAAATAGAGGGCTTTAATCCGGATGCAAATGACTGGTTCTGGGCAAGATATTCACCAGGAGGCGAAATAATAATACAAGAGAAATACGGCAGGACGGTAAAACTAGCTGGTAAGGTTGACGGTTGCATTGACTGCCATAGCAAACAAATTAGTAATGATTATATCTTTACAAGTCCATTAAGTGAAGAAATACAGGAAACCAGGGAATCAAAGTCTGAAGAAGAGATACCTTAAAGAATTGTAAGATTTACATGCAACAGGTAAGCTGCCATTTTTTAACTCTCTATAGGCTCAAAGAAAACATGAACCGGACATCCTGAACCAATACCTCGAACCTAGTTGCGTTTGATACGATAAATAACCAGCGAGATACGGTATTAGACCAATAAAAAATCATGAGCTATCAGCAGTCAGCTTATAGTTAATGGGTAAATGAGTAGGTATTGGTAAGTAAATGAATATACATCCATTCACTCATTTACCCGTTTACTCATTTACCCACAACAATCAAAAACCATCTTTCTCATCTTGTACATCCCTGTCAGTCATACTTTATAATAATCTGTTTGACAAGCCCGTGAGAATTTGCTATAGAAATTAAAACCATCTGAATTTTATTTCTCATAACATATCTTATTACAAATGGATACGAGAGGAGCTGCCAGTGACTACCATTAGCTGTGTTAAAGCACGAGAAATCTTAGATTCCAGAGGAAATCCCACCGTGGAAGTGGATGTAATCCTAAAATCCGGAACAATGGGCCGTGCTGCCGTACCATCGGGTGCATCCACAGGAAAAAGGGAGGCAATGGAACTGAGAGATACCGACAAACCATCCCGGTATATGGGGAAGGGAGTACAAACGGCCGTTAAAAATGTGAATGAGATTATTGGACGCAAACTTGAGGGAATGGACGTTACGAAACAGGTAGAAGTCGATGCCGTTTTGATGGCGTTGGATGGAACCAGGAATAAAGAAAAGCTGGGGGCGAATGCCATCCTCGGTGTTTCTCTTGCCGCCGCAAAGGCAGCAGCGAATGTCCTGTGTCTCCCGCTCTATCGTTACCTTGGCGGCACAAACGCCAGGGTTTTACCCGTACCAATGATGAATATCTTAAATGGCGGTAAACATGCGGATAATAATGTAGATTTTCAGGAATTCATGATCATGCCCATTCAGGCGGAAAGTTTTGCGGAGGCATTACGCATGGGAACTGAAGTTTTTCATAACCTCCGTTCAGTCTTGAAATCAAGGGGATATAATACCAATGTAGGTGATGAAGGAGGCTTTGCCCCGAACCTCCAGACCAACGAAGAAGCCATCGAACTTATCCTGGAGGCGATCAAAAAAACCAGCTACACGGCCGGAAAGGATATTTATTTAGCCCTGGATACAGCCGCTAGTGAATTTTATGAAAATAGTAAGTATGTGTTACGGGCGGAAGGCGGCAGTAAGAAAAGCAGCGATGAGATGATCGATATTTATTCAAAGTTAGTAAGTAAATATCCCATCTGCAGTATAGAAGATGGTCTCTCGGAAGAAGACTGGGACGGCTGGAGGAAACTTACAAAAGGTTTAGGGAATGAGGTTCAACTTGTCGGTGACGATATCTTTGTGACGAATACAGAAATTCTCTCCAGGGGAATTGAACAAGGAATAGCAAATTCTATTCTTATCAAGGTTAATCAAATCGGAACCCTCACAGAAACGCTTAATGCCATAGAATTAGCCAAGAACAATGGATATACAACCGTCATCTCTCATCGTTCAGGGGAAACAGAAGATACCACGATTGCCGATATCGCCGTGGCTACGAATGCAGGTCAGATTAAAACAGGTTCTCTCAGCAGAACCGATCGGATATGTAAATACAATCAGCTTTTACGTATAGAAGAAGACCTTTCTGGCAATGCAATTTATGGAGGCAAGTTATGCAAGATGAAAAAGTAGATGCACAGGCAATCCCCCCCACTGGATCTTTTTATTCTCAAGGAGGGCTTCATAACCTTTCCCCTATCGAAAAGGGAGAAGATAAGGAACTGGCAGGGGTTTTGGGAGAGAATACACCGGCAATGCCCTCTTCGCATACGGCTTTCCACATTGGATCATTGCAGAACATCCACCAAGAGGAAACCTTAGGAAAAACACAGCGTGCAGGAACACTACCTGAGGTTTCAAACAAAGTAACCATTTTTCCTAATCGGAACAACAATAAACAAAAATCCTCACGTGGTTCTTTAAAGACCGTCTCCAGGAAAGACCGGTATTTTGGTAAATTTGTTTTATTAATACTGATAACATCATGCATCGTAATTCTTTTTTCTTCGATCATCAGCAAAACCAGGCAAGATAGAGTCCATATGCTCGAGGTAAAAAAGAGGCTTGAGAAACAAGCCAAACATTTAGAAGCAGAAAACGCCGGATTAGAACGTGAATATTCAGCCTTAAGGGAAGACCCGGTCCGGATAGAAAAAGAGGCACGTGAACTTTTAGGATACATGAAACCTGACGAGATTTTTTACAAAAAATATAACTTTCGTATTAAAAATATTGCAAAAAATGAATCCGTAACAGAAGAACCCCGAAGTCGCTGGAAGGCGTTTCTTTTTGATGGACCGTTTCCATGGCAATTTCCAGCTTTGATTATTCTTATTTCAGCAGCCTATTATTTAATCACCTATCACTATGAATATAGAAAATTACATCGATCAAATCGTTAAAAATGCAAAAATCGCTTCACGGGACATCGCTTCGGCGAGTACTACGAAAAAAAACAACGCCCTCCATCACATTGCAGAAGATATCATTTCCTCATCGGAAATGTTAAAGATAGAAAACGAAAAGGATATTGCAGTAGCAAAAAAGGCAGGGCTTTCAGAAGCTATAATTGACCGGCTTCGTCTCTCGGATAGCCGTATCAGGGGTATGGCAGAAGGTGTCAGGCAGATTATCCATCTGGCAGACCCCGTCGGAGAATTACTCAGGGGACATACCCGCCCAAATGGGCTCCAAATTCAAAAAATACGGGTACCTATCGGGGTTATCGTCATTATTTATGAATCCCGGCCCAATGTAACTGCCGATGCAGCGGCATTGTGCCTAAAGGCAGGAAATGCCGTCATCCTACGTGGCGGTAAAGAATCAATTCTTTCGAATAGAGCCATTTATAAAATCCTCACTTCTGCCCTGGAAAATGCGGGACTCGACACGCGTTGTATTCAACTTGTAGAAATTATAGAGCGTGAGGCCATCGATTATCTGCTTAGGGCCGACAAGTATGTTGATGTCGTTATACCCCGCGGCGGTGAAGCGCTTATCCGTACAGTTGTCGAAAAATCAACGATCCCGGTAATCAAACATTACAAAGGGATATGTCATACCTTCGTAGACGAATTTGCGGATCTCACGATGGCTGAGGAGATTTGTTTTAATGCAAAAGTACAGCGTCCGGCAACCTGCAATGCAATGGAAACCATGTTGGTACACGAAAAGGTTGCACCGACCTTTTTGCCAGGCATCGCAAAAAGATTTGACGATGTGGGTGTAGAAATACGTGGCTGCAACAGAACGTGTGTTATTTTAAGAAATATAAAACAGGCCACGGAAGAAGATTATAATAATGAGTATCTTGACCTCATCCTCAACATAAAGGTCGTAAATACTCTTGATGATGCCATTGACCATATAACGAAGCATGGGTCAAATCATTCCGACGCAATCGTTACTGATAACGTCAATCATGCCATGAGGTTTACCAAAGAGGTAGACTCGGCAGCCGTATATGTCAATGCCTCAACCCGTTTCACGGATGGTTATGAATTTGGGATGGGTGCAGAAATTGGCATCAGCACAGACAAACTCCATGCCAGAGGCCCGATGGGGCTAGAAGAACTCACATCATACAAGTTTGTGGTTTATGGGAATGGGCAGTTGAGGAGCTAGGGGCATATGCATTTTTCATTAAATTAGACCTATTTGGCATGTACACAAACTTGAGAATAATCAATAGAAAGAGTGGACGAGTTACAATTCATTACTATAGCGTATCTTTTAAATTTAAGATATTTTCCTTTAATCTCTCTAAAATTAGTCGGGAAAGCGGCTCATCTCCAAAAACTCCAGTACGAATTCTAACTTCGGTTAGTTCTTCTGATATTTTTTGAAGATTAATACTAATCTTCTTATCGGTTACTCCACGTGCAATAAGTACGGCGGAGAAGTTATCTTTTTGCTTGCTTGCTACTAAAAGTTTCGAATCTTCTATAGCTTTCTGAGTAGCATCCCAAGTCTTATCAAGGGATGCTATTTCTACTGATTTCAATTCACCTGCGATAAAAATGACTGCTCCTTCTGTAGTACCACGGCCTACACCTAAGTTCTGTTTTAATAGATTTAAAACCATCATAGAAAGCGACTCATTTCCAAAAACTCCGACACGAATTCTAACTTCAGTCAATTCGTCTGATATTTTCTGGATGTTAATAGCAATCTTTTTATTATCTGCTCCACGTACAATAAGGTTGGCGGATATAGCCTCTTTTTGTTTGTTCGTTACTGCAAATTCTAAATCCCTTATGGCTTTCTGTGCCGCATCCCAAGTTCTATCAAAAGTAGCTTCTTCTATTGATTTTAGTTCGCCCTTTATATAAGCGACAGTTCCTGCTGTAGCACCAAAAAATACGAGAAAAGCAGCACATCCAGAACTGGATAATAAGATAATTCCAAATAACATAATAAACAGTGATTTTCTTACCATAGCCACTTAGATTCCCTTCAAAAGAAACAGGGAGTAAGATGCTTTATACCTTTATAAAGACAGGCATCCATAATCGTATCGCAATATATATGCCAAATTAACTTAGTTTCAACTACCTTACTTTTATCTGATTTTTCACAAAGGATTGACAAAAAATGGCAAAGCCATTCTTGGAGAGGGATGTTAAGGAAAAGTTTAATTGGGCGCTATACAGGATTCGTCATAACATTGCCAATTATCTGCCTTTGGTTAAATGCAAACAGACCGTAGAGAATCCATAAACTATAATGTTAAAACAAAATGTCACTTTTATAGTCTTCAGAAGCCCTATATTCTTGGCAAAATCTGCTATGCTATGTGACATTTTGTTTTGAGATTACTATAGCTCATTGTTTTCTGGAGATGATTCAATATAAAGAACTGTTCTGCTACCTGAGAATGGATCTAGTACTTTTCCATTATATTTTATCTTTGCAAGATATTTTTGATAGAGGAACGGATAAAGGGAATGAAGGGTTAGGTCACCCATTTAAACGATTATAGTTCTTTTGAAAAAGGCATTGAGATTACCATTAATCAAGCTGTTCTTTATGACATGAAGTTCAGCAGGTTCATTAACTTAGTTTTGGAATGAGAAACGACATTTTTGTTTGTTTTCGTTCAGACACTATTTATTTTACCTGCATTAATCTCAGCCTCACCATATTTAATGCAGCATTTGCCGATATATTCTTGATACCAATCCTCGAACCCCTGAACCGGTACTCTTTTACCTCGACATAGTCATCAACAACAATGCCGATATAGACCAGGCCTACAGGTTTATCCTTTGTTGCACCTGTTGGACCGGCAATACCGGTAATTCCGATACCGATATTTGCCGAAGATTTCTTCTGTATACCCCCAGCCATGGCCTGTGCCACCTGTGAACTCACGGCACCATATTTTACGATAAACTCTTCCGGAACATTCAACACATCAATCTTTGCCCTGTTGCTGTAAGCAACGACCCCTTCCAGAAAATATTCAGAAATCCCGGAAATGTTGGTAAGTTTGTCAGAAACCAGTCCCCCTGAACATGATTCGGCAACGACGACTGTTTTATTGCACTTCTTCAGAAGCGTAAAAACAACATACTCAAGTGTCTGATCATCCACTCCAAAAACCGCATTACCAAGTTCTTTCCTAATATCCATTTCTATCCGATCCAGGAGATTCAGGGCATTTTCCCTTTTTTCTGCAATTGCAAGGACGTTAACGGTTACTATGCCGTTATGCACCAACGTCATCGTTTTTACCTGTTCTTCTTTTTTCATTTGATCCTTTATAAGATCCTCTACGATGCGTTCAGAGATGCCAAAGGTATGGATATCCCTTGCCAATCTGCATCCCACTAATGTATATCGCTCACAGTAGATATCCAGATATTTATTCAGCATAGACTCCATTTCCCTAGGAACCCCGGGTAAGCAAACTATTTCCACACCATTGCACAGAAGGGAAAATCCTGTTGCCGTTCCACCATCATTCGTTATCACGAGTGCACCTTCCGGGATCAGTGCCTGCTTGTTATGTTCATCCATGAAATTAGACATATCCTCATGACATTCTTCTGCAAGTTTTTGGATACGGACACATGCTTCTTTATTATGTATCAGGCGAACACCAGAAAATTCTGATACAGCCTCACGTGTTATGTCATTTGCTGTAAGACCTAATCCCCCCGTCGTTATAACAAGATTTGCCCGGCTTGCAGCGATTTTTAAGGCAGATTTTAACAACTCCTTATTATCGTTAAGAGATGTCTGAAACAGTACCTGGATCCCCTTTTCGGTTAACGCCTTTGCAATATACGGTGCATTGATATCAACAATTTGCCCCAAGATAATCTCTGTCCCAACAGTAATAATTTCCGCCTGTATCATGTCAACATTCCTCATTATCATATTAGTCTCCCTTAATAAAGGGGGATTCAGAGGGTTGTGTTTTTCCTGGCAATTTTACAACACCCTTTATCCCTTGCTAAGGGGGAGTTTTATCTCGTTCGAGATGCTTCAGATTTATGAAAATATTGAAATATCTCATTTGCCAGTTTGGGTGGGAGTTTACCAACTTCAATCATTTGCCTGACCGTGGCATTCCGTATTCCTTCAATACTGCCAAAGCATTTCATTAAGGCCTTTTTTCGCACGACTCCAATACCAGGGATATCATCGAGGGGCGACTTGTAATATTCCTTGTTTCTAAGCTGCCTGTGATAGGTAATCGCAAAGCGATGGGTCTCGTCACGTACCTTGCCAAGGAATAAAAGTTCTGGCGATGATGGAGAAAGTATGATGGGTTCTGATTGAAACGGAACAAAAACCTGCTCGCCGATTTTTTTACCTGTTACCGTACTTTCTGTCCTTCCTTTCGCAAGGGCAATTAAATCGACGTTACCTATAGCTAACTCCTCAAATACCTTTAAGGCAACACCCATTTGTCCCTTACCGCCATCCACTACAACAAGGCTGGGTAAATCACCCTCTTCCACCGCTCTTTTATACCTTCTGATCAGCACCTCATACATCATAGCATAATCATCAATCTGCCCTACTGTTTTAATTCTAAATCTTTTATACCCGGATTTTTTTGGTTTTCCCTGTTCAAAGGTGACCATAGAGCCCACTGCCTGCTTACCGAAGATGTGAGAAATATCAAAACACTCGATACGTTCCGGTACCTGCCTTAACTTCAGAATATCTTTCAATCCGTGTAATGTCCTTGCAAATTCTTCTTCATGGGTATGGGACACAAGGTAGGTATTTTCGGCATTCTTCTGTGCCATTTCAATAAGCCGCCACCTATCCCCTCGCCGGGGATTGATAACGCCCACTTTTTTACCACCCCTTTCACTCAGCCATTCTTCAAGCAATTCCGCATCAGGCGATTCTATCGGGATAATTACCTCGGAGGGTATAAATCTTGTCTGGTTGTAAAATTGATTTAAAAACGACCTGAATACCTCTTCGACAGTATTATGATTTGTAGAAAAATGATATGAGGATACATCTTCCATGTTGCCTGCACGAATAAACATAACCTGAATATACACTTCTTTTCCATGCATATAATAACCAAAAACATCACGGTCGATGAATTTCATGGAATGGATCTTTTGCTTTTCCACGGTTTCTTCAATTGCCTTGATGCGGTCACGTATCTTCGCTGCCCTCTCGTAATGCATCAAACCCGATTCCTCGTACATCTGTTTTTTCAGCATATCGATAAGATCTTCATGTTTACCTTTTAAAATTAAGACTACCTGATCGATTAGGCTCCGATACATATTCTCGTCTACAAGACCACAACAGGGTCCCAGACATTTATGTATTTGGTAATAGAGGCAGGGTTTTACCCTTTTTTTAAACACATTATCGGGACATTTCCGGATGGGGATGGTTTCATTAATATATCGCAAAGTTTCCTTTACCGACCGGGAAGAGGAATAGGGACCGAAATACAGGGCACCGTTATCCTCAATCTGCCGTACAATCTTAGGATACGGAAATCTATCGTTAACGTCTAATTTAATGCTGATAAAGGTTTTATTATCACGGAGATCGATATTAAATTTGGGTTTAAACTGCTTGATCAGGTTACTCTCAAGGATAAGGGCTTCTTTTTCCGTTTCGGTAAGCACAAAATCAATGTCAGCAATGCACTGTACTAACTGTTCCGTGTAGAGTCTGTTATCAGAGTTTTTTTGAAAATAGCTCCGTACCCGGTTCTTCAAGTTCTTGGCCTTACCTACATAGATTACCTTGTGCCTGGCGTCTTTCATGAGATAGACGCCCGGGGAGACGGGAATTCTTTTTAACTTATTCTCTAACTTCATATCTTCATTTATAACAGGCATGCCCCCTTTTGTAAATATTCTTTGACAATTTTTACCACCAATGATAGGATACATCACTATGGTAGAGACGAAAGACCGTTCCAAGTTATTAACTGAACAGCGCAATCCAGGCACCCTGGATATTGATTGCAAGACAACACTTGAGATCATTGGTATTATCAATGCCGAGGATGCCAAAGTAATTACGGCTATTCATAATGAACAGGAAAATATTGCAAAAGCCGTTGATTTGATTGTCGATACTTTTATCAAGGAAAGCGGTCGGCTGGTATACGTTGGCGCAGGAACCAGCGGAAGGCTAGGTATCCTTGACGCAGCGGAGTGCCCGCCTACTTTTGGTACTGACCCAAATATGATCATAGGAATCATTGCAGGCGGGGAAAAGGCAGTATTTCAATCCGTGGAAGGGGCTGAAGATCTTCCTGAAAATGGAATCCGGGATATCCAGTTAAAAGAGATAAATCATCGGGATATCGTTGTAGGGATTACCACGGGGGGAACAACCCCTTACGTTATGGGCGCCTTATTTGAGGCAAAAAGGCGAAACGCCAAGACGGTCTTTTTATGCTGTAATCCGGAAACCATGCCAAATTTTGATGTCGATGTCGTAATCAGACCAATCGTAGGGCCTGAAGTTATAACCGGCTCTACCCGCATGAAGGCAGGTACTGCTACCAAGCTCATATTAAATATGCTGACTACCGCAGCTATGGTCAAGATAGGCAAGGTCTATGAGAACCTCATGGTAGACCTGCGGGCTATGAACGCAAAACTTACCGATCGTGCTGAACGTATTATTATGACTGTTACCGGTATCAGCCGGGAAGATGCAAAAAAGTTACTGGAAAATGCTTATGGTAATGCGAAAGTTGCTATTATTATGGAGAAACTTGGTATCGATTACGCGGAGGCAAAAAAAAGATTGGATGCAAATGGAGGGTTTGTAAGAAAGGTTCTGCAGAATATTGGTTAAAATTACAGTAAACACCTTTAACCATTACCCGAAGTTATATAAAGCAGGAAACTTTTTGTTTTGATAAAGTTGTATGTACCTAAGTAATTATAAAAGACAAGCTATTATTCCCCCTTAACTCTTCCACTTATCCTATATACGTCAAGTTTTATTCCTGCCCCATAACCCATGTTACTTGCCCTTTATTCATTACAGGTTCAGAAATATTTTTGTAAAGAACTACTATCGAGATGAATAAAAAATTCAAAATCGGAGTTCCAAAAGAAATTTATCAGGGGGAAACCCGTATAGCACTCGTTCCTAAAATGGCAGCTCAATTGAAGAAAGATGGTCACGAGATACTCATTGAAATAAATGCCGGTGAATCAGCTTTTTTCTCCAATATCGAATATGAACAGGCAGGGGCTGCTGTCATTCAGGATGTCCAATGTCTTTATTCAGAAGCCGATGCTATTTTGAAGGTTCAGCCACCCCAAAAGAATGTGGCAGCAGAGAAGCATGAAGTAGAGATGATGAAGCAAGGCTCAATATATATTGGATTCCTGGACCCAATGAGAAGATCTGACATCGTACAGCAAATGAAAGAAAGGAATATCACGAGTTTTGCACTGGAATACATTCCCCGCATCGCGCGTGCTCAAAGCATGGATGCTCTGAGTTCTATGGCAAGTATCGCGGGATATCGTGCAGTACTTATTGCAGCAAATCACCTTGGTAAATTTTTCCCGTTTATGATGACGGCCGCCGGGACTATACCTCCGGCAAAGGTACTGGTGCTAGGATCAGGGGTTGCCGGACTACAGGCTATAGCTACGGCACGCAGGCTTGGCGCAAATGCTGAAGCTTTTGACGTTCGTCCGGCTGCCAGAGAACAGGTAGAAAGTCTCGGGGCACAGTTTATAGGATTGGAATTCATTAAGGATACCGAGACTACAAGCGGATATGCAAAGGAGTTATCAGATGATCTGTTGAAAAAGGAACGCGAGGTTATTGGACACAGGCTCACGCTCAACAACGTAGTGATTGCTGCAGCACAAACGTTCGGCAAAAAGGCCCCCATTTTAATAACTGGTGAGATGGTAAAGCATATGAAGAAGGGTTCCATTATTATTGATCTGGCTGTCGAACAGGGTGGAAACTGCGAACTTACTGAAGCTGGAAAGAACATTATGAAGTATGATGTTCACATATGCGGTACAATGAACCTACCTGCAACACTCCCTATCGATGCAAGTAATATGTATTCCAGGAATATAACAAACTTCTTAAGGAATTTATATAAAACTGGTGATAAGACCATTGACTTCGAGGATGAGATTACCAGAAACACCTGTATCACTCACAAAGGTGAGATCGTAAATGAAATGGTAAGACAGGCACTCAAAAAAGGATAAGCATATGATTGAGCATCTTCTCATATCAATTTACATCTTTATCCTGGCAATCTTTGTTGGATTCGAGGTAATCACAAAGGTACCACCATTACTACACACCCCTCTCATGTCCGGTACAAATGCAATATCCGGCATAACGATTATTGGCGCACTCATCAGTGCAGGTGCCGGATACTCACGAATTAGTACAATTTTAGGTCTTCTTGCTGTAATTTTCGCTACGGTCAATGTTGTCGGTGGTTTTATGATTACAGACCGGATGCTAAAAATGTTTAAAAAAGAAAAGAAAAAAGATTAACATGCTTACGATGAAGACCATAACTACACTTGCATATCTCCTGTCTTCAGTGTTGTTTATCATTGGCATTAAGAACCTCGGTTCGCCAAAAACTGCACGCCGGGGCAATATCCTTGCTATGGCCTCAATGCTCATTGCCATTGTAGTAACCCTTCTTGATAAGAAGATCCTTGACTTTTCTTTTATTATTGCAGGGATTACCATCGGAAGCGTAATTGGCATCATTATGGCCAAAAAAACCAAAATAACTGCTATGCCCCAGATAGTCGCACTCTTCAACGGGCTGGGTGGAGGATCATCGGCCTTTGTTGCACTTGCAGAATATTACCGTCTCACAGGTAAACCTCAACTTGACGTCCTTATTTCGATTCTGCTTAGTTTATTTATTGGTGCCCTGACATTTACCGGCAGCCTTATGGCGTTTGGCAAATTACAAAACATTTTCAAGTCTGTTCACATAACTTTCAAGATACAGTATATCATTAATTTACTGCTTCTCGTCTCTTATCCTATTTTTGGTGTTATGGTAGTAATAAATCCAACCAATACTACAACCATACTAACCATTCTTGCAATTTCCTCAATACTCGGGATATTATTTGTACTCCCGATCGGTGGTGCCGATATGCCGGTAGTTATCTCTCTGCTTAATTCATGTTCCGGTTTGGCTGCTGCAGCTACAGGGTTTACCCTTTCTAACTATATCCTCATTACAAGCGGTGCACTCGTAGGTGCTTCCGGTATTATCTTAACCCATCTTATGTGTACGGCAATGAATAGATCTCTTATAAGCATCATTCTGGGTACCACCGGAAAAACCAACACAGGAAGTACAGAAAAATATGAAAAACGCAAGGTTACAGAGTACACCCCAGAAGACGGACTCATGGTGTTTGAGAGTGCGCAATCAATTATCATTGTTCCTGGCTATGGACTTGCCGTATCCCATGCCCAGTATGTCCTGCACGATTTGGCAAAAGCATTAATCGATAAAGGGACCCGTGTACGTTATGCAATCCATCCCGTTGCAGGACGTATGCCAGGCCATATGAATGTCATACTGGCTGAGGCAAATGTGCCATACGACATGCTTTTTGACCTGGACAGCATTAACGATGACTTTCAAAACACAGATGCTGTACTGGTTATTGGCGCAAATGATGTTATTAATCCGGCGGCAAGGACAGATAAAAATAGTCCCCTCTATGGTATGCCCATTCTTAATGTAGACAAGGCAAGGACAGTTATCATTTGTAAGAGGAGTTTAAGTCCAGGTTTCTCAGGGATTGACAACGAGTTATTCTACAGTCAAAAGACAATGATGATATTTGGAGATGCCAAAGATACCGTCAC
Organism: Candidatus Jinrextremum sp.; assembly: GCA_039794405.1. GTDB lineage: Bacteria > Planctomycetota > Brocadiia > Brocadiales > Brocadiaceae > JBDIVL01. Next base: position 7,602 of record JBDIVL010000020.1, on the reverse strand, counting down.
CACAATGGTAAAATTACTGAAGTCCTAACCAGGGCGAGTTAGGAAGTAAAAAAACCAGGAGTAAGAAATCTGAAAATAACGCAGCACAAGAATTAAGTTAGGCCTTTGGCAACTTCATCAACGTGTAGGCAAGGCGTGCCTTGCCACTACATCGACATTTTGAAATTCCCAAGCGTGTACACGGGTTTCGGTGTGGGAATACACCGAAATACCCAAATAATAATTTAGAATTTAATTTTCAGGCCCGATTAACACGAACAAAAAACATTAACAACTCGTAGAATTTATAATTTCTGTTGCTATAAACATAAACTTGATTCATTTATGAAAAAATAGACAATTTTTATTTAATAGATACTTACGAAAAATTTTGTTTTCTTACTATGAAATGGAGTTTCTATAACCATGCAGAAAAAATTATCACTAGGAATACTACTCTGGGTCATTTTATTATCTAATAGCGGATGCGTAGCTTTTCTCATAGGCGGTGGCGCCGGCGCCGGAACTGTTGCTTATTTAAAGGGTGAATTAAAATCGGTTGTAGAATCATCGCTGGAAAAAACTTTGCAGGCAACACAGACGGCATTGGAAGATTTAGAATTTCCTGTAACCAGCAAACAAAAAGATGCCTTTTCAGCAGAACTTGTAGCACGCAGAGGAAATGACAAGAAGATCGAGATTGATCTTAAGAAAATATCGGAGAAAATGACCGAAATAAGGATACGTGTCGGCGTTTTTGGTGACGAATCACTTTCTCAACTCATCTTAGAGAGAATAAACAAGCATATTGATTTTTAAGTTTTGAGTTTAAATTTCCATTTTTCAATCTATAGCTCACAGTAGCTACATTCTCTGATTTATTTAGGTCAGGAATTTTCCGAATATCTACAATTCTTAAGTCAGAAATATCTCCCATATTATGACATTCAATGCGCCATGATACACTTCTGCACTGGCACACCCTTGTGCCAAGTCCCATCTCTCCGTTTACCAAGAGATAAATCATTACCTATTTTTTCCCTTCTGATCGTACATTCATAAATACATTTTCCTGCTAAGGAATGCTTTTATCCTGTGCATTTCCCTGTTACAGAAAGATCTTATACCTAAAATATTTTTACAATTTACCTCTTGAAGTGGCACACATTTTGATAAGATAAGTTAATACCTGAATTGAGAACTTATATAAACCAAAAATATATTTTAAATCCATGTATGAAAACTATCTGCAGGAGATGTTCATATTTGGCGTTAAATCAACCTTAAGCACTAAAACTTCATTAGCAATACGTACCCGCATCTTTTAATCATTCCACAATTTTTTAAAGGAGGCTACACCATGATGACGAGGAATAAACCGCTTGTCATATTATCTGGAATTTTACTTGGAATCACTTTATTATCTAGTTATGGATGTAGAGCATACCAGGTAGGTGGCGGCGCTGCAACTGGGGCGGCTACCTATATGTCAGGCAAATTAAGATCAATAGAAAGGGCGCCTCTTGATAAAACCTGGCAAGCAGCACAGAATGCCGTAGAAGATTTAGGATTTAACATAACCAGCAGAGAGAAAACCACCGTATCCTCCAGCTTTACTGCAGAAGGTGCAAATAAAAAGCAGGTTAGCGTTTATCTCCAGAAGATATCAGAAGAATTAACCGAGGTTATAACCAAAGTAGGATGGTTTGGTGATGAATCAGTTGCTACATTATTTTTAGGAAGATTAAAAGAAAACCTGGGTATAGAAACGGGTGTTGCTGCTGAAGAAACGGCGGTTTTCGTAAAAGGCGATTTAAAATCAATGGTGAATGCTCCAGTTGATATAACCTGGGAAGCAGCACAAAAGGCGGTAGAGGACTTAAAACTTCCCATTACAAATAAACAAAAAGATGTCTTTTCTGGTAATCTTACTGCGGTTACAGCAAATAATGAAACGATTGTCATCACCCTTCAAAAATCTTTACAAGACCTGACAGAAACCGCCATCCGTGTCGGATCTTTTGGAGATCTACCACTTTCACGGATTATTTTTGAGGAGTTGGAAAAAAATCTTGGTGATTTTTATGTTACTCCTACCGGTATGGCTACGTATACATTGGGTGGATTGGAATCGTTAGAAAAAGCTTCACTAGATAGAACATGGGAAGCGGCACAAAAGGCACTAGAAGACTTATCGCTTCCTGTAACAAGCAAACAAAAAGAAGATGCCATCGCAACCATTATCGCGCGTGGTGAAAATGATGTAAAGATCGAAACAAATCTCCTAAAGCAAGCAGAAGACTTGACGAAAGTAAGAATCCGTGTCGGGGATACTGGAGATGAATCACTTTCACGGCGTATCTTAGAAAAAATGAAGCAGCACCTGGGCGAGGTCAGTGAGGTCAGTGAGGATAGACAAGCCGCCCGAACAAATGGCGAATTAAAATCAGTGATAGAAGCACCAATTGATGAAACGTGGGAAGCAGTACAAAATACCGTAGAGGAACTGGAACTTCCTGTAATAAGGGAACAAAGAGGAGATGACTCTGCAACCCTTATCGCACGAGATGAGAATGATGAACAGATTGAGATTAACCTCCAAGAGCAACCTGAAGATTTGACTGAAATAACAATAAGTACAGAGGACGAATCACTTTCTCAACAAATCCTGGCAAAGTTAGAAACGCGCCTTTAATTCTGCTGTAAACACTATAGTACAATAGTACTCTTGAATTTTCTCAATACTAATTTAATGTATAGGAATTTCAATGCTTTGTTGTAGGGGCGAAGCATTTGCTGACACGAAATTGAGTTCAGTTTTTATATTATCGACAACAAATGCTTCGCCCCTATTATGGTCACAAACAAAGTCACCGAAGGCCCAATTAATCGAGCTATATGCGTTAGTGAGTTTTTCATTAGAATCAGATCTATGACCTACAGTCATTTTTGTATAATTACGCAATAAATATTATTCAAAATTTCGTTGAAAAATCTCTTTTTTACGGGGCTAATTAAAAAGTTTTAACAATGTAATATTCTCTTATGGGGGATATTGCTATACACTCCGATAGTTATACCGGGGTTATACCGAAAATGATTTTAAAAACTTTTGTTAGCCCCATATACCTGAATTAAATTATAGGATATAATTCGTGTCCCTTAAATAAACCTATACTAAAGTTTTGATCAGTTAAGGACGAGGATTGAAACAATCAGAAAAAAAATACATGTCTCCTTTTTGCCTTTTACTCATTGAAGCAACTACTGAAAATCATATACGAAAAACGCTTCCCTTACCACTCCAACCTCCATACTTGAAAAGATAAATCTCAATAAGGACCCACCAAAGCATGATTTACTGTTTTCCGGAATACAATAAGTCACTTTGTATAACTATACATGGAACAGGGAAAACTTACAAAATATGGACATAGTTATGTGATATAACAAATGACGTAACTGCCAGATTCAAGGTTCAGGGTTAGAGAGATGAAGATTGAAAGATTTGAAGGAAGGAAAACAACCAACCGTGAATCTGTTGACCTGAGTATTATCAAATGGCCAAATAACTTTCTTGTGCCATATTTTAAATTGACTTCTCTTTAGATGGTATTTAATCGGAAGATAAAAATTTGAAAATCAAATTTACAAATATTACCAAATTATTTATTATATATTGTCAATCACTAAGAATTTTTATGAAAGGAACCATATTAATGATGCCAAAAAATTTGGTGTTTATTATATTCCTTGAGATAGTTTTTTTATTTACCTACGGATGTTCCTCTTTCCCAAATGGCGGTACTGCTCCCGGAAGGGTATCCCATGTTCTCGGTGAACTAAGGTCGGTTGAAGAAGCATCGCTTGATAGAACTTGGGAGGCAGTGCAAAAGGCCATAGAAGATCTGGAATTTATTGTAACTCGCAGACAAAAAGACGCCTTAACTGCTCATCTTATTGGACGTGGGGCAAATGACAAGAAGATTGCGATTAACCTTAAAAAAATATCGGAAGGATTAACGAAAGTTATGATTCGTGTCGGAACCCTTGGAGATAAATCGCTTTCCCGACAAATTTTAGAAAAGATAAAACACAACCTGGGTATACGTAGCGATACAGCTGCGGCCGAGACGGCTGCATATAGTTTGGGAGAATTACGATCATTAGAACAGGCATCACTTGAGAGAACCTGGCAGGCTGCACAAAAAGCTGTAGAAAATTTAGATTTCACGATAACCAGCAGACTAAAAGATCCCCTTTCCGCTCACCTGATAGCACGAGGGGCAAATGACAAAAAGATTGAAATTAACCTCAAGAAGTCTTCAGAGGACTTAACGGAAGTGAAAATCCGTATCGGAATACTTGGGGATGAAATGCTCTCCCGACAAGTCCTGGAGAGACTAAAGAAAAACTTGTTCTTTTAAGGAACTTGAATAAGAACTAATAACCCTGCCGTTGCATTTCCTGTGTTAAACTTAAAATAAGTACCAGAACATAAATATCTGCTTATTCAAAAAGAGATTGCTTCGCCTTACAGCTCACAATGGCTTTTTAGATATCCATTGAGTGATGTAAGATATCGAAGCAATCCCGATAATAGGCATGGACATACCTTTTCACTGGATAAAGATAATTGCGCAACTGTTCATAGTATCAATTTTCAGGGAAGGACATGGTCATGTCACCCTTGGCGGACGGCGGACAAGACCGACAACCAACATGATAACAAAAAGCACGATAAAGATGAAAAAGAGAATCTTGGCAATACCTGCCGTAGCTGCCGCAATATCAAAAAAACCAAATACCCCAGCAATAATAGAGATAATAAAAAATACAAGGGCCCAGTAAAGCATGAAATCACCTCCTTTGTATCTCAGAGAAAAACCTTCTTTCTTAAAAGTTAAATACTCTCCTTGTTCCCGGAGTACCAGAATCCCGGCTTAATAGTGTGAACAATGCCTAAAATAAATTTTCTTTCTCCAAGAAGATGGAAAGTGGTTATAATTACGATACCTGTTCGTCCTCCCTTATCCGTCGCTCGTTACCCGTGGCCTAATTTCTGTCGTCCATACTGTTAATTGTTAACGAAAAAACGTGAAACGGAAAACAACCAACGAATGATACGCAGGCAATCAGGCTTGTAGTATTTTCAGTGAGAACTCAAATATTTGTGTGAGGAATCGTTTATTTTTTTGGTAGACACCTAAAGGGTATTGACGGGAATTTTACCTTGCTTTGGCGGTGGTAAAAAAGGATTACCCTTTAGGTGTCCGTATACAGGCAATATTTGCAACAATACTTTAAATTAATAAATATCAAAACATATACCACAAAAGAGAAAAATACCTTATTGACTATTTTTCGTACTAAAATTGACTTTTATAGCGAAAAAAAGATAATAAATTATTGGAACAAAAGGGTTAAAATGTAGCATGTCACAAAAACGCGCTGTTACAAAAGTGAGACATGTCACACTTTTACCAGAAAAAAGAGTCGTTAAATCCTGTATGATAAAATGAAAACAATGTATATACCTTATCAAACATATTCATAAAATATCATGAACATATCATACCCTTCAAATAATTTTACAACTGGCACAATAATTGACTGAGTAACTTCTTCATCCTATCATGGCACTATTTCCTATGGCCCGCCTACGGTAGGAAACCGTAAAAAAAGTACGATTTTTATTATGAGGTTTGTGGTTCGTGTCGTTATCCGTTTTCCGGATTATGGACAATGATCAACGGATACCGTAACAACAAAAAAGTATGAAGATCACCCCTCTTAGATTGATGCATCTGGGGGCTAAGGGAGGGCGATCAGTTTGTTTCTTTCATTTCACACTATCTGACCTCCTTCATCAAGGGGAGGAATTAACAGTTTGAAATCCTATACATTAAACTAACTACAGACTAACACCGGAATAAGTCATGAAACAAATAACTCAAAATATTGCTCATGAATTCGACTGGGGGCTCTACCCTCATGGCGAGAATTTCCTCATCCAGCACATCGGTATTTTTTTAAAAAACAATAATTTCGCGCAAATACTTTCTTCCAGGTTGGAGCATGAGACGTCAACACGTTTCTTTGATTGGGTTGATCACATCGTTCTGCCCGAACATACTGCCAGTGAGAAAGAGGTTAGAGAGCTTGGATTCCAGGAAACAGACCAGATTCAGACTCCAACTGGCATACGGGTCTTCGTATACCCGAAAACCGTTTTTTTCCCAATCCTTCTATCGAAAGAAGGATTTACTGAAGTAGGAATAAAGCCTGAGAGATTAGACCACTTTATTCAAACGACTGGAAAAGGGCTTTACCGGAAAGGTGATATATACACCCCATATAGAAAGGCTATTGTTTCTTCTCAGGGCAATTATATCCTTTCGGCAGTAGAGAGAAGAGGTTCCCGAGATTTTATCGTGCATGAAAAATCAAACGATACACAAGAATACAGACAAGCCCTGGAGACCTTCTTCTGCAGGCAGCGGTATTTTGAAGACGTAGAAGAAGGTATGGACGCTACACAAAAATTACTGGAAAATGTCTGTACAAAATTATCGACAGAAAGGGTGACAGACGCCTTCTTCAGGGCAGAACGAATGTACTGGGAAAGGAAAAACAAGGCAGGACAAATGCAAAAAACCCGTCAGGACAGATTTGGATTGGGATGGGGAAACCACGATCATCATACCTACCGGTCTTCACGGAAAAATTTCACACGGCTTATTAAAATCTTTGAAACCCTGGGCTTCCTGTGCCGGGAACAGTTTTTTGCCGGAGAGGAAGCAGGTTGGGGCGCTCAAGTTCTCGAACATCCGCAGTGCAATATCGTACTTTTTGCCGACGTTGACCTCCAAAAAGAAGAAAAAGCTGAAGACTTTTCTCACCATGGATTACAACAGTTCTCCCATCTGGGTACTGTCGGCCTCTGGGTAGAACTCCACGGCGAGAGTATCTTGCAAGCCGGACTTCATCACCTTGCCGCCCGATTCGATTTTGAAAAATTACGGAGTGACCTGAAACAATTCAATATCAATATGATGAATCCTTTTTCCTATTTTGAGTTCTTGAAACAGGCATTTTCTGAAATGGAAACATGGCATGTGGATAAAAATCGTCTGAATGCCGTCCTGGAAAATGGTTCTGTCACAAACACACAGTATGAGAACTTTCTCAGAAATGGTGCCATAGGCAGCCATTTGGAGAATCTGCAGAGAACCCAGGGGTTCAAGGGATTCAACCAACATTCTGTATCAGTTATTATCAATGCCACAGACCCCAGGAAATACCAAACTTAACTGGAGAAATACATAACAAGTGAGCTTTGCTTTACCCGACCTGTCAATATATTGATCTGGCTTTGTTGCACAAAGCCAGATAGATATCTGATATACTAAATACTATAAGTGAGATAGTATCGAAAAGTATTTTGTATTAGTATGTCAGTATGAAGCAACAGAACCATAAGCCAAAGAAAAAGACATTAAAAGCCGAGAAGACAAAAAGAGCAAAGAAAAGTAATAAGCCAAAGAGACGTTATCGTTTAAGAAATTGGTCTGAGTATAATGAAGCATTAAAACAAAGAGGGTCTCTCGATGTATGGATAGA
>JBDIVL010000019.1:0-72167 GCA_039794405.1 Candidatus Jinrextremum sp. | reverse complement strand
TCACCTCCCATTGCTCTCCACCTCACCTCACGGTGACGCAGTTATGGTCGGTTACAGGGTGGAAAGCGTTTTCCCTGGAGCGGTCTTTCACCTCTCTGGCAGCGTACACTCTCAGGCGCACTAGGGGCAGGTTTTAAACCTGCCCCTACAACAAGCATTGAATTTCCTATATATTATATCAGGACAGATAAATCCACCATAATCACGATAATGACAGGCCTTCCCAATTCCATCCTTCAATTTTTTCGTAAAGACAATGGTCAGTCAAATCATAGCGAAGAGGAGTAATAGAAATATATCCCTCGTTGACGGCGCTAATATCTGTTCCTTCCTCATTGTGCAAAGTTTTATTCGTACCGATTAACCAATAATAAGCCTTTCCGCCTGGGTCAACACGTTTCTCAAAATTCTCCTTAAAATCATGGGCAAATTGCCGGGTTACCCTAATTCCCTTAATCTGACTGGATGGGCGTGAGGGAATATTTACGTTGAAAAGGGATCCTTTGGGAAGTTTATGCTGAGTAATACGTCCTATAATTCCTCTTGCTACTTTTGCAGCGTCATTGACATCAGCATATTCTTCAGAAATTTCGAAAGAAACGGCAATAGAAGGAAACCCCATTATGGCAGCTTCAACGGCAGCAGCCACTGTCCCGGAATAAAGGATGTGGATACCTACATTGGCCCCCATATTGAGACCTGATATAACTACATCGGGCTTATTTTTCATAATCTCACAGATAGCCAGCTTTACACAATCGGCCGGTGAGCCACGCACCCCGTAACCAATAAATTCATTATTTAAATGCACCTCCCGGATGCGCAGGGGCTGGCTGAAGGTGATAGAATGCCCCACACCGCTCTGCTCTATATCAGGTGCAACTACGGTGATTTGTCCTAATTCCTGAATATTATGCTTTAAGGCAGTAATCCCTGGCGCATAAATGCCATCATCATTCGTCAGTAATATCCGCATTTTTTACCTCGTATCATCATAGAAATGCTTAATTGTTTGAATATCTATACCAGCCCAGTAGGCCAGAACCACAAACTTGTTGATTAGCAATTGTCTTATTATCCCCTTTTTTATAAATCTTCTTGCAGAAGAAATTACCGGTATTCTCAAAATGATAACCTTCCCCTGTCCGTGGAGTCTCTTGTAAAGATCGTAGTCTTCCATGATCGGAATATCCTTATATCCATGGAGCATTTGAAAAATATTTTTCCTTACAAAGATACCCTGATCGCCGTAGTGAAAGAGCCGAAAGTTGAAACGGGTTATCAAAGAAACTCCTCTTAATATGAGACTATCAACATCAAATGTTATATAAAATGATCCACCTGCTACGGTATCATCTGCCAGCTTTTTTCTTATCTCATAAAAGGCATTGGCCGGCAGTACCGTATCGCCGTGGAGAAATAGCAAGACATCACCCGTGCATACCCTTGCACCGGTATTCATTTGGGATGCCCGTCCGCACACGCTATTTATTACAGAGGCATACCTCCGTGCGATGGCAATAGTATTATCGGTGCTCCCGCCGTCCACTACATAACACTCATAGTTACCATCCTGCTTCATAACACTCTGGAGCGTTTTTTCAATATGGGACTCTTCGTTGAGAGTAGGAATGATTACTGATATCTTCAAAAGGCAGGTATCCAAGGAAAAGAAACCCTAGGCGATGCAGCCTCAGCCAAAATAAATCTAACCACAAAGATACAAAGAGCTTTTTAATTCTTCTCTTTGCACCCTTTGTGGTTCATAAAATTCCCTAAAAACAATTTACAAGGTAATAATTTATTGTCAACAAAATAATAGAGGTAGATTACTTTAAAAAAAAAGGTATAATAATTCGTTCTTAATAAATAGCTTTCATCAGATAAAGAATAGAGGGTTTGATATCAAAGTTCAAAAGTCCTCAAAAGCCATATCCGATCTATCATGAGTCTTGTATCAGACAGTGGAATAGCCCCTTGCCAGAATGGAAAATGAAAATATTATATTTTCTATCTTACAATACATCTAAATTCTTTAGAGCAATACTATGTTTACAAAATGCAAGAGAACAAGCACCTCTTTCCTTATTTTCATTTTTTTAGTCGCATCTCAATTTTTTATCATCCATGTAATCCATGCAGACGAATGGAATTTAGAAGAACAACCATTGAAGTATGAATGGAGCTTGGAAGAACAAAGACCTGAACCGAAAAATACATGGGGTTTAGAAGAACAGTCACCGAAACATAATAGAAGCGATAGCATTATATTGCAGTATAATGGAAATACATGGAATTGTATTTACAATGGGCATAGTGTGTGGCTTAACAGTATTTATGGGTTTGACTCTAATAATATCTTCGCCGTTGGTGAACGCGGAATTATCCTCCATTACGATGGTAAGACATGGACTATTCAAAAAAGTTATGTTAATTACCGTTTAAACAGAATTTGGGGTATCAGTCACGATAATATCTATGTAACAGGAGATTACGGAACCGTTCTTCATTACGACGGCAAAGAATGGAAAAAATACTGGTTTCGGGCCAATACTTGGTATAGCAGCATCTGGGGTTTGCATGAGAAATATATATTTTTTGTAGGAAGTTTAGGAAAAATATTACAATATGACGGAATAAACTGGAAGGAACAAAACAGCAGTACCACCAATTGGATTTACGATATCAGGGGCAATCGCAAAGATAACATTTATGCGGTAGGAGATTATGGTACTTTCCTTCATTACAACGGGAAAGAATGGAAAAAATCTTTCCTGAATACCAACAAAAGGTTGACAAGTGTCTGCGTAGCAGATTCAAAAAATGTATTTGTGACCGGCGCAGATGGACTGATTCTCCATTATGATGAGATAAACTGGACACGCCAGAGAAGTGGAACAAACAACTGGCTGAGGAGGATATGGAGTATTGACAGTAACAATATCTTTGTGGTAGGAGACTTAGGAACTATACTTTTTTACGATGGCACAAAATGGATACAGCAGAAAAGTGGCACTAATTACCAATTATTGGATATATGGGGAAACAGGAAAGATAACGTATATGCTGTAGGATGTAACGACCACCATAAGTACTAATCTTACCACTTTCATACTCTTGAGGACAAAACAAATGTCTTTTAAGGTAAAAGGTAAAAGGTAATCTGTATACTATATATTCCGTGGTAACTCGATAATATATTTGATTTAACTGTGGAGATTGATACATGAAGAAACGTATTGCAGTATTGGCAGGGGATGGGATTGGACCAGAGATCATGAAGGAAGGACTAAAAGTGCTTGATGTTGTGGCAAAGAAATTCGGCCATACCTTCGAATATAAAGAGGCCCTGGTAGGTGGATGTGCTTACGATAAGCATGGTCACCCATTACCGGACGAAACGAAAAAGATATGTGACAATGCTGATGCAATTTATTTTGGGGCAGTTGGAGGACCCAAATGGGAAAGTTTACCGGCGGATCTGACACCAGAGCGAGGGGCATTACTGCCTTTAAGGGCTATTTACGGATTATTTGCAAACTTGCGTCCGGCAGTAATCTTCGGTCCACTGGCAGATGCGGCATCCCTGAAATCAGAGCGATTAAAGGGAGGATTAGACATCCTGATTATACGTGAATTAACAGGAGGAGTTTATTTTGGCAAGAACAAGATCGAATCACTTACCCTGAAAGAAGGAGCAGTTCAGGGGGATTATGCCGTAGATTATATGATCTACTCCGTGCTGGAAATTAAAAGGATTACTAAGGTGGCCTGTGAGGCAGCGATGAAGCGTGGCAAGAGATTAACTTCTATTGATAAAGCAAATGTCCTGGAGAGCTCGAAATTATGGCGGAAAGTAGTTATCGATTACGTCCAAAAAAATTATCCACAAATCCAGCTCACGCATATGTACGTTGACAATGCTGCAATGCAGCTCGCTACAAACCCAAAACAATTCGATGTGATTGTTACTGAAAATATGTTTGGAGATATCCTCTCAGATCTGGCATCTGCTATTACCGGTTCTATTGGCATGCTTCCCAGCGCTAGCCTTTCAGAAACAGGTTTTGGTCTTTTTGAACCCATTCACGGCTCGGCTCCGGATATTGCAGGACAGGGTAAGGCGAACCCTTTAGCACAGATATTATCAGGGGCAATGATGTTGAAATATGCCTTCGGGCTCAGCAAAGAAGCGACTGCCGTTGAGCAAGCAATTCTGGCTGTATTGGATAACGGGTACCGGACGGGCGACATCGCTTCTGCCAATACACAGAGGGAAAAAATACTTTCGACTTCCGGAATGGGAGATAAGGTTGTGGAATATTTACGTTAGGGTTATAATATCTGCCCGGCGAAACCGAACATAAAGCAATGAGAGATGCAGGTCGGGAGAAAAAAACACTCGATAAGAAGATAATTTCGCAATTTGGTAGTTATTCAAAATTCTGTTGAATTTTATGAATATCTTTACAATTATCCCGCTCCTCTCCTTCGCAAAGATTATCTTTACCCGCATCTTTCATGGGGTAAGTAAAAGTATCGGTATTTTACTCTTCGCACTCCATAAGGAAGTATACGACAGTAGACAGGCAATTTATTGCCTGCATTTGAATAAAAGGAAACGAGTCCCATAGGAACGATTGAATTGTACCTGTTTCGGTCGTCCCTATGGAACTTATATAATTGATGTAATCCAAAACAGGCAATAAATTGCCTGCCTATTAACAACAGTCCTTACCGGGCTGAAAAAGATATGGGTAAGGATAAGTTTGCAAAGCGGGGTTAAAGGATTTGTTTATGGTGCCCATAAATACATGAAAGAAGGCGTTCCTGATTTGATAAATGACCTTAAATCGATGTTTACGAGGTTAATGGTATTCATACCGGTGAGTTTTGAATAAATGTTATTTTTATAAGCACCTGGTCTGTGGTAGATGACAACCCGTGCTTCTTCTATCTGTGCTTCCTCTTTTGCCAATAAAATAGCCTCATCGAGGTAACCGATTTTATCGACAAGCTTATTTTCCAGAGCTTGTTGGGCAGTATAAATCCTGCCATCAGCAAGCGATTTGAGCTTTTCCCTGGTTAGTTCTTTTCTGTTCATTTCAATGACGGTCAGGAACCTCTCATACATATCATTAAGTATATTCTGGAATATCTCCCGCTCTTCTTCCGTCATCGGTTTCAACGGTGATCCCATATCTTTGTACTCGCCGGTCTTGATCGAGGTGTCTTTTACACCGACCTTTTGTAAAAGTCCTTCCACACTGAGATTAAGCATAATGACGCCGATACTACCGGTAACGGCTGTTGGATGTGTCATAATTTTATCTGCTGAAACGGCTACGTAATAACCGCCTGACGCTCCTAAGTCCGTAATACAAGCAATAACTTTAATACCTGTATCTTTTTTAAACTTTTCAATCTCATGATAAATCATGTCTGAGGCCGTAACTCCTCCGCCCGGACTATTAATACGCAGGATAACAGCCCTCATACGCTCATCTCTCGCTGCCATTTTGAGTTCTTCCTTAACACGGGTGACAATATCAGGCTCTTCTGAAAGGCTTACAAAACCACGCTTGTCGTCTTCTTCAGAAATAATGCCGGAAATGTCAACAATGAGAACCTTATCTTTTCCCGTCCCCATGAGTGTCGTTTCCTGGAGCGGTCCAATAGAAGGTGTAAGGGAAACGGATATCAAACTACAACCCGAAGAAAAAAATAGGGAAAGGCAAAAAACCAGGATAGAAATAGTGTTTTTCATGTTTCTCATAAGTACCATTGTAGTTGCATTTACAGGATTTTCAAAGTAAATTTTATAACATAGTACCCCTTTATTCCTTAGAGCGAAAAGGAAGATTATTTTTGGGAGAAAGAGATACTGTACAGATCGCTGTTTTTACGAAAACAGGGTTTAAGACGAAGTCAAAGCATCTCATTTACTTCCCGGAAAGATATTTTGTTTTGACAGCAAAAAGTCCACAAGGGGAGAAACATCATTGTTACTGTAGAAAAATGGTATGCCGGTCTTCAGTTCTCTGTCTCCCACAACGGCCACCAAGTTTTTATCGCCCTTACATACCAGTTCAGTGCTTATCTCAGTGCGAAATACCTCAATTTTTGGAATAGCTTCGGTTTTATAACCTTCGATAACAACGATATCCATATCTTGCAGATAGGTATTTACAATGTCAATCAAAGGAGGCTCTTTTGGTGCCCTGCGTAAGATGCCCATCATTTTTTGTGAGGCTATGACGACAACATCGGCCCCGGCCTGTGTATGCCACCAACTATCTTTTCCTTTGGTATCGAGTTCAAGATTGTGATGGCTATGTTTCATAGTGGCAACTTTATAACCCCTCGATTTCAATTCCTTAACAATTTTTACAATAAGGGTAGTTTTACCGCTGTTTGACCTACCTACGACAGATATTATCGGTACTTTAGATTCCATAATGTATACATTATATATCATATATTTTAAAAACAAATGAAATCCTGCAATTCTTAAGATAGGAGGGTCGGGATTTAACCTTGACAACCTATTTTTATTGAAGTAAACTTTGAATTTTAGGAATTACTATATGAGCTCTTGGTAATTCCATCTTCTTTTAGATAAAATGAATAACTGCTGATTAACAATAAAAGCAAGAGTATTCAGAGAATATATGATTCCTTATTTTGCCTTTTCATTTTTCCCCCTGTATACACTTTGCTGCAAATAACGATAAGCTTTCACCATTTTCATTTATTCTGCTATGGATAATAAGACAGAAAAATTGGTAAACAGGCGGCAACTTTTTAAAGATTTGTTTGTTTTTGTGGGTAATAAGGCTGCCGATTATGCCAGCCAAAAGGTAGACCGTGTAATACCAAAATCATACGGAACCTATTTGCGTCCTCCCGGTGCTGTTGAAGAAACCGAATTCCTTTCCCTATGTACCCGTTGTGATGAGTGTATCAAGGCATGTCCTGCAAAGGCTATCAAGCGGTCTCAGGGTTTAATGGATGTTGCTCTAGATACACCTATCATAATACCGAAAGAAAATCCTTGTGTGCTATGCAATGGTCTCGTATGTATTACAGCCTGCAAAGAAGGGGCTTTAAAGCCTGTTGAACAGATAGATAAAATCAGGATGGGCGTTGCAACAATTAATACATCACAATGCATGGCATGGGGAGGACAGGATTGTCAGCTTTGTTTGATAAAATGCCCCTTGCGTGGAGACGCAATATACCAGGAAGACGGCAAGCCCTTGATTAACGCCGAGAAGTGTGTCGGGTGTGGGGTTTGTGAGCATGCGTGCAATACGATAAATAGTCCCTGTGCGATTAAAACTGTACCGCGTAGGTAACTTTTTTTGTCTTCACAAAATATTTTATGCGGGTTCAGACATGAAATTTGAGCCCTCATTGAAGAAATTTTGTAACTGTCCGGATTCAGAATTCATAGTTCAGGATTAGAGAGATGAAGATTGAAAGGTTTGAAGAAATTAAAATAACTGTAAACCCTGAACCGGACAGCCTGGATAGTTACAAAATCCTGAGGAATTGATACCGTTTTCTCAAATCAAAAGTAACCATGAATGTTGATTAAGTATTCTAAATGGTAGGGCTCAAGCTGTTACCTTGAACCCGTAAGTGAGTAATGAAATCAGTAAAGAGGGAGGATGTGATGTCAGATTGTACGATTCCGTTTACCTGTGAATTATGTGAGAAACAGTTATCTTGCCAATTAGATCAGATAGAACACAACAGGTGGGCAACTGCCCAGCGCATGAAAGAAATTACCTATAAAATTGTCGTGATGAGTAATAAAGGCGGGGTAGGCAAGAGTACGGTAACAACAAACCTTGGAGTTGCATTAGCCCGAAAAGGTTATAAGGTCGGAATCGCCGATGCAGACATCCACGGTCCCAATATCCCGATGATGCTGGGAGTAGAAGGAAGAAGACTTAGGGGTGATAGCGGCGGTGTAATACCTTTGGAAGTTTTGCCAAATTTAAAAGTAGCATCTCTTTCATTTTTGATTGAAAATCCGTCAATGCCGGTTATCTGGAGAGATTCGGCAAAATGGGACTTTCTCTGCGAATTAATGGGAAGTGTTTGCTGGGGAAAACTGGATTACCTTTTGGTAGATCTGCCGCCGGGAACAGGTAACGAGGCCATTTCTGTTATTGAACTTATTGGAAAGGTAGATGGATCGGTAATAGTTACAACACCTCAGGATGTGGTTCTGTTAGACGTAAAAAAGGCTGTATTCTTCTCCCGAGATAGTAACGTGCCAATTATCGGGATTATAGAAAACATGAGCGGTCTCGTATGCCCTCACTGCAATGAACAGATTGATGTATTTAAAACAGGTGGAGGTCAGAAAATCTGCGCAGAATTGAGTGTAACGTTTCTTGGGAAGATACCTTTAGATCCGGCAATTACGGAAAAATGTGACAAGGGAGAGGCTTTTGTATCTACCGATTCAGACGCAGCAAAGGCTTTTGATGAGATTGTTAGAAAATGTGAAGCATCTGTCAAGTCTCATAGAAATGAAATGGATAAAGTAACGGAATTTAAGGAAGTCCCTTTTTTGGGTAAGGTACCAGTGGACCCAAATTTTCTCGAAGAAACCAAAAAACCTTGACTTAACACTATAGAATTATCTTTATTTTTGAATCCTCTCTTTTCCCTTTTCAATGTACCATTCCGAAAGACATTTTCTATGTTTTAGGTATATGACAATGAGTAAATAATCTAACTATCCCATAAAGGGTGGCGATATGTTTCGATCAATCAAGAACAAATTAATCTTTTTATTCCTGATCGCTGTCCTGACACCATTATTGGTAATGCGGCTTATTGCTTATCCTACTGCCCAAAAGGCCATCCAGGAAACAGTAACGAACAATCTCCAGTTGATTGGCTCTAAACGGGTATTTCAGGTAAACAATTGGCTCAATAAGTTAAAAAGTCATGCAGTACACGTTGCAAACAATTCGTTTGTAGCGGCTGCAGCTAATCTGACAAAAACAGACAACCATACCAACTCTGAGTTCATTTCCCACATTCCCTACACAGAGTACTTCCGTGAGTTTATCATCAGCGATTTATCCGGCACCATTCTCGTTTCGACCGATAATAGACTCATAGGGCTGAATATAGCCGGCAGCGAAGGTTTCGCTTATGCCACCAAGGGTATGGCCCATATTTCAGATATTGTTCCTCCTGCTTTCCCTGATTCAAATAATCCCGATGATCGACCATCGGGGTTACCTCTTATCTGCACCTCTATGCCCATAAGAAACGGGAATGGAGATGTGGTAGGGGTAATAATACTTCAAGCCGATCTTACTGCTCTTACTAAAAAACTGCAAGAAACACCGCATGAGGATAATTACGACACTTACATTATCAACCAATACGGTGTGATGATCTCCAGGTTTAACTTTCCGGAACAATCAGAGAATCCAAAACACTTCCATGAGGGAACAGCGATCGGCCTAACCGTTATTGATCCTGAAACCAAAAAGCACACGAAAAGCGCAACCTCATGCTTACAGGGTATTCATGGATTTGACGTAAATGGATATACAAATTACATGGGAAAAAAAGTACTGGGGGCGTGGTTTTGTATACCTGATCTTAAATGGGGTATTATTACAGAAATCAATATCGATGAAGCGGCTCTGGTGATAAATAATTTAACAAATCCATTCTTAAAAATACTCTCATACCTAACTACAGCCGGGGTAGTTTTAGCAGTTGCTGGAATTGCATTTGCTTTTCTTATCGGACAAAAGATAGCTCATCCAATTATGGAATTAACAACGGCAACACGGAAGATGTCTGCAGGTGATTTATCACAGCGGGTAACAATAAAGACGCAAGATGAGGTACGGGAACTGGGAGATGCATTCAATGTAATGGCAGAATCGGTGCAGGAAAAGACATCGAAGTTGCTGGAAACAACAAACTTTCTGAACAGCATCCTGATCAGCTCTACAGAACATTCGATTATTGCGGCGGATCTTGACGGAAATATTTTAGCCTTTAACGAGGGTGCAAAGAGGATGTATGGATACGAACCTGAGGAATTGATTCATAAATCCAATATCCGGATACTGCATACAGAAACAGATATTGCGTCCGGTAAGGTTGAAAGAATACTAAAAACAACCCTGCTTACCGGCAGGTATAAACGCGAAATGCAACTAATACGCAAGAACGGAGAAATATTTACCGGGTACGGCACCTTTACGACACGACAATCAAATCATGGAAAACCAATTGGCTTCGTAATGATTACCAGAGATATAACTGAACAAAAATTATTAGAACAAGAACTTCACAATTATACCATGCAGCTTGAGAAAATTGTTGAGGAGAGGACACAGAAGTTAAGGGTATCGGAAGAAAAGTACAGACGCCTTTTTGAGACAAGCAAAGATGTCGTATTTTTCTGTGATACAGATTGTCAGTTTGCAGATATCAATCAGGCTGGAGTAGACTTGTTTGGATATGATTCGAAAAATGAAATATTAAAACTGAACTTAATTATACACTTATTCTTCAGCCCTTCCGAAGGTAAGGTTGTCAAAGAACTGGTATGTAAAAATGGCTTTATTAAGGATCATGAGGTGGAGTTAAAAAAGAAAGATGGCACCAAAGTACCCTGCCTTATGACAAGCAACCTGAGGCGGGATGAGCGAAATAATATTATCGGGTACGAAGGGATTATTATTGACTTAACAGAAAGGAAGAGGATCGAGCAGGAAAAGGACATCATGAACAATATCAACAAGCTTCTTGCCTCAAAGCTTGATATCCGTGAAGTCTTCAAATCTCTGAGTGAGGAACTTAACAATGTCATTGATTTTGACCGGATGAGTATTACCCTTCTTGATGGAAAGAGGGAAGAATTTTTAATTTTTGCTGTTTCAAGAGATTATAGTGTTTCAAAATTAGAAGAGGGAGTCCATTATTCTAAGTATGGGACCCTGGCGGGAAAAGTTGTGGATGATGGTGAAATCTATATGGTTAACGATACTTCCCGGGGGGCATTTTCCACCGACCCCATTTTGTTTAAAGCAGGAATTAAATCCCGATTGGCATTTCCGCTTATCTGTAAGGGTGAAATTACGGGAAGCGTTAACTTTGGAAGCAGGAAGGTCAATAATTTTTCCGAAAGCCAGTTTGACTTCATCAACAAGATCGCCCCACAATTAGCTATTGCAATTGACAATACCCGTCTTTTTGATAAAATTAAAGAATCGGAAGAACAATACAGAAATTTGGTAGAAGATATTGAGGATATCATATTCCGGATGGACAAAGCCGGAAGATACCTATTCCTCAACAACGCATTGCAAAAAGTAACAGGCTATCTTCCCCAGGAATACTACAAGACATCCTCCTTAGCAACCGAAATAATTCATAAGGATGATGTGAAGCTTGTTAAAGAGACAATACAGAAGATATTCGATGGAGAATTAAAGGTCTCAAAAGACCTGGAATACAGGATTTATTGCAAAAATGGTGAAGAGATATGGCTTTCCCAAAACACTTACCCAATTAAAAATAAAAATGGGAATATTATTGGCATTGAGGGGATTATCAGAGACATTACTGACAGGAAAAAGATAGAAGAGCAGATACGCCGTTCTGAACGTTTGGCATCCATTGGAGAATTAGCCGCTTCTATTGCCCATGAAATCAGGAATCCGTTAGGCGCCATATCAAATTCAGTTTGTATGCTAAAGCGGGATTTAACTTTAAAAGGGGACGATCAAAAGTTGTTTGATATGGTAGTTGAGGAGACCGATCGGCTCAACAGCATCATTACAAACTTCCTTAACTTTGCACATCCTGCTGAATATCATTTCGTCAGGAGCAACATCCTTGAAATAATCGATGAAACACTCCTTCTTTTGGAACAGGATGCAAGATTCAATGAGGAAATTAAGGTTATTAAAATATACGAAAATACTATTCCCATGATCTATTTGGACCGGAACTGGATCAGGAAGATATTCTGGAATTTATTTGTAAACTCAATTGATGCAATGCCCGGAGGTGGAAAAATACTCATCCGTGTGAAAAGGCCAAAGACACTCACAAAAAATGATATAATAGAAATTACCGTCTCAGATACGGGTGATGGAATTCCACCTGAAATTATCAAAAAGATATTTGAACCATTTTTTACCACAAAGAAATCAAAGGGAACAGGGTTGGGACTCTCTATCGTACACCGGATTGTAGATAATCATGGTGGTATAATAGACGTAAAAAGCAGACGGAACAAAGGAACAATATTCACCATCCGATTACCAATAAAAAACAAACAAGTTAAAACCATTTCCGTATAGGTTCTTATGGCTTATGTTTAATATTCTGGTTGTAGAAGATCAAAAGAATATGCGAGAATCCCTCGCCATCGCTTTTAAAAGGGCCGGCTATTCTGTAAATGCCGTTGAAAATGGGGAAAAGGCCATAAAATTACAAAAAATGGACTTTTTTGATTTGGCCATTGTAGACCTGAAGATGGAAGATATGGACGGTTTGGAGGTATTGTCGCGCATCAAGTCCATCAGTCCATCAACAGAGGTTATTGTTATGACAGCGTTCGGTACCATTGACAGCGCTATTCAGGCCATGAGAAATGGAGCTTATGACTACGTTACCAAACCTTTTCAGCTTTCTGACATACTTTCCGTAATCGAACGGGCATTAGAAAAGAAACGGCTATCTGACAAGGCGAGTAACCTTCAGAAGAAAATTAAAGAAAAGTATCGGTTTGAAGGTATTATCGGCAATTCTCCCGTAATGATGAGGGTTTTGAATATCCTCATGGAACTGACAAACAGTGAAAGTACTGTTTTAATTACTGGAGAGAGCGGGACGGGAAAAGAGTTAGTCGCTCGTGCTATTCACAATAATAGCCGCAGGAACGACAAGCCCTTCGTTGTAGTAAATTGTGGAGCATTACCAGAAAATTTGCAGGAGAGCGAATTATTTGGACACGTAATGGGTTCATTTACTGGTGCAGTAAAGGATAAAAAAGGTATCTTCCTGGAAGCACAAGGAGGAACCTTATTTTTGGATGAAATCGGTGAAACTTCACTTTCAACCCAGGTAAAATTACTTCGATTCCTGCAGAATGGTGAAATAAGAAAGGTTGGAGATAATAAACCGATTTATCTCGACGTCCGGATCATTGTTGCTACGAATAAAGATCTTGATGATGCTACGAAAAATGGATCTTTTAGAAAAGATTTATTTTACCGTCTTAACGTTATCAGAATTCATCTGCCACCACTGAGAGAAAGAAAAGAAGATATCCCTGTTTTAACCAACTATTTCGTAAACATATTCTCGAACAAGCTAAAAAAGCATCCACCAGAAATATCCGGTGAAGCAATGACCCTCCTCCTGGAATATCCATGGCCCGGCAATGTCAGAGAGTTGGAAAATATTATTGAAAGGGCTGTCACTCTCTTAAAAGGTGAACAAATTACTACCGCTGATCTGGTTTTACAAAATATACGGACTACAGAAAGCATTGATTTTATGATGGAAATGGGAGGTATCCGAGCTGCATTGGCACAACAAGAGAGAAAAACAATTGTAGAATCTTTACGGAAATATGCAGGAAATCGCAAACAGGTCGCAAGCAATCTTGGAATCTCCACAACAACCTTGTGGAGAAAGATGAAGGAATACCAAATCATACCGAAAACAAGTTATAATACTGATGATACGTAACTCAATATCTGCAATGAATAGATAAAATTAAAAAACAGATACCGTACCATTTCAAAAGCTGTGGTTCGTGGTTATATGTCTGGACGGCAACATGACGTCTTATATGGCTAAATATCGTGTAATGATAAAAACTATTCTCCCCTATCAACCATCCACCATGTAACCATTCGCCATAAATCCTGAAAAATCTCTTAAAAACTTTCTAAAAAACTTTTATAGGATAATCCTATAAGGGAAGGATTAATAACGTGAGTATTATAGACAAATATTTTAGAAGGATAAACCGATTAAGGATATCAGTGACCGAACTCTGTAATCTTCGGTGTATATACTGCAGGCCAGAAAGCGGACTAGAGCTCGCAAGACATAAAGATATCCTTACGTACGAGGAAATTGCAGTTGTCGTACGGCACGCTGTTAAATTAGGGATCAAAAGCTTTCGTCTTACCGGGGGAGAGCCATTTGCCAGGAGAAATATTGAACATCTCTTGTATATGTTAGGGAATATCCAAGGTATAGAAGACCTTGCAATAACAACGAATGGCATTTATCTGAAAAACTACGCGAGAGTGCTAAAAGAAATCGGCCTTTTTAGACTAAATATTAGTCTCGATAGTCTGGAAGAAGCAAAGTTTGAAAGGATTACCAGAGGCGGTAAGTTAAAAGATGTTCTGGATGGAATTGAGGAAGTCCTCTGCTTAGGATTTAGAAATACGAAGATCAATGTAGTTGCCATGAAAGGAATAAATGATGATGAATTTGAAGAGTTTGCCCGGCTTACTCTGGAACGAGACCTCGAAGTACGCTTCATTGAATATATGGCAATGAATAAAGCAAACTTATCTTCTGAGGACCAGTTTATTCCTATGGCAGATATCATCAGTATTATTGAAAAAAACAATGGACTCGTGGCACTTCCTGCCCCGGAACTTGGAAGTGGCGCAGCGAAGATATATAAGATTAAAGGCGCTATGGGAAAGTTGGGATTTGTATCAGCGGTAAGCCAACCCTTTTGCAATTCATGCAACCGTCTTCGTCTAACCTCTGACGGAAAATTACGCTCTTGCCTGTTATCTGGAGGAGAGGTCGATTTAAGAATCGTCTTGAGAAACAACCCCACCGAGGAATCACTTACCGATGCGTTTATCCGTGCCGCAAATTTAAAACCTCCTGTGCACTCCGGAAAAGGCCACGTTGTGATGCACCAAGTGGGTGGATAACTGGAGTTCTTTTTTCAATGGATGTGATTATTTCTATACGCCCTAAGTACCTCGACGTAAATATTTGTATATTTGTTTTTCCAATGTTGGTTCAATCTTGCAGATTGAACCATACGTTTGCAATTGATGTACGGCTTTTGGTTGTTGCCAGGCATAGACAAACGTACCAAACGTTTTGAGTTGCATTGCGCCATTATTTTTTGTTGCTTTATTTTCACCATTGTCGTTCGCGAATAATTTACCTTCGTACGTGTTCAACTTAACTGAAAAGGCATAAAAACCTTGCTATTCCTTTAAATTTTTGCTAGAATATTTTTTTTAATGATGAGCTAATTTTTTAATAGTTTATTTTATTAATAAATAGTACTGAGTTCTCAGTACTTGGTAAGTATGCCGGTTGCAAGCAGTTTTCATCAATTTTTGGTCGGTTTTCTCTTTTCTCCAGACCTAAATTGAACGGTTCTTGAACATGTCTAATATGTATCTTTTATAATAAAGCTTTCCTGCAAAAGAAATAACAAGTACCCCTAATTAGGTATTATATTCTTTGGGGCAATTGCCTCTCTTGTACAGAAAGCGAAGGACTCTGCAATATTTGGTGTGCTTTTACCGTCTTATCATCAGTTAGAAACTCTTCAATAAATCTAGGTATATTTTCTATCGTCAGTGGAAATGATGTCTGACAAGATTAAGCACGCTATCGAACACGCAAAACATTTGTTACCTGATCAAGGCCCACTGCCATTCTTCGTTCACCATAACACCATTCATCACTTTGAAACATACGACTTTTTCGAGGGCGTTAAACAGGCGGGGCGTATTTACGGTGCCAAAGCGTTTATGTCCGAAGAAGAGTTTCTCCTAGCGTTTGAACGAGGCCGCATTACGGCGGACATTCTTCAAAAGAAGATCAAAGAATATATCGAGCATCATAAGCTTACGATTCAACCGGATATCCTGTTTAAGCTCATGACAGAAAAGCCTCATGTTCGCCCTGTACCGGATGTAAGGATTTTGCAGTTTGTAAATGACACTGCGTACCAACGCTCGGGTTATTATAAAGAGGCAATCCAAATTACCCACAATCAGGATATTGACGAGTTGATACAGCCGATTCTCTTTAAGTTCCTGTCATCCTATTTCGATTTTGGTTTGGCCTATTGGCCTATCCCGCACCGGGAGAAAGGAATGTGGCAGTGCTTTTGTGAAATTTACTCGCAAAGCGGTTTCCTCGGCACGAAATTCCTCAAGACCTTAAAACGAGTGATCACCGAGATGAAACAGTACAAATACGACGAGGCCATCGCACTTCTGCTTCAACGTTTAGCCATTCCGGAGAAACACTTGGATGACTATATATTCCGTACCCTGTATCGCCACAAGGGATGGATGGGAACCATTAATTCTCTGGAAACGATGCCGGAATGGATTCCGAGTCCGGATATCAAGGCAGATTTTAAAGAGGTCATTCCCGTAATTCTCACCCTCGAATTAGCGGCTATCGAGTGCATATGCAATCTGCAAGACTTAAAGATTCCGGTTTATAAACAAGAACCCCTGTACGATCCGTACTTTGTCACTTCTCTCGTAAATGCTTTGGGTATAGAAAATGACAGTAAATTTCCCAAAGAGGTTACCCAATTTACCGAAGAAAATTGTCTGGAGATTTGGCAGCGTGCTTATGAGGATACCCTCTACAACCAATTCCTTTCTGCATACCGGCAGTGCGCTATTGATGAAAAGCCGGCATACAGGCTTCCGAATTATCAAGTCTTCACGTGTATCGACGAGCGAGAGGAATCCTTTCGTCGCCATCTTGAACAAATCGACCCTGACGCCGAAACCCTGAGTGCGGCAGGACATTTTGCCCTCGATATGAAATTTAAGGGAGCAGCGGATAAGCATTACCGCAAGATGTGTCCCCATCCTTTGGTAACACCATCGGTAAAAGTCTACGAGGAGGCAGTGAGACTCGAAGACGCAATGCCCAAAAAACTCCAGCTTTACGGAGAAGTGCAATGGGCAATTACGCAAGCCTCGAAGACCCTTATCGGAAGTTTTATCCACACTATTTTCAGCGGTCTCATTAATTTCTTGCCGTATATTCTGGATGTTCTCTCACCGAAGTACAGTTCTAAGCTACGGCGCTATCTGGCAGCCCATGAACCTAAGACGCGATTGGTTTACAAGAAGGAAAATAATGAAAATGAAAAAGGATGGGATCTGCAAGCCCGGATCGCCCGCGCCACAGCAATACTCAAAGGTGCCGGGTTATCGGACAACTTCTCACCCTATGTGTTTATCCTGGGTCACGGATCAAGCAGCCTCAATAACCCCCACGAAGCCGCCCACGACTGTGGGGCATGTGCGGGGGGACGCGGTGCACCAAACGGGCGTATTTTTGCAGCCATTTGCAACGAACCCGAAGTTCGCGCAGGACTGGTGAAAAATGGCATAATTATTCCTGATTGGACCCGATTCATCGGTGGATACCACAATACTTGCAGCGATGAGGTTCTTTTTTTTGACCTCCCCGATACCATAGAGCCGCGCCTGCAGAGGCATATCGACACGATTCGTCGTGCAGCGGCGTTAAATGCAAAAGAGCGCTGCAGACGATTTGACGAGGTAAAGACGGACCAATCGGAAAAGGCATTCGCCGATTATGCTTATGGGCGAGCGATGGATCTTACCCAGCCGCGGCCTGAATACGGTCATTGCACCAATGCAATTGCCATCGTAGGGCCGAGGTATCTAACACGAAACCTATTCTTAGACAGGCGTGCATTTTTGATTTCCTATAATTACAAAGCGGACTCCGAAGGGAATTTCCTGAGAGCCATCCTCGGCGCAATTGGGCCGGTGTGTTCGGGAATTAACCTTGAGTACTATTTTAGCTTTATCGACAACGAGCACTACGGCTGCGGTACCAAACTACCCCATAACATCACCTCCCTGTTGGGTGTGATGAACGGACACCTCAGCGATTTGCTGCTGGGATTGCCTTGGCAAATGGTCGAAGTTCACGAACCAGCCCGGCTGATTCTCGTTGTTTGCTGTAAAGTCGAGACGATGGAAACCATTCTCGGTGAAGCCTTCGGTTATACCGGCCAACCTGGGCACTTTCAGTGCCTGGTGAAACACAACTGGATCACCCTCGCGGTTCATGATCAGGATCAGGAAAAAATATTTTTGTGGAAAGGTGGGCTGGAAGGCCGGTTTGTAGCGTTTGAAGAAATGGTGGATGTACCCGAATACAAGAGCAACGATCCACGGTTTTTCATCGAGCAAGATCATCTTTTGTTTGGTAAAATTATCTAGGAGTATATGATGGAAAACTCTTTGATTACCTATCTTGTGCATTACTTTGTCCTGTTCCCAATCGCCAAGATACTTTTTGTAAACATCCAGTATTTTACCAGCAAGCAGGAACGCGAAGAGTACATGGTTCGTAAACTCGTCCAATGGGGAAATATCAGTGATTTTATTCACATCGCGGTTGCCTTATATTTTCTGGGATTTAAAGCGGTTACGGTACAGATCGAATCCTTCTGTTTCCTTGGCTGGCCATTCATTGTGCATTGGGACATCCTTACGTTTATCTTTTTGGTCTTCACAACCATAATCATTGCTGTCATCGGCCACTTTTCTCTCTTCTACCTGCACCGCGATGCATATTACCATAAGTTCTTTTCCCTCTATTTTATCTTTCATTTGTCCATAAAGCTTATCGTTCTCAGTTCCGGCTCCACCTTTTTTTTCATGGGTTGGGAACTATTGGGATTTTCTTCGGTACTTCTCATCGCTTTTTACGAGCACCGCCTCAATCCACTCAAGAACGCCATGAGGGTGTTGCTTATTTACGAATTTGGAGACGTCTTCATGCTCTCTCTAATCGTGTTACTACTCTTCTTCCACACCGAGGACATGACCAGTATGGCATCGATTCTGGAGAAAAATGGCAGCGAATGGGCGATGGTCTTATTGATTCTCGCATGCTTCTTCAAGTCAGGTATTTTTCCGTGGATCTGGCTGCCACGGGCGATGGAGGGACCCACACCATCGAGTGCGGTCTTTTATGGTTCGTTATCAACTCATATCCCTATTTTTCTTCTTCTGCGCTTCTGGCCAAAGGAGTGGTCACTTCCGGCGTATTGGCCTGAAGTGTGGTCAATTTCACATCCTGTAAATGCTATAGCCGTTGCGATTGCCATTTGCGTGTTTTCTGCCATCATCACAACCCACATGAGCCGGCAGATCTCCGACGCCAAGAATACCATCGCATATGCTACTGTAACACAGTTAGCCATTATCTATATAGAGATATTTCTCGGATTCCATACCCTTGCCCTGATTCACGTAGTATCACACGGAATCTATCGCACCTTTGAGTTCTTACGCACCCCGTCATTGCTTCACCTTTACCATACTATGGAAAAACGGCGACCAAAGATAACGAGCACCGGTCGTCACTTCAAAGCTATCCTTCCCGAGGGATTCAGAAATTGGCTTTACTCACTAACGATCAATGAGTTTGGTTTTTTCCATCGCTCCTTCGATTTTATCGATCAGTTTCTCGGCCTGAAATTCTTACGTTACGATAAGAAAGCGGCACATCGCTTCGCTATCATGATCGCTTCGGTATGGATTGTCTTTAGTATTGTGATCTTCCTTCTTAACAGGAATTTTTTCAACGTCGAATTTACCAGTGACAGCGGTGGGAATACCATTACGGCTTTCATTATCAACTGGAAACATTTCAATGCCAAAGATGAAATATTACTGGCTCTGGCGGTGGGCTTTTGCGTACTAACCTTCTATAATATCCGAAAAGTAGGCATGTTTTTCGTAACTCTCGTTTGCTCTGCATCTGTAATAGGAATCGAACACACACTGCTGTTGGTAAGGCATATAGACGCGTCAAATCAGCTTTACTGGCTGTCTGTGATTGTCTTTGCCATTGCCTTTGCAGGGTTAGCTTTTTTCTCGGCGTATACATTCTCAAATGGTAGCGAGAATCATATGAACTATACTGCGAAGCTCTCTCGTTCTCCCCTGACGAACTTACTGTTGTTTGCCCTCGGTCTCGCCATCGTGGGAGTGCCGGGTCTCGGTATTGTCCTGGCTTGGGAATATCTTATCCACTATACTGCGCAGGTCGCACCCTTTATGGTCGTAAAGGGATTCTTTATCATTAAATTGGACACGCTGCTAGTCTTCCTGTTTTACTTCAGCAACTTCCTCGGTTTCCCAGAACATAAGATGCAGATGCTGCATCATTACAAACTCGACACCCTGCATCTCCGCTGGGTACAGAAGCACGCCTGATCCGGGTTGGGTAGGTATCCGCCTACCAAAAATTGAACAATCGGGATGGGTTCCGTATGATTGGGTCGAAATGGTTTTGACAAAGAATCGGTAGGATTTATTTTGGCAAGCCTGCCCTACATACTCAAAAAGGACAAAAGGAAAAGGCGATTAGCAATATATTTATCGAAGATATTGAGTAAGGAAATAAACTAGAAGTTATCCCAAAACCTATGTCTGTACTGGATATCTCTTATAAACACGATATCTCCAAATGATTATAGATACTAAGTTGGGATTCTAGGATGGATTCCAGACCGGGTGGCACGAACAAACTGGTTTGTCCGTGTGCTCAGAGTTGGTTCAATCGTCCACGATTGAACCGGAACGTTTGGGCAAGTCTCCTATGCCAGATACCAATCAAAAACGTACAGGTCAATGCCGAAACATGTGGTTCAATCTACAAGATTGAACCAACACTGAGGACGCGGGTATGGATTATAAAACACTGACAAACAAAGTTTGTCAGTGCCACCCCCGGAACTGGCTTACATAACATGAAAATTTTATACTGATAAACTTCCATATTCTCAAATAGCGGTATAATTTATATTAGGCGCCATATCGGACCGAGTGATGAAGCACAAGCTCCAGATTTACGGTAACGAGAGGTGCTTGGCGTTCTGTGCCTTTTGTGGGGGAGAAACGGGTACCCGCAATCATTACCCGTCACGTGTGTTCCTCGATGAACCATTTCCTGACAATTTGCCTGTCGTTCCCGCTTGCTCTAAGTGCAGGGACCGGCAGTATTCGACGTTTCACCGATTTGTGAAAAATAGGTTTTATCCGCCGGACTGGGGTGGAGATGAAATGGGTGAGATAAAGAAAGAAATTCAAGCCATATTACAACAACTTGAACAAGAAAAAGGAGTGTGCATCTTCTACGCTTGTGAGTCGGGAAGTAGAGCCTGGGGTTTTCCTTCCGCTGATAGTGACTATGATGTACGTTTTTTGTATATTCACCCTAAGAATTGGTATCTCACCATTGATGAAAAACGAGACGTGATCGAACGACCCGACAACGATTTAATAGACCTAAATGGTTGGGACATCAGAAAAGCCCTTAAACTTTTCCGAAAGTCAAACCCGCCTTTGCTGGAATGGTTAAATTCACCTATAATTTATCAACAGCGGCTTGATATTGCAAACAAGATTAAAGCCTTGATACCGGAGTATTATTATCCAAAATCTTGCCTCTATCATTATCTGCATATGGCCGAAGGCAATTTTAGAGAATATCTTAAAGGCGAAATCGTGTGGGTGAAGAAATATTTTTACGTTCTACGTCCGATATTGGCTTGCAAGTGGATCGAAGCAGGCTACGGGGTTGTTCCAATGGAATTTGAGTTTTTGGTTGACCGTATGGTAACATCGAGGGAGTTAAAGGAAGCCATAAGAGAGTTGTTGGAACGTAAAAAAGAGGGGCAAGAGTTGGATAAGGAGTCAAGAATACCCATCATTAGCGAATTTATTGAGGCAGAACTTGAAAGGCTTGGAAGCAAAAAGTACGAAGGGAACAGTTTTAGACCCAACGCTGAAAAGCTGGATGAACTATTTCGCTGGTCATTAGAAGTAGCTTGGGCAAAAACTGCTGCATAACAATTCGTTCCACCTGACCTGCTATTGCCGCTATTTTCAATCTCGGCTTGCCGATGAGAATCAGGAGAACAGCTACGTTCGCCCATTGCGCACCGTTTGTGGTTGCCGCTCAGTTCCGCCGTTAAGTTCAGCCCGTAACAAGGGGATCGTATGAAACATTTTGTGGCTCACCAAAAAGAAGTTTCTACAAAGTACTGCTGTTGATATAGACGGGTTTACCAAATAGAGGAGGTGAATATTAGTCAAATGACACAATTAACCCATTTTGATGAACAGGGCGCATCGCGCATGGTAGATGTGAGCAACAAGGAAATTACCGATAGGATTGCTGTTGCACATGCAAAGATTGTTATGAAACCGGAAACCTTTCAGCTTATTCTTGATAAAAGGATACAGAAAGGGGATGTGTTCGAGGTAGCCAGAGTAGCCGGTATTATGGCTGCAAAGCAAACTTCTGCTCTGGTTCCCATGTGTCATCCACTCAACTTAACCAGTGTAAAGATAGATTATACGAATAATGCCCTTGATACAATTGATATATTTTCAGAAGTCCGGGTTACTGGAAAAACCGGAGTGGAAATGGAGGCTATTACTGCCGCAGCCATCTGCGCAATTACAATATATGATATGTGTAAATCTGCAGATAAAGGAATGGTGATAAGCGATATCCACCTTATAAAAAAGTCCGGGGGAAAAAGTGGAACTTTTGTATTTAGTGAAAAGTGAAAACAGGGGGAGCTGATTTAACGTTACAAACCTTCTTATGAATTTTTCAGAATAACCGCCGGTTACATTTACGCATGTTACTAACTATTCAAGGTATAACCTCCCCCTCCTACGCAAGGTTTATCTTTATCCATATAAGTCAGAGGGGAAATTTGATAAGTGGCTGCAAATAAAAGACGTATAATTTTCAAGCCCTTTAAAATTCAGTTTTACAATCCCTTATTTTTCAATAACAATTGTCTAAACACCCTTCAATACCCTTTGTGCCAATTCATGAGGTAACTGTGCCTCCGTGATTCTTCTTGATGCGGCTTCTGTATTGTAACATGTTCGTTTAAAACAGAGATGTTTTGAAACAGAATCAAATACAACATAACATGCATGGGGGTTCCCGTCCCTTGGCTGACCAACCGAACCAACATTGATATAATATTTCCATTCCTTCTCTGTATCGATATGAAAAGATTCCACCCTGTTTGTTGATCCCCTCTCGATAAGCATAAGTCTCATATCGTAATTATCCGCCGGAATAAATACTGATGCGCTTACTGTTCTGGCTTCCTTTGTATAAATGTACGCTGAAGGCCGGTGTGTATGCCCTCCAAAAGTTATTTTTGACCGCAAGGTCATATATTTTAACACACTTGCATTTTTGGCATACTCGTATCCCTGTGGATAAGTGGGAGTACTGTGTACAACCTCGAACCCTTCCCTTCTAAATTTTGCCCTGAGGGAAAGGCTGCTTAAGAATTTAAAATTTTCCTTCGTTAACATCGCTTTCGTCCAGTCTATAGCAGTCCTCGCCACCGGATTCATTTCTGAGGTAAGAGAAGGCATATCGACTGCCTCCCTGTCATGATTCCCGCTGACAGCAATACACTTCTTTTCCAATAACAGGAAACCATTTTGCAAATTATCTCTCTGTGCAGAATCAAAGTATGGTTGAGATGATATCTGGAAAATAGTATCCAAGTCCACTTTCTTTCTTCCATACATCAAAAAACGTACAATATCACAACATTCATTTGGAGATGCACCATAGCCAACAATATCCCCTGCGATTAACAGTCTCTCAATATTATTTTCCTTCTCGGCGATTTCTTTTATTACCGCCAGCAATGCATCAACATTACCATGTATATCCGATATGATGACATTTTTCATAAGCTTGTCTAGATATCACTCAGTGCCCTTTTTAACTCCTCGGCTGATGGAATCCTGTGAGAAACATTTACCTCTAATAATCCCTTTACAATTTCTTCCAATTTTTGAGGTACCTGGCTATTTACCTGACGGGGTAGAACTCTTTCATTTTGCCAGGGCCTCCTTGTCAGTATCTGATAGAGTATAAGACCTACAGCATAAAGATCTGCCCTACCATCTAAGCGAACAGCAGAGGAAATATCCTCATAATGAAATTTTCTTGGCCGGTCCTTAAGATATGAAAGCATCTGAAGTTGCTCTGGCGATGAATATTCTTTCGTAATCCCTTTGATAACACCCCCCTTTTTAATGGTCAGCTCATAATCAATGAGATATACCAATCCTGTTTTTTGGTTGAGAATCAAATGGCCGGGCTTCAAATCACAATGAATATAGTTCTTATTATGCAGATACTGCAGTGGATTACAAACAGTAATAAATAATGTAATGATCTCATCTATTGTTTTCAGATTTTCAACATCCTTCTCTTCAAAGTACTCTACAAGATCATATCCACTGACATTCTGTAATACGATAAAGTTTTGTTTAATTAAAAACCTTCCATTCCTAAACAGATCCCCTATTCCAAAATCATAGACCTTTGGTATCTGATCATGAGAAAGTTCCTTTAATATATAATATTCCTCTGAAAAATCAAAGTCAGGAGAATACTTTATCCCCTTTCCTTCCGTATTGGTTAAAATGGCATAGTTCGATTTGTGTAAACTTGCTTGACACTTGAAATCATCAAAATAATACTTGTTAATTCTATACATGATAAACCTATATTTTACCAGGGATTGGCAGTTTTCGAAATTATAAAGCAATATAAAGATAAAACAAGGATTTTTACATTTTTCAAAAATAATGAATAAATTTGCAATTGTGGCTGAAATAAACCAATACAACGCTTTTAATTTATTATAAAAAATTATTGTATAACTTGAATTTTAATAGTATGTTACGAAAAAATATAAGATGAATACAGAATGATCACAAATTGTACCAATATGGAAAATAAATATTCAAAATTACAGAATTATTCATACTGAAAATAAATCATATCTCTTTATACAAGATGAATTACAAATGTTGAAGTATGTTATAAGCATTAAAATAAATACAAGTGATTTAATATCGGCATAATTGTTGCTTCCTGTTGATCAGTTTACTTAAAAATTTTAATATATAGAAATTTCAAACCATTCTTGCAGTGGCGTATTGCACGCCCCTACGCAGGGGTGTAAGAAAAGTCGCCAAAAAATCTCATTAATACTGCAGTATTTTATATAAAAAATTTACGAAAGGAGGTGCGAAAAAAACGAGAGAAGAATAATGAAATAGAGACGCATTTTAAGATTTTGTTATTGTAATTAATTTGCATAAGAGGTAATATTTTGCCAGGAGAGGGATGGACTTATGAAACGTGTATCTAATAAAAAAAGTATATCGAATAACATGATAATTAGTACATGGTTGCTATTAATAACCATGGGAATATTTACGTTAGATCTGGGAGTTGTTGAAGCAGCAGACCCGAATGGTACCGAAACGTATACAGACAGCATTCAAGGTTTGAAATATGCAATTAATTTCACATGGACGTTACTCGGAGCCTTTTTGGTATTTAGTATGCAAGCAGGATTTACATTTCTGGGCGGGTTTTTACGGCAAAAGAACATGTTGGGCTATATGGCTCATTGTTTCATTGATTCTACACTCGGAGCGGTTGTCTTTTACCTGTTCGGATTTGCGTTAATGTTTGGTGGTTCTCAGTTAGTACCAGGACTTGAGTATGGTAATTCCTTTATTGGATGGGATGGATTTTTCCTTAGCGGCAGGTCTTATGATGTTCAAACGATTATGTTCTGGCTTTTCCAGATGGTGTTCGCCACAAAAACCGTCTCAATTATTGCAGGCGCTGTTGCAGAAAGGTTAAAATTTGTACCATACCTTATCTATAGCTTTTTGATGTGTGGTTTAATTTATCCAATTTACGGACATTGGGTATGGGGTGGCGGGTGGTTAGGCAGCCTCCCAATAGGAGCTGGAGTAAAAGACTTTGCAGGTTGTGCCACAGTACACACGGTAGGCGGTATTATGGCGCTGGTTGGCGCATGGGCGCTAGGACCAAGAAAAGGAAAATATAATCCAGACGGTACGGCAAATGCCATCCCGGGTCATAACCTTGTCTACGTAGTGATAGGTACTTTCATTCTCGCCTTTGGCTGGTTCGGGTTTAATGCCGGCAGCACCCTGGCAGCGACTGATCTGCGTATGTCTGTAGTCGCAGCCAACACCTTTATAGCTGCAGCAACCGGAGCAGTTGTTATGCTGATTTTCACCTGGGCCAGGATGGGTTACGTCGATGTGCCATTTATCTGCAATGGTGCTTTAGCAGGACTCGTCGCTATTACAGCACCTTGTGCTTATGTTGCCCCCTGGGCGGCTGCTGTTATCGGACTCCTTGCTGGTCTGGCAATGAGAGGTGCCTTCTCGCTCGTTGAAGTTGTATTTAAAATCGATGATCCACTCGGCGCAGTGGCAGTTCACGCTGCCAATGGTATCTGGGGTATGCTCGCTGTTGGCATCTTTGCCGATGGCACTTATGGCGGTGTGTATGGTTTGATTACCGGTTCCGGCTCGCAGCTCGTAGCACAAGCAATAGGAACTGCAGTCGCTATCGGCTGGTCATTTGCCTGGGGAGCTGCCGTATTCTTCGGATTAAAATATACGATGGGAATAAGGGTATCCGATCTTGTAGAATCGGACGGCGTAGATACGCATATCCATGGTTCTCCATGTTATCCAGTAGAAGAAGAGTTTATAGCACCTGAGGCCAGAATAACCGAAGCTGACTTACGGATAGAGAGAGAACAAGAATCTATTCTTGAAGAAGCGCTCAGCAAAGAAAAAGGAAGAGAAAAGATTTACTCGGATAAACTTGGCCGATGGGTATATGCAAGACTCAAACCGGAGAAAAAGAAATAATATATATCGAGAACGATTTTACTATAATTAGATAGTATTCAATGGACGGAGGTTTTTCATGAAAAAAATTGAAGCAATAATTAGGCCAGAAAAGTTTAATATTGTCAGGGATGCCTTGACGGAATTGGGCTATCCAGGGATGACGGTTACAGAGGTAAAAGGGCATGGTAGTCAAAAGGGCATCAGCGAGGTATGGCGTGGAAGAAGGTACCGGGTTGATCTGTTATCGAAGATCAAAATTGAAATTATTGTTAAAGATAGTGATGTCGATAAAATTGTCAACACTATCATTAATGAATCCCAAACGGGAAGCATTGGGGATGGGAAGATATTCATTTTTAACGTGGAAAATATTTACCGGATTCGTACGAAAGAAACGGGTGAAGCAGCAATCTAAGTTGAACCATATGCTATAATTTGTCATGATCTTTGCTGATGTTGTCCTGCAATTTGCGGGATAACATCAGCAACTTTGACAAGGGGATAAAATTGAAAAGGTGTTCTTTTTTCTCTCTTCTGTTTAGCGGATTATCGATTTTCTTCATGAAAGATGTGCTCGCCGGTGATCCCAGTGGCATTCATACTTATTCAGATAGCATAGAGGGATTGAAATTTTCTGTAAACTTTGCATGGATACTTCTTAGTGCTTTTTTAGTTTTTAACATGCAGGTCGGATTTACATTCCTTGGAGCTGGTTTTGTCCAGAAGAAGAACGCGCTCAACTACATCGCCATGAGTTTTGTAGATTTTTGTGCCGGTGCACTAATTTTTTGGCTTTTTGGTTTTGCACTTATGTTCGGAGGTTCAAAATTAGCACCTGGACTTCTGGGTGGGAATTATTTTATTGGCTACAGTGGTTTCCTGTTAATTGGGAATGCTTATGATGTATCAACTGCAGTTCTCTGGATATTTCAAATAATGTTTGCCGCTACTGCCTGTACGATTGTTGCCGGTGCAGTAGCGGAAAGAATTAAATTTCATGTACATATTATATATAGTGCCTTTCTGTCTGGTGTACTTTATCCCATCTTTGGGCACTGGATGTGGGGCCAAGGATGGCTGGAACTGCTGCCATTTGGAGCAGGGGCACGTGATTTTGCTGGTTCTGGAGTAGTGCATGGAATGGGAGGTTTAATTGCGTTTATTGCAGCGTGGTTTATAGGGCCAAGATTTGGAAAATATAATCCTGATGGCAGCCCTAATGTAATCCACGGACATAATCTGGTCTATATTGTGGTTGGAACGCTTATTTTGATATTCGGATGGTTCGGTTTCAATGCAGGTAGTACGCTTGCAGTAACAGAACTTCGCGTGTCTATTATAGCTGTAAATACTTTTTTATCTGCCGTAGCAGGCGCAATTTCCCTCCTTTATCTCGTGTACTTTACAACAAAAAAGTTTGATGTAATCATGACTTGCAATGGGGCACTGGCAGGATGTGTTGCAATAACGGCATCCGGGGCGTATGTACCACATTGGGCAGCGGTTGTTATCGGAATTATTGCGAGTTTAATTACGAGAATGTCCTTATATTTGATTGAAAGTAAGTTAAGAGTGGACGATCCCGTTGGCGCTGCTTCTGTGCACGGGGCAAATGGAATCTGGGGTTTGCTTTCAGTTGGAATATTTTCTGATGGGACTTACGGAGGTGTAAGGGGCTTAATTACCGGCTCCGGCTGGCAATTACTTGCCCAATTTATTGCTTGTGTTACCTTAGTGGCGTGGTGTTTTACGGTTGGCTCCCTGTTTTTCTTCGTTTTAAAACGTTTCATAGGTTTGAGGGTGCCTGTCAATACAGAACGCTCTGGTATTGATGTTTACGAGCATGGTACAAGTTGCTATCCAGGAATATAATTCAAAAACTATACTACCCCAGAACAACTTTTAATTTTTAAAGAAAATAATTTTTTCATTTCAATTCGACGGCACTTTCTTTCTGAAGTCTTTATAAAAAACGGCAAAGATTAACTCAATTTGTAACATAATTCTGAGTTAAAAAACAGGTTATAACCAATAACTATGTAGTTCAATCTTTGAGACTTTTTTGTAAATGTCTTTTGGCTTTCCTAATTCTTTCCACATTTTATCCGTTTTTCGTATTCCCAAAACTAAAATAAATAATGAATCTCTTTATCGCTCATTTCCAAAAACGATAAGGAAGTAATTTCATTAAGGCCTTGTTGTAATAAATAATTTTTGGTTTAAATCATCCAATTTATACAGAGTAGCAAATAACGTACAATACAACACAATACAACGCTAAATAAGTCACATACAGCCACACAACATACACTTGCATAAAAACATTTTATCAAGTAACATTTTAGGCATATAGTGTGCTAAATACTATAATGAGAATAAACATAGGTCAGAAGATAACTATTTGTTTCTGATTTTTCAATTTTGTCAATTATTTGATGTAGTATCTCTTCTCTAAATCCTATCTGATTATATTAGGTTGGAGATTTATATGGATAACAATAAATTCTATCCCCTTATTTTCACAACACTATTTTTTATAAATGGGTTGGTACCATTTTCTTTGTTTGCCCAAGACTATGTGATTAATGGAATTTTAGAAAATAAAAATCACGAGATTGTTAAAGATAGCATTGTTCGTAGGGAATCTCTCATTGTTAAAGATAAGCGGGTTTATATCCAATTAGTGCTCGATGAAGGCGCAAGAAGTATTACAGACCATAAAAGACATAAAGAAATATCATATTTGCTGCCGAAGGAAGTAGTTTACGATGAAGTGAGTAAGCGTATTTTTTATTATACTGATAACAGGGAAATTGAAATAGGAAAGGTAAAAAGTTTTTTTGGTTTTATGCCTTATATTGCTTTGTCAAAAGGCATAACAATAATAAGCTCTCCTACAGATGCCAAATTGATAGTTTCATTTGATAGAAGCAACCAGGGTATATTAGCTTCTGTGGTACATTCTGAAGAGGGTATGGAAGTAACACTGAATAAAAAATGCGGGCAATGTCATATCCTGGAGTATATATTTTCACACAAGAACTGGGTTGAAGAAGATATCATTCATGCATTTAACAGACTGCAAATGGAAAAAGAAGAAAGGTTTACAGAAGATGAACAAAAGGTAATTGCCTTATTTAAAAAATACCAGCGAGGTGAAATAGACAAAGGGAAGCTTGAAGAATTCGAGTCGCTAAAACATATTGGAGAAAA
Organism: Candidatus Jinrextremum sp.; assembly: GCA_039794405.1. Taxonomy (GTDB): domain Bacteria; phylum Planctomycetota; class Brocadiia; order Brocadiales; family Brocadiaceae; genus JBDIVL01. The sequence continues at coordinate 42,105 of JBDIVL010000019.1, read as the reverse complement.
TGATATAGTAAACTTTACAGAAGGGGTATACATGAATAACTGTGTACCTTGCCATAACCCATCAAAAATGACAAATGTTTCGCAGTTATATTCAAAACGGAGATGCAAGAGCATCGTTGATCGAATGAAAGAAAAAGAGCCATCACTCTTTCTACAAAAAGACGTAGACAGTTTAGCCAGCTATTTGTGGGAAATAAAATTAAGACCGTATGAGAACTAAGGTAACTTCATAAAGAAGGAGGTGATTAAAAATCCATTTAGATTCTGAATAATTGTTTTATTATGTTAAAGCGGTCTGTTTATGGTAGCAACGTGTGAGCAGTTTTGTAGTGGAAGGGTAGTTATTTTATAACGTTAATAAGGAGATGGCTATGAGAAAAGAAACCCTTTTCGGTATTTCGTCGATTATTGCATTGTCGATGATAGTTCTATTTGCATCAAACGCAATGGCACAAGATGCTCCAAAGATTGATACGGGAGACAATGCGTGGTTGCTTGCATCGTCAGCACTGGTGCTTATCATGACACCTGGACTTGCTCTCTTTTACGGGGGTATGGTAAGGTCAAAGAACATGGTAAATACAATTTGGATGAGTTTTATCGTTATGTGCATTGTAAGTATACAATGGGTACTCTATGGATATAGTTTAGCATTTGCCCCTGCGAACTGGTTTATTGGTGGTCTTCAATGGTGTGGACTCGGCGCTGGTACGGTTGGGCAGGCACCTAGTGATATTTACGCAACAACAGTACCACATATGACTTTTATGATATTTCAATGTATGTTCGCTATTATCACCCCCGCCCTTATGACAGGCGCATTTGCCGAACGATTTAAATTTAATGCATGGTTACTCCTGGTGCTTTTATGGACAGCAGCAGTATATGCACCTCTAGCACACTGGGTATGGGGTATTGATGGTTGGTTATTAAAACTGGGTTCATTAGATTTTGCCGGTGGAACGGTCGTTCATATTTGTTCTGCTGCTTCCGCCCTTGCCGTAATTTTATTTGTAGGAAAACGAAAAGAAGTAAGACCTCCTCATAACTTACCTTTAATGATGTTAGGTACTGGCTTACTTTGGTTTGGTTGGTTTGGCTTCAATGCAGGTAGCGCAGTTGGTGCCACGGGACTTGCCTCGAGTGCCTTTGTTGTTACTAATATAGCTACCGGTGCTGCCGGATTTACATGGTCTATCCTGGAATGGATACATCACAAGAGACCAACGATACTTGGTGCTTGTTCCGGTGCCGTAGCAGGGCTAGTTTCTATTACGCCCGCTTGTGGTTTTGTAGGTCCTATGGCATCACTTGCAATAGGTGTCGGTGGAGGATTGGCATGTTTCTATGCCACAACAAGAATGAAAAAGGCTCTGGGCTACGATGATGCACTGGATGTTATCGGAGTACATGGTGTAGGTGGAACCTGGGGAGCATTTGCAACCGGTATTTTCTGCACAACTGCTGTAAACCCGGCCGGTTTTGATGGCGCAATTTACGGGAATGTTGCCCAATTGGGAAAACAGTGGATAGGTATCCTTGCCGCATGGTTTTATTCTTTCGGTGTTACAGCACTCCTGGCCTGGTTTGTAAATGCAGTTGTTGGTTTAAGACCAAGCGAAGCAGACGAGACAACCGGTATGGATCTTACCCAGCATAAAGAGGTTGCTTATCATTATTATGAAGCAGAACAGGTTTAGTCACCCATTTAACATACCAAGAAGACAAAAATGGCCAGATTCATTGATTCTGATTATAAGATCAGGGCATATTTCATTATGAAGGAGGTTTGTACATGAAAAAGATTGAGGCAATCATAAGACCCGAACGGCTAACCATCGTTAAAGACGCATTGGAAGATTTAGGTTATCCTGGTATGACGGTAACTGATGTAAAAGGACACGGCGCTCAGCGGGGAATAACCGAGCAGTGGCGTGGAAGAACTTTCAGGGTTGATTTACTGTCAAAAGTAAAGATAGAGCTTGTTGTTCCTGATCAGGATGTTGAAAAAATTGTTCAGTGCATTACCAAGGAATCACAAACGGGAAGCATCGGTGATGGGAAAATTTTTATTAGCCCCATAGAAGACGTACTGCGTATCCGTACCGGTGAGAGAGGAGAAAAGGCAGTATAACCCTCATAGCCAATATTTTTACAGTAATATTCATCACAATTCTCTAAAATACTCCTGGAGTAAAGGGAGATAAAGGGAGACTTGTCTTGTATTGTTAAACAGGTTTTTGTAGAAGGGCGTTGAATTTTTTTCATAGATTCAACGCCCTTTTTTTAAGTATTTATAGAGTGCCATGGTATGGTTTTGTTACTTGTTATGCCGAATCCTAAGTTGAATATATCACTGATTTTGGTTAAAAATGATCGTTTTATCATTTAATTTCTGAATCATGATTAGGAATTTCCGAGGTTATGGCAAGATTGCTGCTCATTTCGGTAATCAATGTTCATAGTATCTTCTTTATTGTCTGGTAATCTTTATAATTATAGATTTTTTTAAATTGCCAGCCTCGAATATAATCCTGCTTTTCCCAAGTTTTTCAGCAGTAATTGAGAATACGGCTTCACCTTCATTATTTGTCACTGCGCTAGTTTCCGAGAGAGATACCCTTCCAAAGCCAATGCTGCTAACATTTGCAACAATACTTTCTCCTTCCACACTGCAATTTTCTCCTCTTAATATTACGGTTATTTCCTTACTTTTCCCACGCTTGATTACTAATCTTTTCTGAGATACTTCCAGGGATTCTGCCAGACATTCTTCGGGTGTGGGAGTTGATGTGGGTGTTGTTTGAATTGGAAATAATTCAAAATCGGTTTTACCATTAATACCATTTTCCGATAGGGTGACAAGTTGTGGTCCGGAAGGGTAATAGCCGTCTGCTTGAGCGGTTAAAATGTAAGCCTCCGTTTCTCCGGCTATGACGGACAATCCGGATATTATATAATAACCATTGGAATCTGTTGTTACTATATATCCACCAACGTCGGTCATAACTAGGGCGTTAGGAATAGAGATATTAAATAATGCGTCAATAACCTTGCCAGCGATGAAAGTATCTACGTGATAAGGAGGTGTCGGAGTAGTTGACAATGTAGGTGATGGCGTTGGACCTGGATCGCCATGAAAACCGGTCTGGAATGACTTTTCGTTTCCATAGGCTATTCCAACGCTGTTTTGTGCTGCAATTCTGTAATAATAAGTATAAATATCACCTGTTGTATATGGTAAGGTGTATATCATCAAATTATCACTTATTATTGTATCACTTGAACCCTCTAAGCTTTGCGCACTTGTTGTATAGTTATATGTACTGCTGGCCGTTCCGTATTCAAACCATGTGGTTGTTGGAAGCCCATTAGCATTAACCGTACCACTCAGCGTTACACTAAAATTTGAATCATCAAAAACTGCTTCATTAGTTGATACTATTGGTATAGATAATGATATAGCTGATTGTAACGGTAAGAGTACGAAACCGATAGTCATGAAAGAAAATATACGCCACATTTATCATTTCTCCCGTTTAAATTTCCCTTAAAGACAGGGCTTACGCATTTGAAGAAAGAGGCTGCTACATATAAAATTAATGTTAAGGCGTTATATAAAGTAGTAACTTAGTTGAAATGTGTAAGTCTTAAAAGATTCTGAAGAGAAAATAGCATGGAGATAGATTTTGTCAACAATAAAATTCTTATATCGGTTGACAATGAAAAGATGAAAGCGTATACAAAACACCACGATTACGGCAAAAAGAAGAGATAAACAAGGATAGAAAATAATGGACGCACCTCTCCCGAAAATCCCTTATCTCATTTTTTCATAGATTCGATACACTTATTTTTTATAATATTGCTTATTCTCAAGGATCAGTTTGATTTAAAAGTTTTTTGAATTTACAGGGTTATTGGATTAATCCGATAGACACAAGAAACATCGAAAATACCAGATATCAAAATCCAAAGGTCATAATCAGAAACCCAAATATCGAACTTCGAAAGCAAGCATTCAATTTTGAAAGAGTATAGGACCTTATGATGATTGAGAAATATAAAGATTCACTACCACTATGGTTTTTTCAAAATCTGTTAGAATATAAAGAAATTTACCATTTTATATCTACAAGAATTGGTGGCTTCAGTAGCCCACCATACAACTCCCTCAACTTAGGATTTCATGTTAAGGATAATCCAGAAATGGTACTCAAAAATCGTGAACAACTTGCTTTAACACTTGGAATTCCTTCATGCAATTTTACTGTTTCCAAGCAAATTCATGATTGCAATGTGAGGATCGTAACGGAGGACCTGAGAGGAAGCGGGTCGTTTCACTATCAAACAGCTATAAACGAAGCGGACGCTATGGTAACCGATATTCCAGATGTATGTCTTATGGTCCTTCAGGCTGACTGTGTCCCTATTCTGTTCTTTGATTCCAAGAAAAAAGTAATCGGGATTGCCCATGCGGGATGGAGGGGAACAGTTAGGTTCATAGCCCAAAACACGATAAGGGTATTAAGAGAAAAATACAGGAGTTCATCTTCCGATATCTTGGTAGGAATAGGCCCTTCAATTGGTCCATGTTGCTACGAAGTAGGCACAGAAACCTTTGAGCAGATTAAAAAGGCTTTTCATAACGGGCGAGGGTACATCTATCAAGAGACATCGGATGACAAAGGGTATTTTGATTTAAGGGAAGCAAACAAAATGCAACTCATCCAGATGGGTATTCCGGAGAAGAATATAGAAATTTCTCAGGTATGTACCTGTTGTAACCATAACCTTTTTTTCTCATACCGCCATCAACATGGGGAAACAGGGAGGTTTGGCGCAGGAATAATGCTGAATAAAAATATCAATTAAATTAACCACAGATGGACATAGATAAACACTGATAAAACACAACTCGTGGGATTTGGCGAAGGCGTACGATTTAAGCCGTTTAAACCGCTTGAGCTGTTTGAACTAGACCTTGCGGCAACTTTTAACAGTGTAGTGGCAAGGCGCGCCTTGCCACTACATAAGCGGTTTGAAATTCCTATACGTAAATAACAGACTATAAAAAGGAGAAATACCCCCTTGTCTATAACTCGTTTTCCAGTAGGAAAGCTTGACTATCGGCTGCTCGAAAAACTCCTTTCATTAAATCCGATACGTGACCCACGGGTAATCGTAGGTCCAAGGGTTGGTGAGGACGCAGCCGTTATCGATTTTGGCAAAAAATATCTTGTAGCAAAAACAGACCCAATAACTTTCACCACTCATCGCATGGGATGGTACGCGGTTCATGTAAACGCCAATGATATCGCTACCATGGGAGCTACACCCCAATGGTTTTTAGCAACAATCCTTTTACCTGGGAAAAAGACAAATACAAGGCTTGTAACACGAATCTTCCGTGACATTGTTGAAGCAACCCAGGCCCTCCATATCACTCTCTGTGGTGGTCATACAGAGATCTCCGACAAGATCGATCAGCCAATTATTATTGGACACATGCTCGGCGTGGTAGAAAAGAATAAATTAGTGGTAAATACCCGGGCGCGTCCTGGTGACGATATTCTGCTTACCAAGGGTATTGCGATAGAAGGAACGGCAATTATTGCACGCGAAAAGGCAAAAGAGATGAAAAAAGAATTTGGCAGTCAGTTTGTTAAAAAGGCGCAAGCACTTATAAATAACCCTGGATTAAGTATCGTTACAGACGCCCTGTTAGCCAATAAAGCGGTACGAATCCATGCGATGCATGATCCAACGGAAGGTGGACTGGCTACAGGTATTCTGGAACTCACAAAAATATCAGGAACAGGGGCAATCATTGATATGGAGAGAATCCCTTGTTATCAGGAAACAGAACTCATCTGCAAATTTTACCATATCGAATCGCTTGGACTCATCTCATCAGGAGCATTACTGATTGTACTTGATCCAAAGGATACAAAAGAAGTTATTGCTATCCTCAGAAAGAATGGTATAGTATGTACACTGATAGGAAGACTTATGGAGAAAAGTGAAGGATTAAAACTCATGAAAAAGGGCACATTGACAAAAATGCCAACATTCAGAGTAGATGAAATTACAAAGGTTTTATAAGAATGAATATGGGATTGTGAGAAAAGGGTGTCCATTAGATATTGTTTACGCGATCGTATTACTCCAGGTCTTCAGCAATTAAAACCAATAAAGGAGAAATAGTATGCCTGATTATGGACCATATAGGAGACCACAAGAGATACAATTTCAGGATATTCCCTGGGGATCAATAAAAAAATTTATCCCTCCGTTATTGATCATCATCTTTGTCATTGTTACTGGTTATACAGCTTTCTACACGGTAAAAGCTAATGAAGAAGCCGTTATCCTGAGGTTTGGCCGGTATGTGGAAACCGTAGGTCCAGGCCTTCACACCAAAGTTCCTTATGGTATTGATAAAGTACTTAAAGGAGAAGTAAAACGTATCTATAACGAAGAGTTCGGGTTCAGGACGGATCAGCGTGGTCTCTCAAATAGGATCGGTTACCAGTATCCTGATATAAAAGAAGAAAAATTGATGCTGACCGGAGACCTTAATTGTGCAGAAGTTCATTGGGTAATACGATATAAAATAAAGGCATTAGAGGATTACTTTTTTAATGTAAAGAATGTACAGGAAATAATCCGTGGTGTTTCACAGGCCGTCATGCGTACCTTAATTGGAGATCGCTCTATTGATGAGGTCTTAACTATTGGCAGGACAGAGATTGAGCAAAAGGCCAGGGAGGATATCCAGAGGATTTTAGATAGTTATCATTGTGGTATTGATATTCAAACGGTGTTATTGAAAGGAGTTGATCCCCCGGAACCTGTAAAAGACGCCTTTAATGCCGTTAACCAGGCAATTCAAATAAGAGATAGAATTATTAATGAGGCCGAGGGACAAAAAAACAAGATTCTGCCTGCCGCAGAGGGGAAAAAAGAACAGGTAATTAAAGAAGCAGAAGGATACCGGACCCGGAGGGTAAATGAAGCTACTGGAGATATTAAGGCATTCTTAGCTGTATATGAAGAATACAAAAAGGCTGAAGACGTAACCCGACGCAGACTCTTTCTCGAAACGATGGCAAAGGTCATTCCGAAATGTGAAAAGCTATACATTGTTGATAAAGACCTGCAAGGCTTATTGCCGATGTTAAAGATCAATGAATAACACCATAAAGAGGGTCGAGTAGTAAGGAGCCAGGGTCATGGGAGAAGGGTTTAGAACCTTAACGACGTGGCAAAAGGCATATGAACTGGTATTAGATATATACATGATGACCAAATATTACCCCAGACAAGAAATGTTTGGATTAGTTTCACAAATAAGAAGAGCGTCTCTATCCGTAGCTGCTAATATAGGGAAGGGTATGAAAGGCAACATCGCAGGGAATATGTACAATTCTTGATGATAGTAAAAGGATCTTTGGGAAAAGTAGAAACATGCCTATTGTTCTCTAAAGATTTAGTATATATAAGCGATGAAAAATATGGAATGATGGATGGAAAACGTCAAGAGGTTGCAAAGTTATTGAAAGGTCTAATCAAATCTTTACAACCATGACCCTTGCCCCTTGCTACTTGCCCCTTTAAACTAAACAAGGAACAAAAAATGAAAAAGACCATCATTATTGTCATACTTATTTCAATTGCTGCTGTTTTGATATTTTTAAAAGCATCCCTGTACGTTGTCGATGTACGATTACAGGCCGTTATCACGCAATTCGGAAAACCTGTCCGGACAGTTACAGAACCGGGACTTTATGCAAAAGCACCATTCATACAGGAAGTAAGATACTTTGATAAGAGATTACTCGAATGGAGTGGAGAACCCAGTGATATTTTGACAAGGGATAAGGAAAATATCGGTGTAGGAACATGGGCACGATGGAAGATCACCGACCCTCTCAGATTCTACACTTCTTTGGGGACAGAGGCGCGCGGTCAAGGCGTATTAGATGAAGTAATCGAATCGGCTGTCAAAAACGTAGTCAGTGCATATACTTTAAGAGAAGTCTTAAGAAATACCAATCGTAAGCTTGAATACACGACAAAAGAGTTAGAAGAGGCAGATATTAAAAAGGTGATGATTACCATGGGACGTGACAAGATTGTTGAAGAGATCCGAAAAATGGCGGCACGTGCATTGGAAGGTCGCTACGGAATCGAATTAGTGGATGTCCGTGTAAAGTACATTAATTACGTGGAGGCGGTCATTCCCAAGATTTATGACCGGATGCGTTCTGAACGTATCCGCATCGCCAATAAGTATGAATCAGAAGGAAGGAAAGAAGAGGCAGAGATTCTGGGTTCTATGAAAAGAGAACTGGAACGTATCGAATCAGAAGGATATAAAACGGCAGAAGAAATTAAAGGACAAGCGGATGCAGAGGCCATAAAAATCTATGCTGAAGCATATGAAAAGGCACCGGAATTTTATTCCTTTATAAAAACACTGGAAACTTTTGAGTCGACTTTTCAGAAACAAACACACTTCATTCTCACTACAGATGGGGACTACTTCAGATATTTGAAAAGTTTCCGGAAGGAAGATACGCCTGTATCTGCTTTACCATAATTATTCAAGACCAAAAAGTTTCAGACACTGATAAAAGTCTTCGGGAATATCTGCAGTAACTGATACTGTTTTATGAGTATAGGGGTGGATAAAGGATATCAGATAAGCATGGAGCATGTGCCTTCCGATCTGTCTCAAAAGTGGGCTTTCTATTGGCTTTCGGTCATATTCCATTTCACCAATAACCGGGTACCCTATAGACGCAAGATGAATTCTAATCTGGTGGGTTCTCCCTGTTTCAATTTGAACCTCCAGATAGGATGCATCCTTACCCCCTTTTAAAAGCTTCACGTGGGTTGCAGCCCTCTGTTTCCGTATGGGAGTGTCTATGGTAAAGTTTTGTTTGCTAATACTGCCCCTTACAATAGCCCTGTAAACTTTTTTGATGTGCTCTTCTTTAAACAAGGCCTTCATGCGCTCGAAGGCATCTTTTTTCATTGCAAAGATAACCACACCTGAAGTATCTTTATCTAATCGATGAACCGCCTGAATGTGATTATCATGAAAATACATCCTAAGTTCACTTTCAAGACTTTTGGGACCATTTGTTACGATATTCGGAGGCTTTGAAACAATAAGATAATGATCATCTTTAAAGAGAATAGAATCTTTTTGGAATCCAGTTCCCGTCGTATGCCCTGAAGGAAAGTCTGAAGACTTGATCTCTTCCGTAATAACCTCAACGACATCCCCCTTATTCAATCGGTATGAGGCAATCCAGATACGCCTTTTGTTTACAAAAACCCTTCGTTTATCCAGCAGTTGTTTTGCCCTCTTTTTTGATAAAGTTAATTTATGGGTTAAGAAATTATGCAGGGTATGTATATTATCTTTATCAAGAAAGGTAAACCTCAGTATAGGCATTTATCATTTTGCCGCCATAAAAAATAAAAGAGATATTATTTCACTTTTCCATATATTTACGAGGCTTGAGTTAACCAAAAGATTATATTGACACAAACACTTATCAAACATTGGCAGCAGGAGTGTCAAGGGTTGACCTGGCTGTATTTTGTGTACTATGAATAAAGACAAACAACAGACCAATAATATACCATAAAAATAAAGCGTCTGGTTTTTTCCAAAAGCTATCGGTAAAGCCATGTAAGAAAAGAGAAATAAGGCTGGCAGTAATACCCATCAAAAGAGTTTTCTCATATCTTTTTCCCTGAACCAGGGACGATTTTATTGCTGTATAGAATACCGTTATAAATACCCATAAAAAAGCCAAAAAACCCGCAATACCCGTTCCTGTCCATATATGTAAAAAGATGTTGTGTGCGTGGGAAAGTCTTGCAATTTTTTTATCTCTTTTCTTTTTCCAGGATTTTATTTCCTTCGGTTGTTTAGAAACCATCTCATTTTTCAATTGTTTTTCCATATTCTTTATTTTCTGTGCATAAAGTTGGTAAGCATCTCGAAAATTCCTTTTACCCGGACCAATGCCCAGTAAAGGATAATCTCGGATTATAGCAACGGATGCCTTCCAACATAATAACCGATCACCAAGTATTTTCTCAGAATTAAAAAATTCTTTGACCTGTGTGATCGTTTTAACGTGGGTAGTAAATTTAGAAGGTAACACGAAAAAAAGCAACGCACATGTACAGATGCATGCAAACACCAGTAACTTCCTCTGAACCATAAAACCAATGAAAAGCATTGTAAAAAAAATGGCCACCCAGCTTGTGCGGTTCATCGTTAAAATTAGGGAAAAACTACAAACAAGTATGAAAATAATTAAATACAGACGAGTTAATACATTCCTGTAATAGAACAGTAGGCATACGGCAATAGGTAAGAATAACGATATATATTTTGCAATTCGGGAATGGTATTCAAAAGTAGCTATAAATCTTTCATCACGGACAGCAATCCCTGTGTAATATCCGTATATTCCATAAGCACAAACCAGACCACATGTAATCAGCATACCTTTTACCATCCGCTTGACCTGTTCCTGATCATGAATGGTATTCACCATGCTAAAAAAAATGATAAAGTATGCGAAGTAATCCTGCAATACCGTTCTAAGACTATAGGTAATGTTGATTGAATGAAACGAGGCTATCATTGAGCACAAGAGAAATGCAAAAATTGGAATATTCAGTGATGTCTTAGCAAATTGTACCCTTTTTTCAGATATCATTTTTGTTATCCAACATCCGACTACAATTACAAAACAAAATAATTTCATGATATCTGCATCAAATGGAAAAAAAGAAAGGATAAAGAAGTAGGCAATAAAGGCGTATTCTGAGATTTGACTTGTGTAGGGTATGTGATATTTATTCATGCGTAGTTTTGGTAAATAGTAAAATGCGACGTCTCAAATACGTATTATTTCTTCTTAAGATCTTCCCGATAGCTCTTCACCGGTTTCAAACCCATCCATGTAGGACATAGCAAGAGATGCCACCAAAAAAGCCTGGAGTATATTAGCATCCGGTAACGCAGTTTCTGGTTTTGAAACAAAACGCACAGATTACCAATGATATTTACCACTAAATTCAAAATAATTTTTACCAGATATAATATCCTGAATATACGATACGAAACAATTGATCGATTTTTTCTAAAAAAGATATACAATGAACGGCAATACTCGACTTGCGACTGCCACGGTGCCATCTTCTTACTCTGCCCACCAAGGTGAATAACTTCAGCACTCGGTATATGGTACACCTTCCAGCCAGTCTTCCACATACGATAGCACCAATCCGTTTCCTCAAGGAAAAAAAAATAATCCTCGTCTAATTTACCCACCTGTTTTATGGCCTCACTCCTAATCATGAGGCATGCCCCGATAACTGATTCAACTTCCGTAGGTTGAAGTACTGTTTGTTTTTTGCTTGGGTATTTACCGGGAAAGAGCCACTGCAGCAAACTTTTATTAAAAAGTTCTGTTGCCAGGGTAGGATAATTGTCATAGCTATGCTGCCTTGTACCATCCGGTCTTTGGAGTTGTGCCCCGGCGATCCCCGCATCTTTATGTTGCTCCAGAAATGAATACATTACATGGATTGCATCTTCCTGTAAAATTGTATCTGTATTTAATAATACACTATAGTCCGCACTATTCCCTTCCAGCGCCTGATTCACGGCGGCTGCAAATCCCCTGTTCTCCTGGTTTTCTATAACAATGACCTGAGGAAATCGCTTGCAAACAGCTGTAACGCTACCATCCCGGGAACCATTATCTACTACGCATATTTGGTAGCTAAGCCCCTTCACCGTTTTATAAACAGAATCTATACAACCTATCAATAACTCTCTGGTATTCCAATTTACAATAATAAAACGCAGGTCAACCATACAATATCGTTAGTACCGCCCTATCCCTTTTTCAAATGTAATCTTTTTTCGTATAAACGAAGAATTTTCTCTCCAACTATTTCCAGACTATAGGAAAACCCTTGTTGTAAAGAGTTTCTTGAAAATTCTGAATACAAATTTTTGTTATCATAGAACCGATATATACAGGATGCTATCTCATCAGGATCCTCCCCAACCATAAAGCCATCCACGTTATCATGTACAATATCCAGCAGAGAGTCATTCCTCAGACAAATAACAGGTTTACCCATTGCCTGACATTGTCTGAGCGCACGGGCTGTACCATCCGAACCGGGTACTGTATACAACATCACATCAAAGCAATGAATACTATCCCAATAGTCTACTTTTCTATAACCACCAAATAGTATCGTATTTGCCAGACCAAACCTTTCGGAAGACTCTTTTGCCTGCTTTAATATTCTAGCTTTTCCCCGGCCTAAAATAAGAAAGACAATATTTTTCCCGGAGGCTTTTATGCGTTTTGCAGTTTCAATAACGAGATCAAACCTCCTGTGCGGTTGTATCCTCATAATAAGGCCTATTACGAAGGGCTTATTATATATCTTAAACCCATCTAAGGCTGAAATACTATGTGAGGTTTGTGTTTGTGCTTTCGTATTCAGCCAGGGGTTTATATATACCACATTTCCTAATTTTGAATTCATTATTTCACTCACCTTTTTACTAAAAGTAGTAACAACGTCTGCCCTTCTCCAGATTGTCCTGCGCAGGAAATTTGGAACAGCAACTGCAAAATCAGTAAACACAATAAGCCTTTGGCGCAAGTCACCTGCTAAAGAGGCAAGGTCGTTTTCACGAAATGTATGAATTATATCTGGTTGAAATTCTCGAATACACTGCCGAATACTTTCGCGATTTTTAAAAAACCCTACGATACCGCCTCGTTTCATCAGCGTTGTTGTAATGAATATTTTTTTACTTTCAATATATGATATTAAACCCCTTTCAGGGTTTTTCGGTGTACTCGTTAAAATAGCGACATCTCCGTGCCCGCTCATATAATCACACAATTCAACGATAGGCTGGGATGGTCCTGTCCACTTCCAATCCGAATAAATATATAAAATTCTCATATCTTTGGTTTAATGGAAAATCGTGGAATACAACGTATGCAAATAATACCTTATTGTCCTTATATTCAAGAGATTATATTCCAGAGACAACCGAAAATTTTCATGTGCATGATTCTTATCACCTGCCCTTAAATAATATCTACCAACTTTTGCATAATGTAATGCCAGCCGCTTTTTATAAAGTTTTTCACTAATACCATTCTCTTTATCTTTAAACACTGTGTATATTTTATCGATAACCATCTTTTGATGTTTTAAGACCCGCTGGTAATTTTTGCTAAGAGAGTTCGGGTTATGCCTGTATTTAACAAGAAATTCATTAATGCCTGCCACCTTGAAATAGAACGCAGTCCGTAGCCACATATCCCAGTCCTGACAATTAAAAAACTGTTCATCAAATAGACCCGCTGTCTCAAATACCTCTTTTTTCACCACTACCGTTGAAGTAGTTATAAAATTCTGTTCAGAAAATAATTGTATGAAAATATTGCCCGATGGCAATCGTCTCTTCGTTCCTCTATTAATGAATGTTCCCTTTTCATCTACGTTTATATGTTTCGAATAGACCATGCCAACTTCCGGGTACCTCTGAAAATGTTCAATATCAGTCTGCAATTTTTCTGGAAACCAGAGATCATCTGCATCAATAAAGGCGATATACCTACCCTGAGCAGATCGGATACCAATGTTCCTTGCAACAGGCAATCCCTTATTTTGCTCTAAATTTATGTATTTTATCTTTCCCATAAACGGATCTAAGACTTCTTTTGTGTTATCCGTTGACCCATCATCTACCACAACAATTTCATAAGAACCGTAGGTCTGTAATAAAATCGACCCAAGGGAATCAGGTAAAAAGTTAGCACAGTTATATGTGGGCAATATTATACTCACAAGAGGTGAAGTATTAGCCATTGATATTAAATTCCTTTAATCGCGTTAATAAATTTCGGGATATTTGCCTTAAGTGAATAGGCAGATTCAACCGTCTTTCGACCTTCAAGTCCGATGCATTCTCGAAGGGCTTTGTCGGTTATAAGAATAGTTAATTTCTCTACCCATTCATGCAGAGAATTTGCGAACATACCATTAATACCCTCTTTTATAATCTCATTGTGCACACCGACCGGAGAGCAAATAACGGGAATTCCAATAGAGAGGTATTGTAACAATTTTGTTGCACATTTGCCCTTTGTCCACTCGTGATCAGGTAAAGGTGCCAAACCGATATCGATCTCTTGTAAATCTGCGTTTTCTTCCTCTAACGCCCATACCTTTTTGATAACAGGCATTTTTTTACAATCAAAAAAATCATCACAAATAATTTTCAACTCTATGTCTTTATGATAACTTGCCAGATGATCGAAAGCAGGCACAAGCTCCTTTAAATAAGGAACTGAGGATTTACTTCCAATCCATCCGATCGTAATTTTCTCTTTATCCTTACGATAATTTTTTCCTGTATATAAACTCAAATCGATTGCTGTAGGTATAATAACGGTATTTTTGTTATAGGGTGCAACATACGATTCTAAATACTGATTTCCTACGATAACTAAATTGCTGTTCTTTATCATTCTCAGAAATGTACGTTGCCTTTTAAAAGACCTTCCGCCTCCACTTACAGGACTTTTAAACATAATGGCATCATCGAAATCAAAGATAACCTTGATACCAATTCTTTTCAGACACCAGATCTGCCAATACCAAAGCCGCTTTCTTTGAATGAACAGTACATCGTAATTCCGAATTTCTGAAAATAATCTTATCCATTGTCTAAAAGAATACGGGAAGGTTGTCACCTTTGCATCTATTTGTGATTCCTTAAGATATGGGAGATACTGTAACACCCTGTACCGGCTTGAGGTTGAAGCAAGATCCCATCCTTGTATAAGAAAATAGACCTTAATCATTTTAAAGATAACCTGCTTATAAAGTTTTTAATCATCTACAACTTTGATATATATCGGGGTGGTTCAGTCGTCTTCGATTGAACCGAAACGTTTGACATGTTTCCCATGCCTGGCACCAATCAAAAGCGTACAGGCAAATGAGAAATACATGGCTCTATCTACAAGATTGAACCAAACCTAATCTAACGTACAAGAATTTCAATATTTTTTATAGGAGCGAACCTTGTGTTTGCACTTGCCCTGCACGGTTAAAATGTTTATTTTCGCTTCCCATTTGGACGAACACAAGGTTCGCCCCTACATAGGTGTTATAAAAAAGTCGGCAAAGGCCTATTTTATATAGACGTCATTACCGTTGAGGTATGGCTCTACGTATTTTATATTCCGGATTCCATGAATCATTTCTCTGTCTGCTTACATATATGATCGTTTGTAATATTTGTTTATGTTCTTTTGTAAAACCTTCCACACCAGCATATGTCCGATAGAATTTTAATCTATCTGTGTATGTAATACAATTAGGCATTGACGCATTTAACTGTGATAAATTTTTGATCTTTCTTCTCAGGGTTATCTTTTTGTTAAAAAATACCCGGTCCAAATCAAGATAGTAAAAGTCCCAACCATTCTGTAGTTCCATAACTAAAATATTTTCTGCTTTTAAATCACCATGATAAACGTTGGAATTATGTAATTGCTGAAAAGATGTGGCCAGACAAGAAATAAACATCCGCTTTTTTTGGGATATGTCTTTATCAAAGAGGTTTCTAAATTTCTCACTCATGTATCTGTTTGATTCTAAGCAAGGAGAGAGATCCTCTGAAATAATGAAACTTCTTTTTACCCTGCAAAAATCCCTCTCCTCTAATAATGCAATAGGCTGAGGTGTTCGAAAGCCTAATGCCATCAAACCGTGGGCAGCAAACCATGCCTTTTGTGCAGGGGAGCCAAAGAAGTAATATAATAGCTCTCTTAGGAACGACGGATATTTGTATTCCTTGATGTACACCCTTTTTACCTCTCCTACATCTAGTGTAGGAATACAGGTAATGTTCGTTTTAGAAGATATTTTTATGATATTACCTATCCTTTTTTTTAAAGATGCGTCATGTTTCCTTACCAATGCCAGTAATACATTCAAATTCCACTCATTTCTCATGTTTATTGCATATTTATTATATTTTGTCACCTTAAATACATCATTACTTTTGAGAGATTTATATGCCCTGCTGTACCAGATTCTTCGCTTGATTTTGTAAAGTTTGTTAAATACTTTCTCGGTAAAAAGTTTTTTTTCTTTAAGGTGTACCATGTGATTAGCGTATTTATTAATCAACCCTATAATTTCTTCGCTCGTACAGAAAGGCATAAGAGAATATAACAAACGTGCCAGGTCCTGAATTCTCAATGATAAAGGCAATTTTCCTTTCAGCTTTGTCCTCCCAAGGTCGATCAGATAAAATGAGGTTAAGTCATCTCGATTTACAAGGATATTTTCAGTGTGAAGTTCACCATGAAAAACGCCCAGGTCGTGTATCCTCTTAACATAAGAGATAAGATTATTGAGTAGGGTATCTCCTTTTAACAATTTGTGATTTTCTGAGGATGACTGGTTTTCAATTAATAGATTCCTTACTGTTGTACTCCTCGGAATTTCCTTTGAAATTATGTAACAGTTTCTCAACATTCCCAATCGTCTCTTTTCTCCAACGGCAACAGGCTCTGCTGTTAACAAGTGATTGGCAATAAGCAAAAGGCTCCGGTCCCATTCCCTCTGTGCTTTTGACAAGGAAAATAACGTTTTGATCCCTTTCAGTCCGTATTTAACTAAATATTGTTTTATATAATATGATTCATGACCATGTGTATACTTTACTACTCTTCGATTATTACCGTTACGGATAACTTCATAACTCTTATCCTCATCGATAGAATCTAATAGTCCTTTTAGCGAATCCGATAAAGAATCCTTTATTACCCATCGGATGTTATTTCTCGTATACTTAACATACATTTTCATTATATCTCTTGTTCAGTACCTTTTGATATACCCGCAGTATTTTTTCGGTGTTTGCTTCAAAAGAATATATTTCTGATTTTTGTCTGGCAGCAAAACCCACTTGCTCTCTTGTTTTTTTATCTAATAGTATATGAATATAATTTGCGATCTCCTTTGCATCAATTGGATAGTTAACAAGAAAGCCGTCTTCCCCTTCCGTAATAATTTCCGAAATACCACTTGACCTGCTTGCTATGACGGGAATCCCTGTTGCCATTGCCTCAAGACATGCTATACCAAAGGGATCATACTCACTTGGAAAAACGAATATATCTCCTGCTGCATAGATCTCTTGAACATTTTTACAGATACCGGCAAAGATTATTTTATCAGAAACGCCCTTTTGTTTCGCAAGTCTTTGGTATTCCTCAGCATTTCCTTTTCCCACAACAAGCAATTTTATCTTTACATTTCCCTCCACGAGAGACAGAGCATCGATAACATGTTTTAGCCCTTTTCTCTTAAATCCAGAACCAACAAACAACAAAAGAATCTCATCTGGTGCTATCGCATATTTAGTACGGATTGTATTGTTACTTCCCGGTTTGTTTTGAGTGGTAAATAATTGAGTATTGACACCATTATAGACGACCTCTATGTCTGCGGCAAGTGGTTTATAATGGTGAAGAAGTTCTTTCCTGCATTGCTCTGAAACACAGATGATCTGTCTATAGCATTTTTTCTTAAAAATTGTCTTTTCTAAAAGGAGAAGACTTAAGTGTCTTGGATTAAGGCACAGGATAATTCTCCCGACCATGTATTGCATTAAGGGATATGTGTGCATCATATAATCCCAATGGCACCCCCCTCCAACCTGATAAATATCTTGAAATACTGTCTGGGTAAATCCATGAACAAGATCGAATTTTAGTCCGCTTTTTCTAATAATCTTTGGTGCATTTACTGCAAATGTCCAGTACTTTAAAGGTGACCACCAGGCAATGGCTGGAACATAGTGAAAAATCAATTTCTTATCTGAGTCTCGACTAAACCGATGTGCAAATATATGAACTTCGTAACCTCTCCTGAGAAGTTGTTTCGATAAATCAGATACATACCTTTCTACCCCACCTTTTTCTACAATAAATTGATATACTATTAATGCAATTCTCATGGTAAATTCTTACTTGCAGCAGATTCGCTCGCTAATCTTTCTTTCATTATTGCCAAATTATTTTTTGCCTTTTCATTATGGGGATTATATGTAAGTATCTTTTCAAACTCAGCGATAGCCTCACTCAATTGTCCATTTTCAGCATAAATAATACCCAAGTTATTGTGTGCCCTTACATAGTTTTTATTTAATGTCAATACCCTATTAAATTCATCGGAAGCCTCTTTTAACAGCCCTTTTTGATAATACATTGTCCCAAGGTTGAAATGGGCTTGTATATAATCAGGATTTATTTCTATAGCATTTTTAAATGCAATTATTGCATAATCAAGCAGTCCATCGTTACTATATATTGTACCTATGTTATTGTATGCAGCATGATAGAGAGGATAGAGTTCTAATGATCTTTTATAGTAATCCAATGCTTTTTCATAATTTTCCGCCCTGGCATAGACATTACCGAGAGCATGTTGAAGCAGTGCCGCATCTGGTGTATCTTTCAATGTTTTTAAAAAAAAAGTCTTTTCATCTACCCAATCATTATTCCTGAGAAGTGTACGGCCCGAATAACAAATTAAAAGGATAATCGTTAATGAAATTGCAGCATATTTTAGTGCCGGAAGTGAATGCCTTTTAGTCCTTAACATCTTTGCCAATGATACTGCAACTATACCGCAAAAACCAAAAGATGGAATGTACAAAAACCTCTCTGCCATAACGAAGCCCATATCCCACGGTGCTGAAATACGAACAAAATTGGACAGAGGTAACAACGTCAACAAATAAAAAAGTATCATAAATGATACGCTAGCCCATTTTTTCTTTAACCAAACAATAAAAAAGATAAGGAATATAAGGCCAATAACAGAAAGGATAACGACAGGCTCCTTTATAGAAAAGGATATAGGGTTTTGTATATATGCACTCAATTGTACCGGATACACAAGCTTAAATAAATAGAGGAAAATGGTTTTTATAAATGAGACTGTTGTAGGATAAAAACGAGTTATTTCTTCCCCGCCGGGATTAATTACCGTAGAGATTTTTAAAACAAGAAAACGGGCAATACCGTATATAAGGAGAACAAGAAGATAAGGAATACCTAAGAAAAGTGATATTTTGAGATTCTTTATATTACCCCATCCTGCAAAGTAAAGAGTATAAGCAATTAAAAGAATTGGCAGTGTTGCCACCATTTCCTTGCAGAGTATTGCAATGGCAAATAAAATAATAGAACATGCATAAAAGGTTGCGCCCTGTTTGAAAAATTGTCCGAGTATTTTCCGGCAATCCTCTTTTTCTCCCTCTTTAAAAGAAAAAGATAACTGGGGAGCAATTACGGTACGAGAACAATCATCAATCATCCATTTTTCTTCCCTTTGTAAAGAATGCTGCATTGCTTTCTGATAGAAGTAAAAAGCCGATAAAAAAAACATTCCGGCAATAACATCAGTACGTCCGGATACCCATGTAACAGATTCTGTATGAATAGGATGGCAAGCAAATAGCAGAGAAGCAACCAGAGAAGCAAAACGGTTATTGAACAAGGAATTACCGATAAAATAGACGAGAATACAACTTACCGTATGAAAAATGATGTTAGAAAAATGAAATCCCCATGGTTTTAATCCCCATAATGCATAATCAATCATGTAACTAAGGCTTATTACGGGACGGTAATAACCGTATTTAAATTCAATAGTATCATCTGCTGTATCAAAAAAATCCCTTATAAAGCTTTCCCAGAAACAACCCCATTTAGTAATCCCTTCATTATCCACTATCAAAACCATATCATCCCAGACAAAGTCATTCCTCAGAGAATTTAAATAAACCAGGAAAGAAATTGAGATTATGAGAAGAATAGGGGAATAATACCGAACTTTGCTCATAGTTTTTATTCAATATAACCTAAGGATTTCAATCTTTCTACGCTCTCATCATTTAATTCTACCCGCTTTGTTTTTACCTTGGGTTCTCCAACAGCCGTGAGCCACTCGGAGAGTTTATTCCTTACTTCATTATGGAACTCCGGCTCTTCTGTAAGAACATTTATCGTCTCACCTGGATCAACAGATAAATCATATAATTCTTCTTTTTTATTCTTAAAATCATGAATATATTTCCATTTTCCGATCCTTAAAGAAGTCAAATCCTTACCAAAACGGTTTAATTCGCTAAAGATTATCCGATCCGAACCATCTACCTCATCTGGAGTCTTTTCCATTATTAATGGCAGCAGACTCTTTCCCTGGAAGTGATAGGTATTTTTAATATCCAGCCAGTCAAGAATTGTTAGAGGAATGTCAATAATACTACAAGGGGTATGAAAAGACTTTTTCTCAGACCGTTTCGCAGGATGTTTTATGATAAGTGGAACATTTATGAACTCCTCATATAATTGATATCCATGATCTAAAGAATTGTGTTCTAAAAAACCTTCTCCATGGTCAGATACCATAATAATCATGGTATCTTCAATACCATAGACAGCATCTAGTAATTTACCGATAGATTGATCTACATAATTAATTTCACTATCATAGAGGGCTACCAATTTTTGCAATATACTCGAACCTTTTTCTATCCCCGCTGCAGTACGTACCTTGGGCAAATTCATATGGTAAAATCGCTTTAATTCAGCATTGTACCCTGGTACATAATCATAAATCCAGGGTTCTCGTTTTCTGTATGGCCAGTGTGGATCAAAATAGTGTACCCATAAAAAAAATGGTTTGCTGTCCTTATGCTTCGTCATAAGCTCGATCGCTGTCTTAGACACCTCTTCTGCATCACGAAACTTACATAAAGTAAAACAATCGAAACCTTGTGCAAATCCCAGTTCCTCTGTCATATGTGGATTTGATGAAATTCCAAATGTTGTTAAGCCATTTTCTTTTAATACTTCAGCAAGGGTTACATGAGACTCATCGAGCACTTCTTGACCGTAAATACTTCCTGATTTATAAACTCCATGCTTTATATCATGCTGAGAGGGCATTAAGGTAGTAAAAAGAGATGCCATAGCAGGCGCTGTCCAGGAAGAAGTAGAGGTTACATTTTTAAACAAATAACCTTCTTTTGAAAAGGTATCAAGTATTGGTGTTGTGTTTCGTGCATATCCATAACAGCTCATATGGTCAGCCCGTAAGGTATCAATTGATATTAAAATAACATTCTTCTTTTTCTGACAACCAAAGAGTGTTGAAATAAAACATAAAATAAAAAACATTACAAAAATATAATTAAAATTTTTATAGAAAAACCATCGGCTATTACCAATAAATTGGAAAATAAACATTACGTTCATTCCGTACTTGATTTTTAGATTATCGTAAATTTCACTTTTATAAACCATAATGAAACAAAAAGGGTTTTTCAGTATCATAAAAAGATACTGAAAAACCCTCATACAAAATAAAACGGATATAAACAAGTCTAAAAGATAATCCGTTAATTATTTTTTATTTTCACCTTTGCTTACCTTTAAATTGCAAATTAACGATAAAGTTTCTGTCCTCACCAGAAGGTACTTTAAATTTTACCTGCCTCGTATTGCCTAATTTTGTCTTTTTTGCGTATACAGAATACAGTATATTATCCTCAATCCCATCGATATAATACCCCCCGTCTTCATTTGATGTGACTGTTTGAACCCTACCTTTCGAGGGTTTTATCGTTATAAGCGCATCTGCAACAGGATGGAGATCCTTATCAGAAACGTACCCATACATACCCAACGAGTGACCTGAGGTATGGGCCTTAAAATCAAAAACGGCACCGTCTGCAGCTAACTTCTTACTTTCCTTTGCATAAACAACCCCTGGCCCCATACCAGCGATGCTCAATACTATACCAAAACAACCGGCAAAACATAAAGCCAACAATCTCTTATCCATTCTAATGCCCCCTTTCCTTTTCTTTTTTATATAAAATGTTTAGCCAATCATCCGCAGCATTATATCATTCCCCATTCCTTTTTCAATGAGAATACCAAAAAATAAACCTGGTTATTTTTTCACTTTCGCCTTAGGTTTTTTCGGAGTCACTTTTTGTTTTGATTTTGGCTTTGATTCAGGTTTAGATTTAGACTTCTTAGCTGTTTTGATCTTAGCCGTTTCTTTTCCCATGAGAATTCTTTCTACCTCTTCTCGGTCCGCATCCATAACATATCGTATACCAGTTATTTCAGCCGTCTCACGTGTCAGAGATACAATATCGTCCCTTGTTAAATATTCCAATGCAAACTTTCTTGCACCGCACATGAGTTGTCGCAACCCTTGAGATAAACGTTGATAATATGAGTAGACTCCAATTGCCCCGGAAGGTACCTCTTTGCCATTGGAACTGAATAACCTCTTTATCTTAGGCGCCAGGACAAATACTTCGTCCATCGTTTTCCCATAGAACTCAATAGTTCTATCAATCTCATTGTTCTTTATCTGTTCAGCAATTAATTTCCCAACATGTGCTGCACAGATTGGGGGGCGTGCCATACCAACAGCCTTGACATAGGGAGCACCAAGCGCAATAGCCTTAAAAATATCATCCTCAAAGGCAAAACCACCGGCAAGAATAATATCCGGAACATATTTACCCTTCGATGCGAGTGTGTGTACATAATTATAGGTAAGAGCAGAAATATAGAGAGTAGGTACACCCCATTCGTTCATCATGTGCCAAGGACTCATACCTGTACCACCACCCGCACCATCAACCGTTAGGACATCAACCCCAGCAACAGAACAGTAACGAACAGCCCTGGCGAGGTCTGCAGGTCTGTAAGCGCCTGTCTTCAAGAAGACGTATTTGGCTCCCGCCTTCCTTAATTCTTCAACCCTCTTGACAAACCCCTCTTCCGTAACCATCCCAACACGAGAATGCCTTTCAAACTCTTTAAAAGACTTCCCAAAAAGAGAGGCTACATTGTTATCATAAGGATCAGGCAATACAATATACCCACGATCCCTTAGCATTCTTGCCTTTTCCAGATTATCAATCTTAACCTCACCACCGATATCCTTTGCACCCTGCCCCCATTTCAATTCTACTGCCTGAACACCTAATTTTGTTATGCCATATTCCAGCACACCCAACCGACTATCTTCGACATTTTCCTGCAGTACAATTGTTCCATAACCATCTTGTTGCCAATCTTTAAACGCCTTTACACGATACTCAATATCAGGACAGTAGGTTATCTTCCCTTTTTCAAACTTGGAAGTGGGATCCATACCACCTACGTTCTCACCGATAGTTAATGCCGTACCAGAGATTGCAGAACCGACAGCTAATCCATCCCAATGTGTCTTCGCAACCTTTGTCGATCCTAATCCTGGGATCATGATAGGAAGCCTTAACTTAATACCCTTATCTTTCCCTAACCTTGTTTCCGTATTTACATTCTCAAAAATCGCTTTATCACTATCAGCCTCTATTCCTAGAGCTCCGACAGCCGTTCCCATGATATTTAAATGAGAAAAATCCACGGGATATTCCTTATCTGCCCCAGCAGTGATAGTCCCGAAAGGCTGTGGATATAAATTTTCCATTGCTCGAAACGCAGACTTTCCAATCTCGCATAAACCAGGACATTCATCCACACAAACTGAACACATACCGTTAGCTTGCGTCCTATCATTTGGTGTTCTATTTTTTGTACGCGTTGCTACCGATGCATTTGGTTTTGAGAACGACATTTCCAAACCCCTTTCTATAAATTTATAAAAATATTCATAAGTTTATCAATTTTTATGATAAGTTAATGTGTCTTGTTATTTATAGTTATAATATCAAATTTTGAATATATACACATTTTCAAATTTACTGTCAATACAATTTTACTGGGAAATAAAATTATTTACAATAGCATAAATACAGACCGGAAATGAGAAGGGAATATGCGGTACATCCACTACAAAATTTCACTTGAACGGTAGTACTGTCCATAGTCTCATAGAGATGGTTTTATTATTCATAATCATTCAAAAGTCATAATTTATTTGTAAATATATATATGAAAACATATAATTATAAATAATAAACTTTTTTTAGCAAGTCTTATCCATTGAGCTTCTTCCAAGAAGGATAAGGGAGGTAATTTAGTAATGTTTGCTTGTTAAGTCATTCATAATTTTTATGAAGAACTTAATTGACATAGGCTTAAGAACAAAGAAAAAGATACATAAAACAGGAACCCGCTGCATTCAAATGGGGGTTAAATCGTGAAACCACGCATAAAAAAAGAAGTGCATGATAGGGAATTTATTAACAGGGAATCTATTCAAGAAAAAGTAAAAAAAATAAAAAAAGAAGTAGGAAAAATCATTGTTGGACAAGAGGAAATGGTAGAAGGAATCATCATAGCACTTCTATCAGATGGACATATTCTCTTGGAAGGTTATCCGGGACTCGGTAAGACTATCACGGTAAAAACCGTAGCCCGCGTATTAGATGCAAAGTTTCAAAGGGTACAATTTACGCCAGACCTTATTCCTGGAGACATTACAGGCTTTGAATTATGGGATCCAGAAACGAAGAAAAGTAAAATACAAAAGGGCCCTGTATTTACCAATTTATTACTTGCCGATGAAGTTAATCGTTCACCCGCAAAGGTTCAAAGTGCGCTCCTTGAGGCAATGCAGGAGAAGCAGGTGACTATTGGCCGAGAATCTTACCCCTTGGAAAAACTATTCCTTGTACTGGCAACACAAAACCCTATTGAAATATCAGGAACATACCTATTACCTGAAGCCGAAATAGACCGGTTCATGTTTAAATTAAAAGTGTGTTATCCAACATATGGAGATGAAAGGGAAATTACAGAAAGGCAAATTCGGGAAGAAAATGCCCTTTTAGATGTTGTTTTAACCCCAAAAGAGGTGCTTTCATTACGGCATACAATTACGGAATGGTTTCCTCTTCACGAAACGTCAGCCATTGTAAAATATATTACACGATTGGTAAGGGCAACAAGACCTGAAGAGAGTAATTGTGAGCTAAAAGATCTTATCATGTACGGAGCTTCACCGAGAGCGACTATTGCTTTAGCAAAGGCATCCCGTGTATACGCCTATATAAATGGAGATGATATGATATTACCAGAACATATCCACAAAATAGCGTATCCCGTTCTCCGGCATAGAATTATTCTTTCCCATGAAGCAGAATCACAGGGCATTGATCCTGATGATATCATTAAAAAGATACTTCAACGTGTCGCACGATTGGACTAATTCAGATGAAGAGGAGAATAAGGCTTTATTTACAACGGCTAATCGGAAATCTCTTTAATGGAATATTTTCCAGTTATCTGAATGCACCACATGGATTAGAATTGGATGAACTTCGGCAATACCAGCCTGGAGACGATTTTCGATCCATAGACTGGAAGACAACTGCAAGGACAGGAAGGCTTCATGTACGCGTAAAACTGGTAGATAAACGTGTAACTATCTTCTTTCTCGTTGATAAAAGCCGGTCCGGAAAATTTGGTTCTTTTATAAATACAAAGGAAGATGTTCAATTAGCTATCCTCTCAATCATTGTCTATGCTGCCTCAGAAACCGGTAATGAAATAGGTTTTGTTACATTTACCCACAACATAGAAAACTACATCAAACCAAAAGCCGGCAAGAAAGAAGCCTTAAAAAATATAAAAAATGTCTTACTTGAAACACCATCAAGTGATTATACTGACCTAAATTGCGCATTTAGGTTTTTAAATGAAAAAGCTTCTTCCCCAGCCCTCATATTCATCCTCTCAGATTTTTTAGCACCTTACAATTATGAACAGTCACTGAAAACACTATCGTATTTACACGAAGTAATCCCTATCATTATTTCGGACAGGGCAGAAACAAACTTACCAAATACAAGGGGCTTTTTTACCGCCCGTGATATAGAAACAGGTATAACGAGACTCCTTGATATTTCAACAACTCTGGAAAAACCAAAACATTATTTAACCCTGTTTAGAAAATTGAATATAGATTACCTTACATTATCTACGGAAGAAAATGAAGAAATATGGATAAAAAAAATCTCGGAATTTTTTGAAAAACGCGCCAGAAGAGGGGGAAGAAGGAGACGATGAGATATATTCTAATTAGTTTATACATCTGCTCAATTTTTTTTAGCACCCATTTTACTTTTTTGCATGCACAAGAACTGCCTCAAACGCAAGAGTCAACAGAAACAGAACAGGGACCAGTATTAACAGATAAGCCGCTTGAGATTTGGACATTTATTGATGATTATCGGTTAATCTGGAGGGATTAGATAAGATCAATCTCCATCCATTCACGATTGAAGGCGTAACAATAGGAGAACGCCAAATTTTTGATAACGAACATGATTATATCGTCATTACCTATGCACTTTCTTTACCTCCTGATATCAAAGACGGTATTTATTCTATTCCTTCTCTTTCTCTTCCGTACAGAAATGAAGTTGATAAAGCCGAAGGCAGTACCGTATCTTCTCCCATTACAGTTAAAAAGGTACCTATCTTCGTTGAAGGAAAGGTAGATAAAGATGTGATCACCATTGGTGACCACATCAACTACACCCTTACAATACGACACGAAAAGAAGGTAAAATTACTATGGGAAAATATTGAAAAGCTTAGTTTTTCCCCCTTCGATGTCTTAAAGAAGGATATCGTTAAGCAAAAAGAAGGAAATATTGAAAAAATCTCCATAAACTACACCCTTTCTTTATATGAACTAGGAGGGAAAAAAAAGACACCTGAAATCCCTGCACAGATAATTACCTATTATGAAGGATCACAACCCAATAGTGCAAAGACTGATAGAACATCAATTGAAACACAAGAAGTAAAAACAATCCCCATTCCCATTATCATAAACAGTCTTTTAAAAGCAGTAGACGTACCTCTGGAAGGAATTAAGGGACCTCTCTATTATCCCAAAAGATATATTCTTATGCATGGATATCTACCGATAGGGTTAGGTATTGTTTTATTCCTGACTTTTTGTGTAACAGTCATGAGGTCTGCAACAAAAAGGTCCTTATCAATTGCACCGAAACCTATACATGAAACACCTCAAATTGCCCTTGAGAGATTAAAAAATGCCATGGCACAATTCCAGTTTACCAACGAGAGTGCTATAGATCAAAATCACATCTATAACATTGATAAAGCATTAAGGATCTATATCGGCACACTTATTGGTCTTTCAAGTGAAACGGCACAATCAATAACAACATCAGGTTTTCTGGCTAATGATACAAAAAAACAATTACCGGAAGAAACTTATACCACAATTCAAACCGTGTTAAAACAACTTGATGCCCTTATCTTTGGAAAACATATCGATAAAGAAACGGCAAACAAAATGATGCAAGGAATAGAAGAAATTATGGCACAAACAAATTTCAAATTGCGAACATAGTAGGCGCAGGTATCGATACATGACTATTGCAAACCCCTGGTTACTTTTGCTCTTTATCCCTTTTGGTCTGCTATACTTCTTTTGGAAGGAAAAGAAATTTATCGGGTACTCAAGTCTCTATCATACCAAGGAACCAGAAGGTTTCAAAAAGACTATAGGCCACTTGTTCAAACCTCTATTTTTTACTTCGATATTCTTTTTAATCGCGGCAATCTCACATCCACAGACAAAATATTATAAAGAAGAGACACATCTACGTGGACGCGAGATTATCCTTTCTATAGATACCTCCTTTAGCATGACAGGAACAGCCATCGAAACTATAAAAAAAATTGTTGGGAATTTTATCAAGAAACGCCCAAATGACCTTTTAGGTATTACAATCTTTGGCACTGATGCAGCCCTCATTGTTATGCCTACGATGGAAACCCAATTACTTGAAAAATCTTTAGACCGTATACAGGCCTCTCAGGTAGGTTATCAGACCTCTATAGGAGAGGGACTTTTTACTTCTCTTGCTGCTCTATTTGAGGAAGAAATGGGAAAGCAGTTTACGGTTAAAGATTTAAGAGACAGCATTAATAAAGAATATCTTGACAATTATGCGATTTCTTTTATTAAAGAAATGGAAAGAAGAAATGTGCTCAGAAACAAACTGATCGTTCTGTTTACGGACGGGATATATAATATTGGCATTTCTCCTGACAGACCCTTACGCCTGTTGAAGAGAATGGGGATAAGGGCGTATGTGGTAGCAGTCAAGGCATCTGATGTTACCGGTGTTGACCCTGAGGTTGCCGCCCAACATATCAGGGAATTACAAGAAGCCGTTGAATCAACAGGAGGAAGATATTTCCATGCTGAGAATTTCGAAGAGGTTGCTGATTTTTACGATGAGATAGATAAGATCGAAAAGGACAAGATCGTTGTAGAGAATATTTCGAAAAAGAAGGACCTTTTTATCTATCCTACAATTGCCGGGCTGTTCTTTCTTTTCCTTTCTATTTTCATTGAAAATATTTGGATACGAATTCCGTAGCGCAGGAGAGCCGCAGTCAAAGTGTTCGTATCATTGTCCGTTTTCCGTTGCCCGGTCTCCGTCTCATAGACCACGGACAACGAGTAACGAATAATACCGTGAAGACAAAAAGAATGTGCAACGGATACACTTACACGTTTGTGTTGAGCCCCCGGGTACCTTACACCTTTGCAATTCAAACAATTGCAAAAGAAAAAATTTTTATAGGATAATCATCATAACAGGAGAAAACTATGTCTAAAAAGGGTCTGATACAAATATTCCTTCTTATCGTCTCTTTTGTCCTTGTACTTTACGGCTATGTACATTACAAAAAATACCGCACTCTAGTACAACTAGACGAAAAAATCAAAATGGGAAAGTACCTAGATGCCTTAAGCACTATTCAGCATCTACAAAATTCTCCCATGATAAAAGTTTTAGAAAAAGTAGAGAAAGAAGACCCTGTGATATCATATAACAAAGGTGTACTGTATACACTCCAGGAAAACGGAAAGAAAGCAAGTATTGAATACCGAAAGGCTATGGAAACAAAGGATCCTGTATTAAAAGCAAGGGCAATTTATAATAACGCAAACCTTATTGCAACCGACATGGATTTCTCTACTGCTGCCATGCAATATGCAGAGGTATTGAAGATTGATACCAACGATTTCCAGGCAAAGAAAAACCTGGAAAGGATGCGATTAGGTGAGCAGCAGTTTAATACCATGTTCAGTCCAGAGCAACAAGAGCGAGAAGACAGGATTGAGGCATTGAAACTCATTCCCTGGGGCACAAAATACAGATACAGCGGAGAGCAAAAGATACGATGGTAACCTGCGACCTGGGTAATTTGTATATAATTCACCGCAAAGGCTCAAAGATACCAGAAGATAGAAGTTGACTTCAAATTCTAGCCTCTCAAATTTCTAGCTTCTTATGTACTTCCTTTATTTGCGTCCTCTGCGCCTTGATGCTGAACTGAATTGTCACGATAATACAGATTAAGGTTTCTCAAACTTGAATTCCAAATCTTAAATTTCAAATAAGGTATTCCATGCTATTTTTCAATTACGAAGAATATAAAATTCTTGTTTACACCCTTTCATCTCTCATCCTCATTTTGTATGTATTCCTTTACCGGAGGAAGGAAACCTGGTTAAGGGCATTTGGACAAAAAGCACTTATCAATAGGTTTAGTAAAATCCCTAAATTGCATCGAAACCTCTTAAAAAGCATCAGCATCAGTGTCGCCTGTTGTACCCTTGGACTTGTACTCTTACAACCCAAGTGGCAAACAACGCAAGACTATTATGAAAAAGAAGGATTAGAAATTGTTTTTGTACTCGACGTTTCGATCAGTATGCTTGCGGAAGATGTAAAACCCAATCGCTTACAACGTGCAAAGATGGAAATATCAAATCTCGTTCAAGGATTGGATGGAGACCGTGTTGGTTTGGTAGTGTTTGCAGCAAGGGCGTTTTCACTCTTACCTTACCCAACAAACGATTACGAGAGGGTCTTCTTGCGTATACTCAATATGGTTAATGAAAGCTATGTGCGTTTTGTGCCATATGGTACAAATATCGGTAATGCACTTATCCTGACCATGGATACGTTCAGCAAAGAAAATACAAAGAAGATAATAATCTTCCTTACCGATGGCGAAGAGCAGATCGTTACTCGGAGTCAGGTTGCAGAAGCAGTAAAGTTGCTGCTTGAAAGGAAAGATATTGCTACATATATCATTGGAATCGGAGATCCTAATAAGGCATCTACAATACCGAAGAGAGATAAAGAAGGGAATATAACAAGTTATGAAGTTACAGAAGACGGAGAAATTATTTATACCAAACCTAATCCTCTCTTTTTAAACGAAGTTGCTGAAATAGTGGGTGGTACCTATCAACATGATGCAACTGGTGATGAACTGAAACGCATCTTTGAAAAGGTTATTGAAAAACATAAAAATATTATCGGAATTAAAAAGAAAACTATTGTGAAAGACGTCTCACAGTATTTTCTCGGTGGTGCGCTCGCATTGCTTGCGTTATTTTTCGTCCTGTAACTTGATCGAATAAGAATTTGCGTTAAACCTGAAATATATTGAGGGTCTTTAAGGTATGATAAGGGAGGAAATCAATACCTCAACTGACCCTCAATATACGTCTTATCAAAAATCACTAAA
The DNA here is from genome assembly GCA_039794405.1 of Candidatus Jinrextremum sp. Classification (GTDB taxonomy): domain Bacteria; phylum Planctomycetota; class Brocadiia; order Brocadiales; family Brocadiaceae; genus JBDIVL01. Next base: position 11,356 of record JBDIVL010000019.1, on the reverse strand, counting down.
AACATCCTTATCCATTGGAAAAACCTCGCCTAAGTTTGACTCAGAAGTATGTCTTTTACCATACTTCTGAGATTTCTGTATATTTCCGTTCCCGATTTCATCTCTTTTATCGTGGGTGGTATGTTCACGATATGAACCATTTGATCCCTTTTTGCCAGTTCTTTTTGCTGTATATATCATTTTCCCTATTTCCGGTTGATCTCCTGTAACCACGGTAGTATCTTCTCCCCCCTCTTCTTTTTTATTTCCAACCTCAGCGGCAATTTTTTCTACAAGTGCGAGCAAACAATTCGCTTGTGCAGATAACTCCTCACTGGCTGCGGCAGCCTCTTCTGCATTTGCAGCATTTTGCTGTACTACTTGATCCATTTGGTTTATAGCTTTGCCGATCTGTTCAACACCTTGTGACTGCTCTTGTGATGCACTGGATATCTCATTTACCAGATTAGTCACCTTTCTCACATTTGCCACAATTTCCTTTAGGGTAACTTCTACCTTTTTCGTCAGTTCAGCACCATTCCCTACCTTTTTCACATTATCTCCAATAAGCTGGGCTGTCTCCTTTGCCGCACTTGCACTTCGTCTGGCAAGATTCCGCACCTCTTCTGCAACAACGGCAAATCCTCTGCCATGTTCACCAGCCCTGGCTGCTTCTACTGCTGCATTCAATGCCAATAAATTGGTTTGAAATGCAATTTCGTCAATTACCTTAATAATATTTGCAATCTTTTTGCTGGTATCACTAATTTCACACATCGCAGTATCAAGCATCCCCATAGCACGATCCCCTTCCTCGGCTGATGTATTACAGAGATTTGCTAGACCGGCAGTTTCCCTGGCATTATCGGCATTTTGTTTGACCATGGAAGAAATCTCTTCCATCGACGAAGATGTCTGTTCAATTGAAGCAGCCTGTTCACTGGTACCCTCTGCCAGGCTTTGACTCGATCCTGAGATTTGCCCGGCTGCAGAAGCAATCTGCGAAGAGCTCTCCGTAAGCTCGGCAAGCAGTTTCTTAAAGAGACTGGATATTTTATTGGTAATTCTGAGCACCACAAACCCAAGTCCTACGACAAACCCAACGGCCCCGAGACCAATAGCAAAATTTATCTTCTTTAATGCAATGGCCGGTGCAAACGCCTCATTCTTGTCAATCTCAGCTATTATTGCCCATTTCAAATCATTCATCCCTAAAAGTGCATAGGAACTTAATACGGTCGAACCCCGGTAATCCTGTACTTCTTTACAATCACTTCTACCTGATAAGGCATCAGTAACGGCTTCGGTCTTTATCTGGTTCACCAGGAGCGTCCTTTTCTCCGAAAACCTGGAATCGGATCTCATATACATATCATGCCCAACAATATATGTTTCACCTGTTTCCCCCAGTCCAGTCCTTTCTGTCATAATGTGATTGATTTGATCGATCGGTATCTGAAGTGCCAGCACGCCTACTTTATTAAATCCATCGTTAACTGGCGCTGCTATAAATGCGGCCGGTGCAAAATCAGAAGGTGCATACGGTTCGAAGTCAACAATCTTTACAAAACCAGGTTCAACACTGTTGTTAACTTCCTTGTAAAGTTTGGCAAGATTTGAATTTGCATATGGGCCTACAACGAGATTTGAAGCAAAGTCGGATTCTTTACATACTGTATACAACACATCGCCTGTTTCAGAATCAATTAAAAAGATATCGTAAAAGCCGCTCTTCTCTAATAAATTTTTAAAAAAAGGATGAAATTCTGCGTGTAAATTACTATACCCGCTTCCATCGAGCGCATTGAGATATTCGGCAGTTCTTTTTTCTTTTATATAAGGATTTTTTATGACATAAAGTTCATGTGCCTTTTCCGGACTTAACTCACGAAGTGCACCCTTCAAATCTTTTATAGCCTCAGAGATAGTAGGAACACTTGCTAATGCAGAGACTTGAGAACTTATTTTTTCAAAGTATCCTTCTATCTGCCTCTTTTTTATATCTCTTACGGAGGTCAAATGCTGAAAGGTTTGCTCACGAAGGGACTTATTGGCAACATTGTAACTGAGAAAACTACTAACAATTAAAGGCAATAAACCTGCAACGATAAATAGCATGAGTATCTTTACATTAAGGGTAATTTTCATTTTTTTCCTCCCATTAATTTTTCTAGAGATAAAATTCTTTACCCTTGTATACAATGATAAAATAATAATCCAACGCTAAAACGTTGGTAAAAAAACCATCATTGCCAAAAAGAGGAAAACTTCAATATTGGATTCTGTAAAAGATACAGATATAATGCATTACTAAATGCTTACCATTGCAAGTTCACAATAAACTCCCTGTATTATCATTCATGAAAGAGGACATCAGCTATTATTAACAACTAACAACAATAATCTTCATCAAATAAAAGGTTTCTGATTATAGTATATAAAATTTGGTTTATAAAGCATTTTTTTCTTGATTTTTGCTAACTTATAACCAAAAAACATGTTAACTATAATATTATCGGCACATTAATAAAAATATTTATTATAATATTTAAATTATTTATTAATACTAAAGTCAAGGATGACCCTTATAATCCTGTAGCAGTTTTATATTGCTTTTCTAACACCTAAACAATATGATACCGGGCACTTTACTTGAAAATCTAAATTCTTTCCTTGATTGAACCGAATGTTTGACACATTTCACATACCGGCGCCAATCACGGTGGAAAATCGTAAAAACGTTTACGATTTTTATTATGAGGTTCGTGCGTTGTCTGTTTCCAGATTACGAAGAACGGGTAACGAACAACGGACATCGTTTTCACAATTGTATCAAGCCCTAGATTCTCTGTGCATTGTTGTGGAAAAATTATGTTGGGTCTCATTGGACGGATATAATAGCACAGCGGATTTGCAGCCAAAGATGACTACCACTCTTTCTCCTCCTTCACAAGAAGGAAATAAAGATGAGGTTAAAAACTCGCAGGAAAAGATATTTTACGGAGTGATACTATATGGCGAACACAAAAATATTATTTGCAGCAAACAGATTAGAAAAGTATGGGAATATCGCTGATTATTTGGGGAAAAACGGTTTTTCAAATATAATTACTATAGCCGATGGGGATACTGCACTAAAACATCTTAGAAATTCCCGTTTCGATTTTGTCATTCTTGATGTAAACTTACCCATATTAGATGGGTTTCAACTTTGTAAAATAATGAAATCTTCTGAATTGAAGCAACATGAGCATATTCCAGTCATTTTGTTATCAGAGGCGTATAAAAGCTCTATGACATTTCAACTGGCAAAGTCTTCTGGTGCGTACGCAATTCTCTATGAACCTTTTAACATGGAAGAACTGTTGTTTCTGATTTATAATAAGTTGCATCCGGAAAAAATTTCCCAGGATAACGTTAACACAAAAAATTACAAAGCAAATGTCATGATTGCGGAGAGTAACCATGATACTGTAAAAATTCTAGAAGACCACCTTCGTGCTGAAGGATACAAGGCCTTAACTACTTACGACAAAGAAGAGGCATTTCAAATGTTGAAGGCCGAAAAACCTCACATACTTTTCCTAAACTCTGATGTATCAGAATTTCATGGAGGGGATGTACTGAAATTAGCAAAAAAAATTACCCCGGAAACAGTTGTAATTATGATAACGGTTCCCGGTTCAGAATCGACGGTAATAGAATTTCTCAGGGCAGGTGCAAGTGATTACATCACAAAGCCATTTACCAGGGAAGCCGTTTCCAACATTTGTGAAGATGCCCTGAGGAGGTATAACCAGTACCTCATCGATAAACGTTTGAATGAAATAGAGCTAACGCTACGTTCTATGGTAGACGGAATGGTGGATGGTGTTATTCTCATTGACACAAAAGGCAAGATAACCTTGGTAAACAAATCAGGGCAGGATATGATGAAACACTTAAATATCAGAACTGATAATGGTTCTATAACAAACATCAATAATGTGGATATTAAAGAAATTTATGATGAAATATTTGTAAAAAAACAGCAATATATTTCCTTTGAAATAAATACAAAAGGGGATACAGAAAAATACTTTATTGTCATTACCTCACCGATGAATAGATTCACAGGTGAAAATACGGGTTTTGTCATCGTAATTCGAGATGTAACCCGAGAATACCAACTGCAGTATCAGGTAATAAAATCGGAAAGACTTTATGCCGTAAGCAATTTAGTAGCAGGGGCAGCCCACGAACTGAATAACCCACTTGCAGGCATCCAACTCTGTACAGAACTTGTTTTTAATGAACCCTCAATAAGTGAAAAGACAAGGAAGTATTTAACAAGGATTCAAAAAGAAACTGAACAGATACAAGGCGTTGTTAAAAGCTTGTTAACCTTTACAGGGAATTATACCCTAGCAAAAGAACAGATTAACATGAACGAAATCTTAGAAGAAATTATTAATCAAAAGGCATATCAATTCGACTATGCAAATATTAAACTGATTAAATTACTAGATGAAAAAATATCCCATGCTTTTGTCGACAAACATCAAATACGGAGAGTTTTTCTCAATATCATAGAAAATGCATGTGCCTCTATGGAAGAATCAAAAAGTGAAAAATGCTTAACCATTCAGACTGAGGGATATAAGGAAGTAGTAAAAGTTTTCATATCTGATACTGGTCCTGGAATACCCAAAGAATATCTTTCCAGGATATTTGAACCATTCTTTACTACAAAAGATTATAAAAAAAATAAAGGAACTGGATTAGGTCTCTCCATTGCACACAGTATCATCCATCAACATAATGGCAATATTTATGCGAAAAGTGAATTGGGTACAGGGGCAACTTTTGTAATTGAACTGCCGACAAAATAAAACTTAGCCAAAAACGAACACGAAGAAGAGATCACATGAACAGGAAAAAATATGTCAAAAGCAGAATGTAGGATATGCCGCTATGTATACAACCCAAAAAGGAATGATCCAAGAGATAAGATCAAACCTAGCCCAGAAATGGAATTCGATGATTTACCCGAAAATTGGATATGTCCATCCTGCGGTACAGGGAAAGATGCATTTTATAAACTGGAGTGAAGCGACATGAGATCCCAATCAAATACAAACTTTATCATAGTTTTTTTGTATATTTCTCTGGGTATGTTTTTAGGCTTAAGCGGCTACACCTTCTATTATGCACAAGGGGCATCGTACCTCTCTCAAGACCCTAGGGCTTGCGTAAACTGCCATATTATGCGGGAACAATATGATGGCTGGCAAAAAGCAAGTCATCATGCCGTTGCAACTTGTAATGACTGCCATATACCGCACGAATTTATACCAAAATACCTCACGAAGCTAAAGAATGGTTTCTTTCATTCTAGAGGTTTTACATTCCAGGATTTCCATGAGCCAATCCGGGTTCATCCCAAAAACCGAGCGGTCTTGCAGAAGAATTGTCTGCACTGCCATGGAGAATTGGTAAGTGAAATAGCTACCCATCCGGGAGATAACCGGCAGATGCTAAACTGTATCCCTTGCCACAGGAGTGTAGGCCATGGTCCAGTACAATAATATCCACTTCTTCAGGGAGGAATTTCAATATTCTATTGTAGGGGTTGTCCAAAAAGTTCTGGGAAGAGATTGAGCAAATAAGAGATAATGATAAAGTAGGGTAGGGAATAAAAGTAATGGAGGAAGAGGAGGTATAAAAAGAGGAGAGGAGAGAAATGGAGAGCAAGGCCCTATTTGAAGACATAAAGCCATTGGGAGGAGGAAAGAGGCGGAAAAAGGAAAGCGCACCGGAGTTTAAGGAATACAATCAAAACCAACGGATGCTATTGCCAGCGAGTTTAGAAGAGATAATACCCGAGAATCACCTGGTAAGAGGAGTAAGTAAGACAATAGATCAGATGAATATCGAGCCACTCAGAGAGACCTATCAGGCAAGAGCGAATTTGGAAACGGAAAAGGGAAGATACTTGAGAAAACAAAGGGGAGTAGAGATCGAGAGTGTGTTTGGTGATATAAAATGGAATCAAGGATACAGACGATTCCGGCTTCGTGGACTTGCAAAGGTACATGTGGAATTTGGATTACTGAGTATGGCACACAATATGAGAAAGATAGCGGTTTTCGAGCAAAAAAATAGTGCTCCAGAAGGAACAATGGGAGTTAAAAAAGCAGCATGAAGTAACGAAGTAATTTTTCCTCTGTACCAAAAATACCTTGCTGATCTATTCATCCTTGTTGCGAAAATTACTTTTTGGACAACCCCTACTTGTGTTCGTCCTTACCCTATACAATTCAAAACGTTATGTTTGTTGCCGCGAACACAAGGTTCGCCCCTACGGAGGTGTAACAAAAAGTCGCTGGAGGTATGATGAAATATTTTAGGAGAGCAAAACTATGAACCGAAGAACCTCAAAGATCGTTTATTTACTACTCATTGCCTTTGTTGCTGCTGCGACGGCAGGAGTTATGCTTTTGTTAGAGAATGTCGCTCAGCGTAAAGAAGAAGCCAAACAGCATGTATTCCGTGTCGTAGAACTATCTGAAGATACCATAGATCCATCTGTTTGGGGTAAAGACTATCCACGTCAATATGATGGATATCGGCGCACGGTAGATACAGAACGAACCCGTCATGGTGGAAGTGAAGCCTTTAACAGGCTAGAAGAAGCCCCACGTTGGCGTGAAATTTTCAATGGATATGCCTTTGGGATTGATTACCGTGAAGACCGGGGTCATGCATACATGCTGTCTGATCAGGATATGACAGAGCGGATAAAAGTAGTGAAACAACCAGGGGCATGCTTACACTGCCATTCATCCGTTTTGCTCGCTTATCGCAAGGCAGGCATAGAGGCTGGAGTCCCGGCGGATGAAGCCTATCGACAGGAACAGATCATGAAGGGTTTTGAGATCGTCTGTGCCATGCCATATGGCGAGGCACGCAAGATGGTCTCTGAGCCTGTAGCGTGTATTGACTGCCATGCCCCGGAAACAATACAGCTACGCGTTACCCGGCCTGGATTTCTTAATGCAATTAAAGAACTTGCCAGGACAGATTATCCACTGCCGCATCTCCCCAGTATTGAACGCTGGCGTAAAGACGGGCGCAGGGGTGAATATGATGTCAATGCAATGGCAACACGGCAAGAGATGCGCTCATTTGTCTGCGGCCAATGCCATGTGGAATATTATTTTAAGGGTGAGGGTAAACTCTTGGTTTATCCATGGCAAAAAGGACTAAGAGCAGAACAAATTGAAGGTTATTACAATGAGGTAGGCTTTAAAGACTGGACACATAAGACGAGCGGTACGCCAGTACTAAAGGCACAACATCCGGAATTTGAAATGTGGAGTCAAGGCATTCACGCCCGCAGCGGTGTGGCATGTGCCGACTGCCATATGCCCTACAAACGTGAGGGCGCAATCAAAATAAGCAGCCATCACGTGAGAAGTCCGCTACTGAATATCGCCAATGCATGCCAAACCTGTCATCATTTTAGTGAGTCAGAACTCAAATCCCGTGCCGAGGAGATCCAGAATCGTACAAGGGACTTAATGGTTCGGGCAGAAGAAGCCGTCGTCTCCCTTATTCAGGATTTACAACATGCAATAGAATTTGGAATACCTGCTGACCAATTAAAAACAGCACAAGATCTCCATCGTAAGGCACAGTGGAGGTTGGATTTTGTGGCCGCAGAAAATTCAATGGGCTTCCATGCCCCTCAGGAAGCTGCCCGTATTTTAGCAGAAGCAATTGACTATGCCCGGCAAGGTCAGCTAGTGGTAGCCAAAATACCAGTAATGGCACACTAAAAAATAGACTTTAAAAAGAACTTTACTCACTGAACTTATAACCACCAGGCATTTCCATATGTCGCCGGTAGCTTGAAACTCGTACTCATGGTTGGTTCAATCTTGTAGATAAACCATGTGTTTAGCATTGGCCTGTACGTTTTGATTGGTACTAAGCATATGAAACATATAAAACGTTTCGGTTCAATCATGGACGATAGAACCAATCGTCCTTACACATGACAAAACCTCACCTCACGAAATAGTTACCTGAATTCACTTGCATGCTTTAAAATTACTAGTACAATAATTAAAATTTAAAATACTTAAGATACTCTGGGAATATCAGATATCTTCGTATGAAAATAAAATATTTTCATAATCGTAACAGTTCAGATCACTACAGAGAAGGCAAAGACCGCAGTGGTATTGGAAATTAGAAATTGCAACTGAAAGTTGTATTTCCAGCCTCTAGTTTTTCATAGAATTATTTATCTGCGTTCTTAGCTCCCTCTGTTGTGAACTATTACCCATAATTGGAGGCATATCGGACTTATGCTTGATATAAATTTTATCAGGAATAATCCTGACAAGGTCAGACAGGCTATTGCCCATAAACGTGAAAGTGCAGCCAGTGTGGATCAGATCCTGGAACTGGATACCAAGTACAGGTCTGTAATCCATGCCTGTGAGCAATTAAAAAGCAAGCGTAACGAGAAATCAAAGGAGGTTAGTGAACTCAAAAAAAAGGGACAGGATGCCTCTTCGATTATTGAAGAAACAAAAAAGATTGGCGATGATATAAAATCCATGGAGGAAGAACTGAAGGGACTGGAGTCACAAATCAGCAACCTGCTTCTCCGTATCCCAAACATTCCCTCAGCCGACTCACCCATTGGCAAAGATGAAAATGATAATGTTGTTATCAAAACATGGGGACACAGAAAAACGTTCGATTTTGCTCCCCTTCCACACTGGGAATTGGGACGTACCCTTGATATCCTGGATCTTGAGCGGTCATCCAAAATCTCCGGCTCAGGCTTTATTCTATTAAAAGGCCTTGGTTCAAAACTGGAACGCGCTTTATTTTCTTTCATGTTAGATGTACATACTCAAGACCATGGCTACACTGAACTTTTTCCACCGTTTCTCGTCAACCGTGCATCTATGACTGGCACAGGACAATTACCAAAACTGGAAGATGATATGTATCGGACTTCCGTAGATGATCTTTTTCTCGTTCCTACTGCTGAAGTTCCTGTTACCAATATCCATCGGAATGAAATACTTTCTTACAAAGACCTTCCTATTTACTACACGGCTTACACCCCTTGCTTCAGACGCGAGGCTGGCTCGTACGGTAAAGATACAAGGGGCATTATACGGGTGCATCAATTCAATAAAGTAGAACTCGTTAAACTGGTAAAACCGGAAACATCCTACGATGAATTGGAATCATTGCTGAATAATGCGGAAAAAATACTTCAACTCCTGGGACTCGAATATCGAATTGCACAACTCTGTACAGGAGACATAAGTTTTGCAGCAGCAAAGTGTTATGACATTGAGGTCTGGGCTCCTGGGCTAAACAAGTTCTTAGAAGTTTCATCCTGCAGTAATTTTGAAAGTTTTCAGGCAAGACGCATCAACGTTCGGTTTCGAGATGAGAATGGCAAGCTGCAGTTTATTCATACCTTAAATGGTTCCGGTCTAGCTTTGCCGAGAACAGTTATTGCCCTTCTGGAGACGTATCAGCAAAAAGATGGTTCCATTACAATTCCCGATGTACTCCAACCTTATATGGGTGGGATTAAGGCTATCACGAAGAAATAATTTTGATTTTACAACCCGAATTGATACACAGACTTTGGATTAGTACAGGTACCAGTAACATGTCTAAATGTTCCGGTTCAATCGTGGACGATTGGACCAACACTGAAGAAATCGTTTTGGTTTTACAAGAAACAGGATTTTTGAGGCTTTTATGATATCTCTGTAGGGGCGAACCTTGTATTCTCTCAAATGGGAAATAAATAGAAGCACCTTGAACCACACTATGAAAAGGGCGAACATAAGGTTCGCCCCCTACAACAAAATATCGAAATTCCTCTGGGTGAATTAGGCTGCCTTTGGCAGCAACTTCTCGACTGCTTGTTCCCAAACTCTGTTTTGGGAACACGGTGTCAAACGAAACTCTGTTTCGTGTATATCCCCTTGAAACAGAGTTTCTCGACCATTGCGTTCCCAAATGAAATTTAGGAACGAGCCGGAAATCGTATGGTGGCAAGGCACGCCTTGCCACTACATCGGCAGTTTGAAATTCTTAAGCATTAAATTAGTGACTGCACTATTTCTTCAAGGTATAGCTCTTCCCAAACATTTCAATACCAAACCACTTTCCTTCCGAGCCAATTAGTAGCCGGCCTTTCCCAGTAATAAGCAAGAATAATACGATCAAAGGAAATACGACAGGAAGTGCAATAAGGAAGATAAATAGTGTAACAAAAACTACTGGAGTCGATGCAATCAATGTAACTGCCAATAGGGGAAAAATAAGCATAAAAACCATAATAGCAACACTAAAAGCGAACGCAAAAACAGGCGGCAGGATAAAGATTGATAACAGGCCCCAAAACCCCTTTCCCACAAAACCAGAAATCTTCCTTCCATACAGTATAACACCACCACTGATATCTTCCGTGATTTCTTTTGGCTCCTGGACTACCGGGGATACTTCAATTTCAGACTGCTTTTCTGAAACAGGTTCTTCCTGTTTGGAACTCCCCTGTACCGGTTCCTCTTCTATAGCTGCCGGAAAAGAGACATTACTCTCTGACGTTTCTTTTCCCTCTTCTGTTGTTTCTTCTATTTCTTCTTTCTGAAGGCTTTCTTCAGATTCCTTTTTCTTTTTTTTCCTTTTCCATATCGCCATAGTAAAGTTATCTGCTCTTTAATATCACAGATCCTCATATAAACTTGCAATAGCCTGAGCTGCAATGGCCTCACCATGACCGATTGCATCTATACCTTCCATCGTTGTTGCCTTTATGTTAACCCTACCTACATCTACATGAAGCCATTCTGCAATATTTTTCTTCATTTCTAGTTTTTTTGTGCCGATTTTTGGTTTTTGTGCAAGGATCATTACATCCACGTTATTAACCCTATAGTGCAGTTCTTTTATAAGATCAACAACTCTTAGAAGAAGATACTTGCTGGAAATCCCTTTCCATTTCTGATCGGAGTCAGGAAAGTGTTCCCCGATATCACCAAGTGCCGCTGCTCCCAGTATTGCATCACATACAGCATGAAGCACAACATCAGCATCTGAATGGCCGAGAAGTCCCAGAGGATAATCAAATTCGACCCCCCCCAATATCAGTTTGCGGTTTTCAACAAGCTTATGAATATCGTACCCAATCCCAAAAAGCATATTACTTTATTTACTGGCAGCAGCAATTTTCTGCTCTAACACTGACAACTTTCTCTTAGCCTTTTCCCGGAAATTTGCATCAGAACCGTATAATGCAGCCTGCTGATAAATTGCCTTAGCCCTGCTATAATCGGTAAGTTTTTCA
>JBDIVL010000018.1:0-72992 GCA_039794405.1 Candidatus Jinrextremum sp. | reverse complement strand
ATAATGGCACGACCTTTAATGCCGGAACGGCGGTACAGACCTTCGATACAAACGACCAGGCAATTGGAGGAACAACAGCGATTTCAATCCCCAGCGTGACCGTTACGGGCGTCACCCTCACCAACAACACGACCCTGACGGTTGGCACAGCCTTGAGTGGTACGGGTGGGCTTACCCAGGGGAGCGGTGCTATATTAAACATCGGCGGTACTTCCACCATAACCACGCTAACGGCAACGGTCAATTCCAATACGGTTAACTACACCAGCACGACTGCTGCACAAACGGTAATTGGAACCACCTATCATCATCTCACTATTGACAAATCAGGACGGACGGCGACACTTGGCGCCGCCGCCGTAGTAAACGGCGACCTTACCATCACGGCAGGAACGCTTAATACATCCACAAGTAACTATGCTTTAACATTGAACGGCAGCTTTATCAATAATGGGACATTTACGGCTAATGGTTCCAGCATAACCATTGGTGGAACGAGCACTACGCCAAGTATTGCTGGTTTTTCGACAACAGGGGCGCTCTCATTTGAGCGGACGGAAAGCACGGCAACTCTTACCGGCAACGTTGTGGCTTCATCGTTAACGATGAATGGAAGCGGTGGGACGTTAAATCTCGGTAGTGAATTATCTCATACCATCAACGGCAACGTAACGCTCACTGCGGGTACACTCAACGGTAATTCGAGTACCCTGAGCCTGACCGGTAACTGGACGGGGCCGGCAACGTTCACAGCCGGTGACGGAACCGTTGTTTTTAGCGGAAGCGGAGCGCAAGCAATTACCAGTATAGCGACTACCTTTAATAACCTTACAAAATCCGGTGTGGGAACGGGAACATTGGGGGCATCCATAATTGTGAACGGGACATTAAATGTATCGGATGGGACATTCAACACATCAGCAAGTAACTATGATCTAACATTAAACGGGAGCTTCATCAATAGTGCTACGTTTACAGCTAACGGCTCCAGCATAACCATTGGTGGAACGAGCGCTACGCCGAGTATTGCTGGTTTTTCGACAACAGGGGCGCTCTCATTTGAGCGGACGGAAAGCACGGCAACTCTTACCGGCAACGTTGTGGCTGCATCGTTAACGATGAATGGAAGCGGCGGGACGTTAAATCTCGGTAGTGAATTATCTCATACCATCAACGGCAACGTAACGCTCACTGCGGGTACACTCGATGGGAGTTCTAGCACCATATGTTTGGCCGGTAACTGGACAAACAACAGCACCTTTACTGCCGGCACGAGTGCAGTAACATTTAATGGTACATCGGGGCAAACCATTACTGGTACAAGCATAACAACATTTAATAATTTAACGATTTTCAATACATCTGTTACTATATCAGCAACTACAAACCTCATAGTGAATTCGACTTTGACTTTGACTGGCAACCTTGCCATGGGTTCCAATACGCTGACAATGGGTGACTCGGCTACTACATCCGGAACCGGAGATGTTACTGGAATTGTCAAACGAACAACCATTAGCTCCAACATCTCATATAGCTTTGGTAGTCAGTATACTACGATAACCTTCCCTGCTATAGGAACGTTGCCAACAGAAATAAGTGTGAAAATCACCATTGGTGCTGCTCCTTCCTGGAAAACGGATGCAATCACGAGGTATTATGACATTATCCAAACCGGGGGAAGCGGCTCTATTGCCACCGTGAAACTTCACTACCGCGATTCTGAACTCAATGGAAATACGGAAAACAATATGAGTTCTTGGCATTATCGTGCCAGTGTCGAAGAGATAGAGGAACGTGGCAGTTCAAATCTCAATGCAACAGACAACTGGGTTGAGTTGTCTAATATGAGTATTGCCACATTTAGTTCAAGCTTTGGAGATTTCGAATGGACACTTGCCGATGAGGTAGCCACACACATTGTTTGGGATGGAGATTTTAATATGGATTGGACAAACCTGGCGAATTGGATAGGCGGCGTCCCGGGAGCAACTGACGACGTTATAATTCCTGCCTTATCTTCTGGTAACTTTTCCCCGACCCTGCCGTCCAGTACTACAATTAATAGTTTGGCAATCCAGAGCGGCGGCATTTTAAACGGAGGAACAGATACGCAGCTTACCATTGCTGGTGGCGAGGGTTGTTGGGTAAATGAAGGAACTTTTAATCCAGATACGAGCATGGTAATTTTTACTAACCCGGCTGCTGTAATGGCAGGAGAAACAAATTTTTATGATGTTACTATCGATACCGGTGCGGAGCTGACAATGGGTACCAACAACATCATGCGTATCGCCGGCACAATTATTAATAATGGAGTATGGCGCGCAATATTCCTGGAAAATACGATCGAGTATAATGGCGAAAATCAGACGATATTGAATCCAAATGGTGGAACAGGGGGATACCAGCATCTCGTCTTGAGCGGTACCGGCACAAAGACAATGCCCACGTCGGCATTAACCATCGCCGGAAATTTCTCGATGTCAGGAGAGGCATCTGCAACTGCCGAATCAGCACTGACTGTCAGCGGCAACTTCTCCATTGGTTCGAGCGCTACGTTTGGTGCGAGTAGTTTTAACCACACTATTGGAGGAGACTTCACAAACAATGGTAGCTTTACTGCATCAACGGGTGCAATAACTTTGAATGGAACAACCGCACAAATCATAAGTGGAACAGCAGTGACTGCGTTTTACAATCTGACAATATCGAATACCGGAGCTACCGTTTCTGCAAGTACGAACTTTAGTGTTGATGGAACGTTAAATGTCGACTCAAATGCCATTTTGAGTCCGGACGCATCAGTTGTGATTAGCGGAAGTGGTACTTTGACGGGGAATGGTACCGTCCAGGTAACCAGAAATGAGTCTACTGCGGATTTCATTTCGCAGTGTACCATTTCAAACAAGACACTTACGGATCTGACTGTTGAATATACAGGTACAGCGACCCAGGAAATCAGCGCTTTTACCTATGGAAACCTCAAAGTCAATAATTCTAGCGGAGTTACACTTGGCGGTTCTGCGACCGTTAATGGAACACTTACGGTGTCGAGTGGAATACTTACAACGGGAAGTAGCAATATCCTGACGCTTGGTCCATCTGGAACATTATCGGAGTCAAACGATGCTGATGGAAACTCTTCGAACGATAATGTCGTTGTGGGGAATATTCAAACAACACGTACCTTATCAATGGGTGTAAATGAAACATTTGGTGGTTTAGGGGTTCAGATAAATGCTGCTGGCTCAGAGCCAGGTTCGACAATTGTCTTGAGAAAGACAGGCACGGAAACTGCTCAGACTATTGACGGAATCACTGGGATAAACAGAGTATTTGTTATTACCCCAACAGCAAACACGGGCTTGAATGCTACTCTCGTATCAAAATATGCAGACAGTGAGTTGAATGGAATAAACGAAGCAAATTTGATTTATGCAAAATCTGCAGATGGAGGAACGACCTGGCCCAACCGGTATATCCCCGCAAGGGATATTGATGCTAATACATTGCTACTTACCGGTGTAGATGCATTATCACAATGGACTGCTGGTCCTTTCGCCAGTAAGTATGTCGTAAGTTCAGACAACAACAGTCCAGCAGTGGGAAGCAGCGTAACGATTACGGCACAACTTGCGGATGCCAATGATAATGCATCTAGCGCAGAGGGTAAAGTAGTTACATGGAGCAGTACAAACGGCGGAACATTTTCTTTTGCAACAAGTACGACAGACAACAACGGTTCTGCAGAGGTAGTCTTTATTACGAGCACAACGGCAGGGATAACCCATTTGGTAACGGCTACAGATACTGACGGGCTTACGGGCACAAGCAGCAGTATCACAACAGTAAGGGGAGCAGCGACGAAGGTAGTCTTTGTCCAGCAACCTTCGGATGCAGTGGCAGGGGCTGTAATGAGCCCGTCAGTGACGGTGCAGTTACAGGATATCTATGGTAATAATGTATCTGACGAAGGTGTCACGATTGAGGTATCGTTGTCTTCTGGAACCGGGGGTATCAGCGGAACGACACTGCAAGCAACGAATGCCAGCGGTCTTGCAACGTTTAGTGATTTGAGTATTAACCTGGCTGGTTCAAAGAACCTGACGGCGTCAAGTACCGGATTGACCTCAGCCGTCAGCGATGCTTTTACCATATCGGCGGGAGCGGCGGCGAAGGTGGTCTTTGCCCAGCAACCATCGGATGCTGCGGCAGGAGCTGTAATAAGTCCGTCAGTGACGGTGCAGTTACAGGATATCTATGGTAATAATGTATCTGACGAAGGTGTCACGATTGAGGTATCGTTATCTTCCGGAACCGGGGATATCAGCGGAACGACATTGCAAGCAACAAATGCCAGCGGTTTTGCAACGTTTAACGATTTGAGTATTAACCTGGTGGGTCCAAAGAACCTAACGGCGTTAAGCAGTGGGTTGACTTCAGATGTCAGCGAGGTCTTTACTATATCGGCAGGGGTGGCTGCAAAAGTGAGGATCGAGACGGAACCGGATGGGAGTGGGACGGTCGTTCCTTCGCAGAGTATTACGTCGGGCAGCTCAATTACCGTATATGCTATTTCCAGGGATGCCTCTGATAACTTTGTGGCCAATGTTGCGGCAGATACATGGTTGCTTGAGGGTGTCACAGGCGGTGTGGTTCCGGAAGATATTGCCTCAGCCGGTGACGGTAAAAGCGCAGTTTTTACCGGCCATTTTACAGGGGTTGCTGAAATCAAGGCGACATCGGGAAGTCTTTCTGTTGTGAATTCCGGGACAGTGACGGTAACGGCCGGGGTTAGTTCTACAAGCCCGGCTAATGGCGATGATGGCGTGGCTGTCAACAGAACCATCGCCGCTATGTTCAGTGAGGCTATGGACGATTCTACGATTACCACAGCTACTTTTACAGTAAGTGACAGCATCGGTAATATCAGTGGGACGGTGTCCTATAGTGATAGGACAGCCGAGTTTATACCGTCAGGCACTCTTGCTTCCGATACTATTTATACTGCCGTCATAACAACGGGGGTAAAAGATAATGCAGGAAATAATATGGCATTCACGTATATGTGGAGTTTTACCACAGGAACATCGACGGACAACGCGGCTCCTGTAATTAGTGCTGCAAGCCCATCCAATGGGGCTACAGGGGTTGCTTACAATAGCGCAATTGCAGCCACGTTTAGTGAAGTAGTGAGCTCATCTGCCATTACTGCGGCTACATTTATCCTGAGTGATGGTATTAGTAGTATCGCCGGGACGGCAACCTGTGCCGGTGCTACAGCTACATTTACTCCGTTAGAGTACCTTGCCCCCAGTACCACATACACAGCTACAATCACAACAGAAGCAAAAGATTTGGCAGGTAATGGGGTGGCATCTGACTACACATGGAGTTTCACTACCGGCACATTGACTGATACCATACCGCCTACGGTCAGTTCCACAAATCCTGCCAATGGGGACACGGGGGTTGCCCTTAACGGCGCCATTACTGCTGTATTCGGTGAGACAATGAGTGCTTCTACCCTTACCATTGCCACTTTTACTGTGGGCAATGGCAGCAGTACCATTGGTGGAGCGGTGTCCTATCATGGGAGTACAGCCACATTTACTCCACTGACAAATCTGGCATCCAATACCACCTATACGGCTACGATTACAACGGGAGCGGAAGATTTGGCGGGAAATGCAATGGTATCTGCACATACCTGGAGCTTTACCACTGGCACATCAACTGACAGCGAAGCGCCCATTGTCAGTTCCACAAGTCCTGCCAACGGATCAGTCGGCGTGGCCATTAACGACGCTATCACTGCCACATTCAGTGAGACGATGGGTGTTTCTACCATAACCACAGCCACATTTACGGTAAGTGATGATAGCGGCAGCATTAGCGGAGCAGTAACCTATGATGGTACGACAGCCATATTTACACCATTGAACAATCTATCCAATTCTACTACCTATACGGCAGCAATTACCACAGGGGTGAAAGATTCGGCAGGAAATGCAATGGCATCTCCTTATAGCTGGAGTTTTACCACCATTTCGGCGCCGGAGGTTCCTCCTCCCCCCAAAGTAGTCCTCACAATAGAGACCACAAATCCGGTTCGCGGGGCTACCAATGTGGCAGTAGACGTTGCCGTGTCTGCAACTTTTTCAATGAATATCAACGGCTCTACCCTTACTAATGATACGTTTAAATTAAGTGACGGGGCTAATGAAGTAACTGGCTCAGTAACCACGAACGGTGCTCACGCCACATTTACCCCATCAGTAAGCCTGGCACACGGTACCACATATACCGCTACAATCACAACCGGGGTGCGCGCTGCAAACTGGGCAGGCACTCCATTGGATTCAGATTATAGCTGGAGTTTTACCACCATATCAACGCCTGTTCCTACGCCATCGTTTTCACCAACGCCAGTAATTATTACAACTCCGACCCCATCGCCTTCACCGGCACCTTCACCTGCAGCAACTCAGGCCATTACCCCATTGCCAACCATTACTGCTGCTACAACACCAACATCTTCACCGGCCGCAACGCCAACCGGTAGTCTTTCTCTGAGCAAAAAGGTTGCATATCTGTCAGATGACACCATTGTTGTCACCATCATAGATGCCGACAGAAACACAAATTCAACCTCTGAAGACATACTAACCACCGCTCTTAAAGTAACAGGATTTAATTATTTTTCCGGCGCCGGATTGTTCCTGGATGTTAAAGAAGATGGTATAAACAAGGGTATTTTTCTGGCAACAATTAAGACAGGGACAATTACATCGGGGGGTGCCAGTTCTGAAACAAGAGCAAACATTGGTTTTATAAAGACGATCCAGGGTGGTATAGCAACTGTAGTTTACACCGATACGAACTCTTTTCTTTCCACAATTTCAGAAACATTGTCATTTAGTAGTTTTGATGCAACACTTCTCTTCGATGCTGATGTCTATTCTATAGAGGATTATGTTAAAATGATACTGGCAGATGCGGAGCGAAATACGAACCATGCAGGAATAGAATCCCTTCTGAATGATGTGTTTATTGAGACGTCTTCATTTAATAATACAAGGGTGCGGATGGTTGAAACAGGTGCCGATACGGGTACGTTCGTGGGAACTATTCAAGTTGTAGCCAATGGAGGCACGTTGGAATTTGACAGCATCCAGGCAACTGTTGGTGATTCATTAAAAATTACTTACATTGATGAAATTAATACGACTGGTTATTCAAGGGTGGTGACAGATACGGCTTCTGTGGCAGCAGTGACACCGACGCCGACTGCAATTGAGACACCCAAAGCAACCCCGACTCCTGCTGTGTGCGAAGTTAAGCAGATGGTGATATTTCCGGGAAGGTTGAAACTTAAGCAGAAGAAAAGCAGTATTGTGACGGTGATGTTAACCGGTGAGGATAATTGTCCGGTAGAAGGTGGAAGAATTACGGCAAAGGTTGCAAAGGGCAAGACGATCATTTCTGTTTTACCGAAAAGTGCAGTCACCAATGCTGACGGCCAGGCTGAGTTTACCGTTACGGTACGGAAGAAGCCTGGTGTGGCAAAGGTTGAGTTTAAAACAAATTCTTTGAGAAAAATATTAACAGTAAAGGTAGTAAAACAGTAGCATTCCATGGTGCAGCGGAGCCGCAATAAAAATCCGTGATTACGGTGTAGTGGAGTGAAAGAAAATTCAATACTTCATTACTCCAACAATTCATACCAAAGATAAATTAATGTAGCAGGTCTTCCCGGAAAATACCGCATTTCTAAAGACTATAAAAGCGACATTTTGTTTTGAGATTACTATAGCTATAACATCGCAAAAATTGCCGAAGGCTTCATTCAAAAAATAACAGCAGGTGTTTTTTTCTTTTATCTTTAATTTTTTTCTATAAGACGGTATAGTACATTTATAGAAAGGAATTTTCCAGTGACCTGAAGTTACGAAAAATTCCAAACAAATATTTTATAAACAGGAGATGAGGATGAATATTTACGTAGGTAATTTATCGCATGAAGTTACTGAAGAGGATTTGCAGCAGGCTTTTGAGGCCTTTGGTCAGGTCACATCCGTCAAAGTTATCAAAGATATATTTAGTGGTAAATCAAAAGGATTCGGGTTTATAGAAATGCCCGTTAAGGCTGAAGCCCTCTCTGCGATTAATGGTTTAAATAGTAAAGAACTAAAAGGACGCGCAATGGTTATTAATGAAGCCCGTCCTCGTGCTGAGACCACCCGAAGGGGTCAGGGGAAAGGACGTGATGGGGGTAAGAGAAGCAATGGTAACAGGCGCCGATTTTAATAAGCAATGCCTGGGACATAGTTGAATCGTAGTGAACTTTGCCTGACTACAGGTTTGTGGCTATGATTCTCCAATGATCTCTGCATTCCTCTCGTATCTGGGGATGTGCGTTGCAGGATATTTTTCATTACGGTACTCCATAATGAAAGGAGAAAAAAATGACACAGGCAAAGCACGGTGATACCGTTGTAGTTCATTATACGGGTAAATTACAAGATGGAACAGTGTTTGATACTTCTCTTGACCGGGAGCCTTTGCAATTTACCATCGGTGACGGTCGGATAATCCCTAGCTTTGAGCAGTCCATAGTTGGGATGAGTCCTGGTGAATCAAAAACGATTAAAATTCCAGCGGAGAAGGCATACGGACCACATCATAAGGAAATGGTAGCAGTGGTAGACCGGGACCAATTTCCACCAGATGCGGAATTAAAAATTGGTCAGCGGTTTAAAGTCAATAGGACTGATGGTCAAACAACTACTGTTTTAGTAACCGATGTTTCCAAATCGAGTGTAACTTTAGACGCCAATCACCCCTTAGCCGGGAAAGAATTAACGTTCGATATTCAACTTGTTAGTATTGTTTGATCTTTTGGTCATCTCAGAACAAATCGAAAATGTCAGAGCCAGTTGACTCCGTTACCCGATATCTTGCTGTATCAGAACTCGATAGAAATATCGTGGTAACGGCCGGTGCAGGGACAGGGAAGACGACGCTTTTAGTAAACCGGATATTACACCTGCTTTTAGGCCACCAAAGGTTTCAAGCCGAAGAAAGCCCTATCCTTAAAATAGCGGCTATGACTTTTACCGAAAAAGCTGCCAGTGACGTAAAAATGAGATTGATGGAGGAACTGGAAAATATAGTAAATGTTATTAATGGAAACAATTCAGAAGAGGAGAAAAAAGGGGTAGAAAAATTTCTCACAAATATTCGCACCCTATACGGCGTGCCGTATCGTGAAATAGAACGCAGGGCAAGAAAATCTTTAGAAGATATGGATAAGGCCCTTATTGGAACTATTCACGGCTTTGCGGCTCATATCTTGCGCCTGTATCCCTTCGAATCAGGCGTAGTACCAGGATTTATCGTGGACGACGGGGATGTTTTTGATGAACTGTTTGAGAAAGAATGGACAAAATGGCTGGAAGGAGAACTCTCCCTTACCTCCCTTAACGCAAAGACCTGGAAAAGTATTTTGGGCCGATTAGACCTTGGGTCCCTTAAGGATCTAGCCAGACGCCTATCAGAATTCACTATCCCTTTTTTTTCCCTGCCTGGTCAGGAAGGTTGTTCTCCTTCAAAAGCAAATCATAAATCACAGATCCATTTTTTAATAGATCCATTACACAATAAGATACTTGAGATTATTCCTTGTTGCGAAAAACCTGCAAATAAGCTTCTCTCTCAATTACATGATCTATCAAAGATTTTTGATGCGATAAAAGAACAAGGCATTCGCTGCATGGGCAATATGGAGTACGATCTCAACAAGAATCCTTCTGAGGCAAAAACTGGTTGGAGAGAAGATTCGTTTGATACTGCGAGAAAACTGGTAAAAGAGTGTCATGGTGTATTGAAGAAATTGAAAGCTGTAGACGAAACGTTTATCAGGACAACAATAAACCTCATCTTCCCCTTTTTAAAGACATTTCGGCAAACATACGTATCTCAAGGCCATGTCTCTTTTGACGGACTCCTTACCCTTACAAGAGATTTGCTCCAAAAGAGCGAAAATCGTCCTATTCGTGACGGATTGAAAAAAGAATTTAGAGCCATACTCGTAGATGAGTTTCAGGATACAGACCCTGTTCAATATGAGATAGTCCTTTTCCTTTCTGAATCATTGGGGCAGTATAGCAGAGATGCCCGCACGGTAATCCTTGAGCCGGGTAAACTTTTTATTGTTGGTGACCCGAAGCAGTCCATTTATGCATTCCGAAGGGCAGATATAGAGGCATATGAACAGGTAGTAAAACAGGTTTGCGGACAGGATGAAACTTTGAAGTTACAGGAAAATTTTAGAAGTCACACGGGTATTATTGACGTGGTAAACCAGCTATTTGACGGAAGAATCATGGTTGAACAACCTGGTTTACAACCTTGTTATATTCCTATTCATGCCGCTCGACCCCGGAAACGTCCCTCTCAAAAAGTTGAGGTTATCTTAATTTCCGATAGGGAAGGGGAGGAGATCAAGGCAGATAAGGCCAGGGAAGCCGAATCTGAATGGATTGCAAGATGGATTATAAAAAATGTAGGTAATGAGGACATTGAGGATGCTTTGGCAGAAAATGGAATTCGCAAGCTTAAGTACAAAGATATTGCCTTGATCCTGCGGGCTTTTACGCAGGTAAGACCTTATATTGAAGCCCTGAAAAAATATGGCATTCCTTACATTGTGGAAGGAGAGAAATACTTCTATACAGCCCAGGAAATTCTTGATTTCCTTAACATCTTGCGTACCATAGAAAATCCCCATGATACGATTGCCCTTGTGGGTGTTTTGCGTTCACCTGCCGTAGGATTAACAGATCGTGAGATATACGAGCTTCAGATAAACGGTTTGTTGGATTACCGGATACCAATACCGGATACTATCGATTTCAAGGATATTGTGGAAGAGTTCTATCGTTTTTTGAAAAGTACCCATGTACGGGCTGGTACACTCTCTGTTTCTCAACTCATCGCAGAAATTATGGATACTACGTATATAGCAGAGATTACAGCCTCTTCCTGGCATGGTGAACAAAAATTAGCAAATCTGTGGAAACTTCATCAAATGGCGTATGATATGGAACAATCAAAGAGCGTTTCTCTTAAGACCTTTATTGACCGTATCAAGAGGTGTATAAAAGAGGCGAGAGAAGAAGGAGAGAGTCCTCTTTCGGATGAGACATTAGACGTTGTAAAAATCCTTACGGTTCATAAATCAAAAGGGTTGGAATTTCCCGTTGTGATCCTGGGCAACCTGCATGGTGAGGTAAGAAATGATAATGAAGCACTAAACCCGGCGGGGTTTGATTGGTCTACAGCTACTACAGGCATTGTGATTGGTAAGGCAGATCAGCAGGTGAGGAACCTCCACAGTGTCTTCATTGAAAAAAAATTGAATGATCGCTCATGGGAGGAGGAAAAACGTGTACTCTATGTGGCTATGACCAGGGCAAAAGAACGACTGATCCTTATGGGTTCCTTGAAGAACGATAATAGATCTTATATGGGATTGATTACCCAATCTATAAAAGATATCACCGGTATCCAGCTTGATACTAAAGATGTAAAAAAAATTCTCCTGGGAGATGCTGAGATATTTGTAGAACATTTCATGCTCGATGGCATACACCGCCATTCAAAGACTCGCAAAGGGCAGGAACGGCATACCGATTGGAGACCATTTATCGGATTGTGGGAAAAACGAAAGGCTGCAATGCTTGAGGCAACACAAACCCCTGTCTTTATCTCCCCTTCCATGATAACTGGTGAAGGAACAGAGGCGCAAGATTTACCCGATATGCAGGGTATAGTTGAAGAAGCTTTTGAAATGTATATAAACAATGCTGAAATGATTAAATCTGTATGCTATCAGGTATTGGAAGAATGGAATTTTCAAGGACCGGCAGATGACCTCCCGATGATAATTCAATCAACGGTAAAATGGGTTATGGCCATTGAAAAAGTTAAAGGCAGGGCAATGGCTCAATACCTGCCTGATGAGTACAGATATCAAGGGAAGAATCGGATTTCATCATCCTGTTTTCAAGAGTGGAATAAAGAGTGTCCGGATACCACACAAAAACACTCCATACAGTACACTTTTCCTTCTCATAGAGGAGGGAAAGGGATGGTTACAAAACCGAAGGAAATCCTCACTGATACCCGGCAAATTCAAGATATGGGATTTATAAAAAAAGAAGCCGTAAAGATACTTTCCCGTTTCATTGGATCGGAGGCATACAGAGAGCTGAGGAGTGCAGATATTCTAGGACGAGGGATACCTATTCTGCTCAAATGGGATAAACAGATCGTGAAGGGCACAATCGCTATCCTTTATAAAATTGATAACCAAATCATTGCTGCTGATTATGCGTTAGACGATATTACTATAGCTGACCTTACGGAAAAATCGGCAGAATGCCAACGCCAGAAAGAGGTTTATCTTGAGGCCGTTAAACGATGCCTTAAAATAGATAAGCCGGAATTTAAGCTCATCTTCCTCAGATTAGGTAAGGCCATTTCTGTTTAGTGTGAAAGGTAAAAAGCATAACAATTAACCAGTAAGACTTAATTTTGCAGATTTAACAGGAAAATTGTTTTCTTATCGAGTACAGATCCCGAAATACTTCCCGTATTAGATATAGGAGTAGTCGTTGTTGGTGTTACCGTTTTCAAAAAGCTAAATTGTTACAAGAATAGACCTTACTCCGATGCAGAGGTTATTACTCCTTTTTCCATCTCAGCTTGATCGATTTTTCTTCATCTTTACTGTCTGAGCTCTCAGCTTCTCTGGTTCAATGCCAAACCTTTGCTGTAATCCCGTTTCCAGATAAGAAGTTGGGAACGGGAGACAACATGATTATTTATAACCCTGCAATTCAGATGAAAAAAATATAATCCTCTTACATTACCCTATTATAAGAAGAAACTGATTTTGAGAGAGATAGAAAAACCGGGTAAAGAAATTAATAAGACCGTAGAAAAATATATAAACAAACGATATAATCGGCATTGATATTTTGAGTAATTACGATATTTTATGAGCGTGAGGAAAGTGCTCGGTATGAAAGTGGCATATAAGACAGATATTGGTAAAAAGAGAACTACTAACGAAGATAGTATTTTTGTTGATGAATCAAAGAATATTTTTCTCATTGCTGATGGATTAGGAGGTCATCAGGCAGGTGAAGTAGCAAGTAATATGGCAGTAAAAGAATCTTATTCCTACTTAAAGAGAAATTTAAGCAAAGCTGAAAATGAGGAAGATATCTCAAATCTCCTTATCAAGTCACTCATGAAGGCCCACAACGCAATAAAGGCAAAGTCAACGACTGACATAAATCTTATTGGTATGGGAACAACTCTCGTAGAGATGTTGGTAAAAGATAGTAAAGCGCATATCTGCCATATTGGTGACAGCAGGGTATACTTCCTAAGAGATGGAATAAAACAGGTTACCAAAGATCATACATTTGATAATTATCTTGCCGAACGTAAAGATAAGAAAATGAAACAGAGGTACCTCCCGTTGCACATCCTTACCCAAGCTGTAGGTGAATCGGAAACGTTGGTTCCCGAATTAAAGCAGGTAAAACTAAAGACAGGCGATATTCTTCTCCTCTGCTCGGATGGCCTTACCGATATGCTTTCTGATAAAGAGATAGAATTAACTATTCAAAAACATGGTGATAATCTTCCTATGGCAGTAGATAATTTGATAAAAAAGGCAAATGATAAAGGTGGGATAGACAACATTTCTGTAATATTAGTAAAATACGAACATATTTGAAAAACGAGTTCATATAGGGTGGGCATTGTCCACCAAAAATAAGCGACCTAGATGATTGAGCAATATTTTGGTGGACAATGTCCACTCTACCTAGCTTTCATCTCCCTCTAACCTTGAACCTGAGGAGTTAAAAATAAGGAATATAATTATGCTGCATATAGGGTTAATAAGAAATATTTTATCTTTTTTCTGCATTTTGACATGTACCATGACATTAAGTGCCCTTGCAGAAACTATCCACAAGAGCAAAATACTCAGCCATACGATAGAAATCGAGCTTTTCCTGAAAGAACACAAGCTAAAGGCTATCGATCATATGTTGGTAACTAGTGGAAATGTAGAGATAGTTTCTTGTTTTATCAATACATCATTCAAAGTCTTATCGGTTAGTTCTTCACAGCGAAAATTGGATTATTCGGCAGGAAGTGAAATGCCTCGTGGTGATTTTCGTATCGAAAACTTTAGACGCGGGCAGCATTTGGAAATTGTCATACCACCTGATTTAAGAGAATTGGACAGGATAACTTTAGATATTGAGTATGAGGGGATACTCTCTTCGGCACCAGGTTCGTTGGAAAAAGAAGATATTGGTGAAACAGTTGGTATCATCAGTGAGAGAGGGGTTTATTTAAGTCCGGCATGCTTGTGGTATCCCGATATTCCCTTTTCCCTGGCAACTTTTACCGTAACTAGCATTACTCCAATTGGATATGAGTCCATAACGCAAGGTACGTTAGTAGATAAAAAACGAGTAAACAATAAGACATACACTACTTGGGAAGAAAAAAATGTCTCTGAAGGGTGCCATCTCGTAGCGGGAAGGTATGCGATAACAGCTATTCGGCATAATAGCATTGATATTTATGCCTTCTTCTTTCCTGAAGATCAAGGCTTAGTAAAGACATATCTAGATGCAACAGTACGCTATTTAGATATGTACCAGGCATTGCTGGGGGACTATCCATATGGAAAATTTGCCATTGTTGAAAATTTTTTCCAGACGGGGTATGGTATGCCTTCGTTTACCCTTCTTGGAAGTGCAGTTGTGAAACTGCCTTTTATTGTAGAAACTTCACTGGGTCATGAGATTTTACATAATTGGTGGGGTAACTCAGTCTTCGTTGATGATTTACAGGGAAACTGGTGCGAGGGGCTAACCAGCTATATGGCGGATTATTATTATAAAGAACTTAAAGATGTTGGTTCTGCAATTGAATACCGTAAAGACCTTTGTAGAAAATATACGAATTATGTAACAGAACAGAACGACTTTTCTTTAAAAAAGTTTACTGGCAGGGTAGATCAGGCAACCCAGGCTATTGGATACGGAAAGACCGCTATGGTATTCCACATGCTAAGGCAAATGGTTGGTGATGAGTTCTTTTACCAGTCACTAAGGAGTTTCTACAGGGATAAAATCTGGCAACAGGCAAGTTGGAGTGATATACAGAGGATATTCGAAGATGTCGGTAAAATGGATATGGCTTGGTTCTTTGAACAATGGATCAATCAGGAAGGTGCTCCATTTATTGAATTGGGTAAAACGGAGGTGGAAAAGGCAAGTGATAGTGGTTGGACGATAAAGGTGGAAATTCTCCAGGGAGGTAAGCCATATCGTCTTTCCATTCCAATCCATGTAGAATTGGTCGATGGGAATTTCCATACGGTTGCAGAAGTAAAAGAGATATCTAACGTAATCTTAATCCGCACAAAATCCCAGCCTGTACGTATTGCCATAGATCCTCAATATGATATATTCCGGCGTCTCCATACAGAAGAAATCCCGCCTACGATAGACTTAGTATTGGGGGATAGCGATAAAATTATTGTGTATCCAACCGGTGGTTCTTCGCCGGCGGCTTACAAAGAGCTTGCCGGACTTCTCGCGGACAATGGGGGCGTTATCAAGGCGGACACTGAAATTACCGAAACTGAATTAGTTCAAAAAAGCTTGTTTATTTTAGGAGGCCCATTAGAAAACAAATTAACGAAAATATTTCTTAAAAATTTACCGGAGAACTTTTCTCTTGAAGGGGGCATATTTACCGTAAATAGCACTGCTTATAATAAGAAAGACGATGCCCTTCTCGTGACTTTTAAAAACCCGGGAAATACAAAAAAAGGCGTAGCCTTGTTTTTTGGTCTTAGTTCCAATATAATTAATAATTTAGGATCAAAGATCCCTCATTACGGAAAGTATAGTTACCTTGTTTTTGCCGAAGGAAAAAATAAAGATAAAGGGACCTTTCCTGTAATAAACAGTCCACTACATCGCAATCTTAATTGGTAAATGAAATTAAATGTGAAACCACTATTTCATTTGTGAAATCTTCTCCCTGTCAATTACGATAATGGATATGAAAAGATAAGGGCCCTTTAATATTTAAGTATTTTTAAAATTTACTACTTAGAGGATATTTTAAGTTTTTTAGCTTTTGCTATTAAGTAGGAATGGTTTTTGTTTATAGTGCATAAGTTATGTTATTCTTAATGATACAGAGAGCATATAACTTTGAATTTCCTAAATCTAGCGAGGCCTCAGACCTATAAAAGAATTTGAAACCACAGGTTTCACAGATGAGAAGATAAATCGGATATTAAAGTATTTGATGAGATACATATTTTTTCTTAGCATTGTATTTATATTTTTCAGTGAGAATATTATATCTTCAAAAGATATATTTGCGGAAAAGATTTATACCGAGATAGAAGTTGTCGATGGCGGTACCGTTGTAGGCAGCGTAAAGTATATGGGTACCTTAACAACGTTGTCATTAAACCTCCATGGTGCATGGGAACTGCCCGGTACCTCGGAAATCCCTTTAGAAAAACTCATCGTCAATAAGATCAACGACGGGCTGAAGTGTGCCGTAGTTTCAATTACAGACATCACAAAAGGTAAAAAAAAGGTAGTACCGGCAATCCGCCCTCTCATAGATCAACAGAGAAATACCTTCATTCCCCGCGTGACAGCAATCCTTACCGGAACTACCATTGACATTTTAAATGGAGATGAAGAGTTACATAACGTCCATACCCGCTCCATAAAAAATCAGCCGTTTAATTTTGGTACAACGTATAAACAGCGAATATTAAAGAAATTTGATTATCCTGAAATTATTAAGCTATCTTGCGATATCCATAAGAAATCGTATGCATGGATTGTTGTTCTGGACCATCCATATTTTGATATAACAGATAAAAACGGGTACTTTGAGATTTGTGATATCCCGCCAGGAACATATAAGTTCCAGGTATGGCATGAAGAGTTAGGAAATAGAGAAAAGGAGGTAACGATACATCCGAAAGAGATTACGAATGTAGAATTTGTTTATCAGGATTAAAAAGTAATAAGGAGTTGTAAATTGTTGAAACAATTAATTAGGTTTGTGAAAATGCAGTTGGAAAGGAGGATAGGCAGTATGAAACCTAAGGTTTTATTGGGTAAAGTTGGGTTATGGAGTGCCACCGTAGTTGCGAGTGCAATGTTGTTCTTGAATGTTGCTCCGACGGCTGCCAGGGCAATCAGTATACCAACAGAGGTTACAGAGCAGGGCCAAAACACTTATAAGAAATACTGTAGCGCCTGTCATGGTGAGGAAGGAAAGGGAGATGGACCTCTTGCAAGATCGATGCTTCCTAAACCACGTGATTTTACGAGAGGGGCCTACAAATTTAGAACAACCCCAAGCGGATCGCTTCCTACGGATGAGGATATTTTTAGGACGCTTTCTTATGGAGTGCCTAATTCAACAATGATCCCCTGGGATATTTTATCAGAAGAAGAACGTGCATCAGTAATCCCTGTTTTGAAGAGCTTCTCTGAGGCCTTTGAATTTAGAACACCCGAGCCGCCAGTATCCGTTGGTTTAGAAATCAGGCCAACAGAAAGGACTATAGCAGAGGGAAAAAAGATTTATGAGGAGAAGTTAGAGTGCTGGAAGTGTCATGGTGTTGAGGGTCGTGGTGATGGCCCCAGTGCATCAGAACAAGAGGACGATTTTGGGTTTCCTATAAAACCCTTCGATTTCACGACAGGGAAATTTAAAGGTGGAAATTCATCAAAAGATGTTTATCTCAGATTTACTACAGGATTAAACGGTACACCCATGCCATCTTTTGCCAAGGAGCTTACGGATGAACAAAGATGGTGTTTAACTCACTATGTGATGTCACTTGTTAAGCCAGAAGAAAATAAAAGAGAAAAAGAATGTAAATAGCATTAATTATGATGACCATAGGAGGTGAAGAAATGAAAAAAGTAGGGTTGGGTTTATGTCTGTCTGCGATGATGGTGTTTACTTCTATGGCGTGGGCTGCTGAAGAGACACCGAAGAAAGAAACACCGCCAGATTTGTATGAAGGAACGCCTGATTGGTATCGGGCTACTTACAAAGACAATGTCGGTTTAAGTGAGGGTTCAGGTCCTTTTAAGGACTATTTCAAACCACAAATGTTGGATATGTACTGGCAGCCCAACAGACACTATGAACCCATGAAAAATCTTGATCATTCTATTTTTATTGAAAAAGAAAGAAGAGATCTCTGTGTAACATGCCATGAAGAAGCAACTCCTGGTATTGTGAGAGATTGGAGGGAATCAGGCCATAAAAATCCCAAGAGTACTCCATACCTTTCGAGCAGGACTTCAGAAATTGAGAAACGAACAGGGAGAATTTTAAATGAGGTTCATTGCTTCGATTGTCATGCTGATACGAAGAAAAAACAAATTAGAATGCCAACCGGTGAGGTGTGTGGAGAGTGCCATAGGCCTCAATTTGATGACTTCTTAAGAGAACGTGAAGTGGGTCGTCCCAACCATGTACAATCATGGGAGGCAAATACCATCGTACCATGGTATGCAGAAGCTGCGCGAAGAGGTTATTTATATGGACAACATGGCTGCGATATGTGCCATTCTGGTGCAGAAAAATGCGATGTATGCCATACGAGACACAAATTTAGCGCTGCAGAGGGAAGACAACCTGAGGCCTGTATCACCTGCCATATGGGACCTGATCATCCGGATGCAGAATCTTATGGTGAATCAAAGCACGGCGTAATTTATCACCAGGAAGAAGAGCATTTTGATTTTACACGGCCTTTATCTGAAGTAAGACCTGGAAAAGATTATCGTACTCCGACATGTCAGTTCTGTCACATGTATGAAAAACATGGTCGGTTTATCCATAATCCGGTAATGAAAGGTATTTGGCGTATGGGAACTATACCACCAAAGAACCTGGAGTATACTTCTTCTCTTAAGGACTATCCTTACGGTATTAAGATTATCGCTGATAAGATTGATATTTATTCAGAAGAGAATGTTGCCAAGAGGTCATACTGGTTAGAAGTTTGTGCTAAATGTCATAGCGATCGATTCGCCGATACCTATTTGAAGTCATTGGATCAATTCATGTTCCAGGCGCATACATTAGCAGATCAGGCACAAAAGGTCGTCGAAGACTTGATTGCAGAGGGGGTTCTGTATCCTGATGCTTCAAAGAGAGATCCATACCCTTTAAGCGATGGTATTGAAAAGATGCTCAGTTCGGCATTTCTTGGCGAACCTGTTTATAATGCCTTTAAGACTCTAAAGGGTAAATTCCCTGTAGTTGGTCCTATCCTTGGTGTCTATGGTATGTTCTTGCAACAGCAGGATAATCCATCTACTATCGAGAACATGTACAACAGGCTATGGTTTTGGTATAAACTCCAGGGTTATAAGGGAACTGCACACGCTCAGCAGGATGTTTCCTGGTGGTGGGGTCAGGCGCCTATGATGATGGAATTTACCAAGATACAGGCAGAGGCTGCCCGTTTACGGAGAGAAGCTGGTATTGAAACGGCTGCTGCAAAGTAGTATTTTTATAGAAGTTTAATGAAAAAAGCCCATGAAATATCATGGGCTTTTTTTGTTATTCACTTATATCTACCGGGCAATTAAATAAAGGGTCTAATTTGTATTTTATTATATATGATTAATACTTTTCTGAAATTGCTGGCGAATTTCATTTAAAATTTTCATACCGCCATTTTCGAGCATCCTCTGTGCGAGTTCATCTCCTATCCTGGCAGCTTGTTCGGTGGAACCACTCTGTTTATCTCGTATGATATGGTCACCATCCACCGAGCAGATAGTTGCCTCGATGGACACTTCATTTTTTTGTACCTGGGCATATGCTCCTATAGGTACCTGACAGCCACCCTGGAGTTTTGCCAATAAAGCCCGTTCCGCTTCTATGGCAATTCTAGTTTGTGTATCATTAATACTTGAAATGATTTTTTCAATTCGGGCATCATTTTTCCGTATTTCAATACAGAGCGAACCTTGTCCAACTGCTGGTAACATAATATCAAAAGGTATAATCTGGCTAATCGGGCCAGTATATTTCATCCTTATGAGTCCGGCGTGTGCCAAAATAATGGCATCCATATCCTCTGCCTCGAGTTTTTTGAGGCGGGTATCCAGGTTACCGCGTAGGTCTAAAATTTTAAGATCGGGTCTAGATGCAAGTAATTGTGCCCTTCTGCGAAGGCTGCTCGTGCCAATACGGGCATTATCGGGTAGTTTCTCCAAGGGAGCATTATTGATACTAATCAGGACATCATGTGGATCCTCACGCTTAGGTGTTGCGCCAATCGTTAATTCTTCAGGTATCTCTGTTGGTACATCTTTGGCGCTGTGAACAGCTATATCGATCTGTTTATTGATTAAAGCTATCTCTAGTTCTTTGGTAAACAGGCCAACACCGCCTAACCTCGACAGGGGTGCATCGGTAATCTTATCACCCTTTGTTGTTATCTTTTCTATTTGAAATTCATATTCCGGATTAAATCTTTTGAGTTCGGATATAACCCAGTTTGTTTGAGTTATTGCAAGCTTGCTTCCCCTTGAACCTACGATAACGAGTTTTTCCTTTGCCAATGCTGATTTTCTCCATATTAATAAAAAATTTTGAATGATCAGGAATTTTTCTTAAAAACAAAAAATTTTATATGTGTGAATATTATCATAATGAGTTACATGTGTCAAACTCCTTTGCCAGGTACAAGATTAGTTATCGTAAGAAATTCATTTGCAGCAAATGTCTCTGTTCTTAAAGGTATATAAAAATTTAAGTTTGGTGAATAAATAAAGATTAATTATAATTTAACGCATATGAATAACACTATATACTTTATATAACAAGATATAACAAGGAGGATGTGTCATGAGGATTCGTTTCTCCACAAAAAGGCTATTTCTTATTGTCTTTTTTATAGTATTTCTGCTACCGCAGTTGGCTTCCGGGGAAACTTCTCCTTTTGTGTTGCATGCAACCCTCCTCAAAGAGCGTATTTCTGCTGGCAATCTTGTACCTGTTTCAGTTACCTTTTCCATCTCTCCTAACCATCATATTTATAAGGATCAAATCAGGGTTGAAAGTGTGGGTCCTCTCCAGTTTACCGTAATTCGTACAGAACTTCCGCCTGGTAAGGTCAAGTATGATCAATTTCTTGAAAAGGAGGTTGAGTCTTACGAAGGGATGGTGGAGATAAAATCATTTATTCGGGTACCTGAGGATATTCCCGCTAATTCATACCTTCTAAACCTCAGAGTACATTATCAAGGATGTACAGATAAAGTTTGTTTTGCTCCAAAAACGGAAGAATTTATCCTACCGTTGCAAGTGGTACCGGCCGATAAAGGTGTATTGCGGGAAGAAGAAGCCCTCCGCCAAGCTCCTGAACCAGAAAAAAAGGCAGAGGCAAGCGGTTTCCAAAAGACGCTTGAGAGCAGGGGTATTTTTTTATCCTTTATTCTTATTTTTCTGGCTGGGATAGGCCTGAGTTTTACTCCATGCGTGTATCCCATGATACCTATTACTATAGCTGTGATTGGACAGGCGGCAGGTGACCAGGTTACCACCAAAAAACCCCTCAAAGCATTCCTCCTTTCGCTGATTTATGTCCTGGGAATAGCTGTTGTGTATGCAGCCATGGGCATAGTCGCTGCTTCAACCGGAGCATTGTTTGGGGTGGCCTTGCAAAGCCCATGGGTTATAGGATTTATTGTGGTAATCTTTGTTGCGCTTGCCATGAGTATGTTTGGAGTGTATTACCTCAGGGTCCCTTCTTTTATCTCAGATCGACTGGGGTCGCACACGAGAAGAGGGTCTCTCGGTGTCTTTATCATGGGGCTGATCTCAGGAATCGTAGCCTCTCCATGCATTGGCCCTGCCCTTGCTAGTTTGTTGGTCTACATTGCCAGCACAGGAAATAAATTCTTAGGGTTCTGGATGCTCTTTATCTTTGCCTGGGGGCTGGGTGTGCCCTTAATAATATTAGGAACTTTTTCTGGTGCCATAAAGGCCTTGCCAAAATCTGGAATGTGGATGGAAACCGTAGAGAGGGTATTTGGTCTTCTTTTGCTTGGGGCAGCACTTTATTATATAAGATTAATTATCCCAGAGAGTGTTTTTATTATCATCCTGGGATTGTTTTTGATCATTACGGCGGTATTTTCGGGGGGATTTGACCGGTTAACCTATGAGAGTTCCCCGTTTCAACGGGTCAAGAAGTCTTTTGGCATAGTAGTGTTTATCTTTGGGTCATATTTTCTCGTTGGGTACCTCATGATCAATGGATTGATTCTTCCTGCCATTACAGTTACAACGCCTCATCAACAAGCAACTGTACCAAGGGAAGAGATCAATTGGATAGCAGGCGAAGAAGAGGGACTCAGAATGGCAAGGAACGAGGATAAGGTGGCCATGATAGATTTCTGGGCATCATGGTGTGCCGCCTGTATGGAGCTTGAGAAGATTACCTATACAGATCCGGAAGTAGTCAGGGAGTTAAAGAGATTTGTGAACATCAAGATCGACTGTACGAATACCAATGATCCAAAGGTAAAACAGCTTTTGGCTAAATATGATGTCGTTGGTTTACCGACTATTGTATTTATCAATAAGGACGGCACCATAGCCAGAGATAAAACCATTACAGGATTTGTTAATCCAGAAGAATTCCTGCAGGTCTTACGAGGTTTTGAATAAAACCGGTATTTAGGGTGTATAAGTACCTGATACGACATTATACAACATTTTGGGTAATTACCATCAGCTTGCATTACATGATTTAGCCTTGTTACCGATTTTGTTTTCCGTGCCGTTCAATATTCTTTTTATATTAGACTTGTGCCGGATAATAAGGAGGATGGCAATGAATACAGAAAGTAATGTCAGGTAAAGACCTTGTCCGAACGGGTTTTTGCCTAGTGTTATTAAGCATATTACCATCACAACTGCACTGACCATGGATCCTAAGGATATATAGCGGGAAATAGAAATGGTTAATAACCATGCAGCGACGGAAATCATTAATGGTAAAGGAGCCAGCCACAGAAATACCCCACAGCCCGTTGCTGCAGCCTTTCCTCCCTTAAAACCGAGAAAGACTGGAAATATATGGCCGCATATTACACCTAAACCACATAATATTACCGATAGATTATGCCCGTAGCCTGAAAACCATCGATCGAAAAGATAAACGGTCAAAAAACCTTTTAGCATATCTAAAGTAAATACCAGTATGCCATAAGGTTTACCCAATACCCTTGCGATGTTTGTTGCTCCTGGATTACCACTGCCAAACTGCCGGATATCGATATCCTTTACCATCTTCGCTACAATAAATCCAAAAGGAATACTTCCTATAAGATACGAGATAATGGGACTAATAATATTTTGTATAAACACAATTAACCTTCACTTTCGGGAAAAACCTAAAAGGTGCCACCACAATTTGTGGAAAGAATAAGATGAATGGTATTGACGGAGGTGTAATTTCCAATTCCTGTCAATGGTATTATTATGCGACATGTAAGATTTAAAAAACCGTATTCTGTCCGTCTTTGAGATCGAATCGATTTTTTCGCTTAAAGATATAGAGATAAGGATCTTCCCTTCTTCTGGCATTTTTCCTCGATGAGTACTGATCCGGCACTTCTCATCTGAAGATAGGTTCTTTTCTTCATCACTTTTACAAAGGAACGATAGGTGGGAAGTATTTTTGTATCCTTTTGTAACTTTCTGAGAGATATTCATTTTACCAGAGAACCATCGTAATTTTTCGAGAGAACGGTTAAGCCGCAATAGGTTTTTCATTTTTTGCTCAATGCTTAGCTTATGAGAAATGGTGGATTTGTCGAAATCTATGATATATGCATGAAATTTTCCATGGGGTTCTTCTTTCAAAAGTATGTTTTTTAGGTGTAAATCTGCATGATATATGCCTGCATCGTGCATATCTCTTATTAATCGTGCGACGACAAAAATTATAGATTTTTTACCTGCAAATATCTTCTTTAAAGAAGAATCCTTTAAAAATTGAGCTAAGTCGACCGCGCCAGATATCTCTTTTGATATAAAGTCTGTCCTGTAAAATGCTCCCCATAATTTCCTTTTAATGATAGCAATCACTTCAGCAGATGGTACTCCCTTTTGAGAAGCAATTTCATTGATATATATTTCACGAAGAGATCTATTTTTCTTATAAAAGATTGGGCCAAAAAGCTTGCCCAGGAAACCACCGTGCCTGCAATTTTTAATAATAAGCCGTTCATTCCCGTTTCCTACAACGGGAATAGACAGATAGTCTCCTCTTCCGAATTTTACATCTATATTGCCCTGATTTCTGTTGTGGGGGGGATTCGTATCAAAGGCTATAGGTAGTATAATTTCTTTATACCCTTTCTTTACAAATATGGTTGTATTTTCTCTTTTAATTACAGAGAAAGAAGGTGGTATCTTTAGCTTGCATGCCATCGTAATTTCCATTTCATTTAAGCGGTTCTACAGTAGGGTGGGTTAAACGAAGCGAACACACCAATCGGTTTAAACAGTTTAAACCGATTGGTGATGGATTTGGCGTAGAAACCGGCACCTTAATCTATCCTACTCATAATTTGAGGTGTTTCGACAACAACAGGGATTTTTCTCTTTATCTCGTTCATCTTTCAATATATGTTGTAAAATGAATATTATATATCAGGCTCCAGAGCAACACAAACGTAAATTGAGGTAGGTTTATTATTGAAAATAGATTCTATAAAGATTATAGTAATGCTTTAAGTCTTTATTGTAAAATCTCTTAATATAAAAACCGATGAAAAAACGATGTAACGGCTCAAAAAATATCTTAATTGTTCGCCTTAGTGCGATGGGTGATATTGTCCATGTAATACCTTCTGTAAAAAATTTAAGAAACGAGTTTCCCTCTGCCCATATTGCATGGCTTGTGGATGACAGATTTAAGGATTTAGTTGAGAACATTCCGGAAATAGATGAGGTTATTATCTTTCCGAGAGGACAATGGCAAAATTATCTTAAATCTCCACAAAAATATTTTTTCAGAATGATCTTGGAAATACGATCGTTTCTTAAAAATCTCAGGAATAAGAAGTACGATATTGCATTGGATTTTCATGGTAATTTTAAGAGTGGTTTGCTGGCTTATCTGAGCAATGCAAGAAAAAGAATTGGTTTTTCAAGGGGATACTGCAAGGAGTTTAATTTTATCTTTACCAATTTACGAGTTACTCCAAGGCAAAAAAGAATGCACAGAATTGATAAATATCTCAATCTTTTACATGGTTTGGGGATAAATGCACAGTACCAAAAACCGATATTTTCAATTCCAGACGCGGACCGTCTTTATATTGACGATTTTCTTTATCAAAACCATCTTTATCAAAAACCTCTAACAGTAATCCATCCGGGAACAAGTCTTTTTGGGAGATATAAACGGTGGCCACCAAAAAATTATGCCCGTCTTGCAGACCGATTGATACAAGAACTTAATTGCCAGGTTGTTTTTACCTGGGGTACTTTAGAATACAGTATTGTGAAGGAAATCATATCTTTCATGTCCTGTCGGGCTACCATTGCATGTAAGACGTCATCAGTAAAACAATTGATAGCGTTACTGTACCATGCATATCTTTTTATTGGCGGCGATACCGGACCAACTCACATTGCTTCGAGTATTGGGATTCCTACGGTTGCAATTTTTGGCCCCAAAGACCCTGTTATTTATGCCCCTTATGGTGAGAATGCCGTGGTTGTAAGAAGAGATATTCCCTGTAGTCCATGTAAAAAGCGAACGTGTGATCATGTAACCTGCATTAGTTCTGTTACCATGGAGGATGTTTTTGATACTATCCGTAAACTAAAATTTTACCGATAATTTAAAAGAAAATTGACTTTTTTGATATCGCTTGATATTATAACTCTTCATTATTTTTCCAATATTAAACCAAGGAGTCGTTAATTGTGGAAACTGTGGATATTTTCGATTCAATTAAAGTCCTTATGGACGAGGTTGAAATCAAATTCTATAAAGAATTACAACCCGAAACTAATTCACTAGCCGATCTTATATCTCATATTAGTAAGTATAGAGGCAAAAGGTTACGTCCTGCTTTAGTATTGCTATCGGGTAAATGTGTAGGCGAAATAGTGCCTCAGCACATTGATATTGCTGTTGTTGTAGAAATGGTGCATACTGCAACCCTTGTACATGATGATATAATTGACGAGGCCTCTATGCGAAGGCATATCGAAAGTGTAAATTCAAAGTGGGGGAGAGAAATATCTATCTTATTTGGGGATTATCTGTTTTCCCGGGGATTTACGATACTTTCTGCCCTTGATTCTCAAATTGCAACCCTGCTGCTTTCTCAAACCGTTAATGTCATGTGTGAGGGTGAAATAATCCAACTTCAAAGACGCTACGATATTGGACTGAGTGAGAATGAATATTTGGATATTATTGAACGGAAAACAGCTTCGCTATGTGCTGCCAGCTGTCGTCTTGGTGCAACGTTTGCTGGAGCTAACCGTAAAGTATTAGATATGCTATCCAGTTATGGTTTAAAAATCGGTACGGCATTTCAAATAGTAGATGATTGCCTTGATGTTATGGGTGCTGAAGAAGAGATGGGGAAATCATTAAATTCTGATATACAAAAAGGAAAACTTACATTACCGCTCATTCATTTGGTTAATCAACTTCCCAAAAATAAACTTGAAACAGCGCGGGAGTTGATATTTCAGTATAATGCAAATGAAACAAAAAATGCCATCGTTGAATTATTGACAGAACATGATGCGGTAGAATACGCCTTTAATACCGCAAGAAAAATTGTTAAACAGGCGCAGGAAGAGATTGCTCCGCTCCCTGATTCTAAGTATAAAACAGCCCTCATGGAACTAGCAGATTGTATAATCACAAGAAGGAAGTAATATCGTATCTCATTCCATCCCCAGCTGCAATAACTTTCAGTCCTGTTTCCTTCGATAGCTGTTCAGCGACTGCATGAGGTTGTGCCTTGATCATCGTCATGCCAAAATGATTCAATATTGTTATCTTAGGTTTGAGGATGCTTATTATCTCCTTTACGTCTCTTATTGTGAGATGGTAAAGCCATTTCTTTGTATCTTTGTCCACAGTATAGCGGACTACATTGATGATTAAAATGTTTCCCTTGTAGTATTTTAGTAATTCCGGAAAGTAGCGGGTATCTACAATGAGGGAAATGGTATATTGAGGGGTAAAAAAATTTATGCCATATGTTTCGCTGGGATGGTGATGTCTCAATGGGGTCTCGAACGAGACCGTATCAGATAATTGATACCTTCCCCCTTCTTTTATGATTTCTATTTGCGATATATAGCTTCTTACGTATTTAAATACTACGGGATCTTCTGTTAGTGCATCCTCAGGTACGTATAGTACACCACGTTTTTTAAATCCTCCCTCAGTTATGGCTTCGATCATAACGTTTACGTCTGCCGCATGGTCAAGATGCCTATGGCTAAGAATAATGGCATCCAATTTTATGGGATCCATCTTGGGTTTACTGGAGAGGCAACGTACTAAACATCCGGGTCCGGGGTCTACCAATATGTTACAGCCCTGTAAAGAATACCACATTCCACCTGAAGCACGTAATTGTTTGGACACAACAATTCTGGCGCCGGCTGTACCAAGAAATTTTATAAAATCTGTCTCCATTGGATTTTTCATGTACAGAACCATAATACCATGAATAAATGAATGTAGCAATAACGTTAGCCCCAAAAATGTAAAAATGAGCAGTACTTTTTTCAAAATTCGTTACGATAAAAAATCAAAATGAAAAATTTCTTAAGGACGATTTTTGAAACTGATAAAGAGCTTGGATTACGCTAACAACATATATTCTTATTCCTTGACTCTAAACTAAGACAATAATAAACTCATAGAGAAGCCGTTCTGGTATCGATTTCGAGCTTTTTTACCTATGTAATGGGAGAATAAATATATCACAGGATAACATTCACTATATTTTTACAATTCTATAAACGGGAGATGGTGAAATGGCAGAGGAAAAATCAGAAATAATCTCATATCAGCTTTCAACAAAATTTATTGGAGAGGAAACCCCATGGCTGGATTTAAATAAGATAAAGACACTTCTGAATAAAAGTTTTCTAACTAATTTGATTGCTGCTATTGTATTTGTATCTTCATATTTGGTTCCTGAATTCATTGGTCGAAATGCACTCATGCTGGCTAGCCTTTTTGCCTTGTCCGGTGCAATAACCAACTGGTTGGCAATATATATGCTCTTTGAGAGAATACCGGGGCTCTATGGTTCTGGTGTCATCGCTTTGAGGTTTCATCAATTTAAAGAGAGTATGCGTGCTCTTATTATGGAAAATTTTTTTACGGAAGAGAATTTTATCAAAGTTACGCAGGGGGCATTGCCTCATAAAATACAACCTGAATTAATTTTGGATAAGATTGATTTTGATAAAGTGTTCAACAGCTTTGTAACGGTAATTAAAGATTCTTCTTACGGAGGGATGTTTAAACTGTTTGGCGGAGAGAAGATCTTTGAACCGCTGCAAAAGCCATTTAAGCTTGAATTTGAAAAGCAGGCGTTAGAAATTTTATCCAATATTGATATTGCCTCGGTCTTAAGGAAAGAGACTGACTTTGATACATTCAAGTCAAAAATCAGTGCAATGGTAGATACCACATTAAACGAGCTTACACCGCAACGGGTAAAAAAAATCGTTGAGGATATGATGCGTACTCACCTCGGCTGGTTGGTTGTTTGGGGAGGAGTTTTTGGAGCCTTGATTGGTTTTGTCAGTGCAGTTTTCTTTTAATTTCAAGGTTCTTTAATATCATCAGATTTGTGCGATTACGTTGAGATCAACAATAACAAAATAGGATAATTTGATACCATACATACTATGTAAAGTAAAGAATATAATTTCTTTCATAAGGAGTAAATATGCCTTATCTTCAAAGCATACAGGAGATTTTTTATAACCCTATAGGAAAACTTCTCACAGCGGCTGTTTTAGGTGGTATTCTTGGATGGGAGAGGGAAAGGCGTGGAAGACCAGCAGGGTTACGGACGCACATTCTCGTTTGCATTGGTGTTACGCTTATGATGATAGTTTCTGAATATATCTTTGAAAAATATAAGATGTTTGCTGCTGACTCTATCATAAGGGTCGACCCTGCCAGAATTGCCGCCCAGGTAGTAGCAGGTATCGGCTTCCTAGGTGCTGGTACTATTATGAGGTTCAGAACAATGGTTAGAGGTCTAACGACTGCAGCATCCCTGTGGACTGTTGCGGGCATTGGTTTGGCAGTAGGTAGCGGCTGCTATCTACCCGCCGTACTTACAACCATTCTCGCTCTTATTGCATTATTACTCCTGCCTCTTTTTGAGCGAGAAATCAAACGTGATAAATATAAAACACTGAAACTAAATATATCGGGTTCTGAATTTCATTTAACACCTCTTTTGGAGATACTGAAAAAGAATTCCATGGTGTTACAGTATTACGGATTTGAGAGGGATATTGTGAAGAATGAGGTTTTCTACCATGTTAATGTCAGATTCAAGGATGAATCATTAGTGCCTAAGGTTTCTGATGAAGTTGCAAAATCGATTAAAGAAATCCGGAAGCTTGGTTGGGAGTAA
This sequence comes from Candidatus Jinrextremum sp., assembly GCA_039794405.1. Taxonomy (GTDB): domain Bacteria; phylum Planctomycetota; class Brocadiia; order Brocadiales; family Brocadiaceae; genus JBDIVL01. Next base: position 43,140 of record JBDIVL010000018.1, on the reverse strand, counting down.
TAGATTGCCAATTATTTGAGGATTGTCTAAATATCTATCAAATAAACATTTGACAATATACGGCCTATTTGATATATTTCCCTAAAATTATTGGACTATCGATAACAGTTTAATGGGGGACTTGTTAATGATAAAGAATCTAGTATCGCCATTCAGGGATATAACGTTGATGGCAGTATTAGTTTCTAGTGGTATACATGGATGTTCGAAGATTGATATGCCTGATGAGGTTATAACTGCATATCAAAAAGCTATTCATATTAATCCAGGCTTAGCCGAAGCACATTATAATCTGGGAATGGCGTACAGCAACAGGACCATGGCAGATGAGGCGATCACAGAGTTCAAAAAAACGATAGAAATTGATCCGAATTTTCAAGATGCTCTCTTTCATCTTGGTCTGCTTTATGCTGAAAAGGGTCTTTTGGATGAGGCGATAAATACACTCAAATCAGTAACACAGTTAGATCCCGGTAATGAATTTGCCCATCGTAAACTAGGGGATATCTATAAATCCACAAAAATGTTTAGCAATGCCTCTATCGAGTATAAAAAGGCATTAGAGATTAATCCCAAAGATGCCGTAACCCAATATAATTTAGGGGTAGCTTGTGCCGGTGAAGGGGAAAAAGAAGAAGCGGTTTATGCATTTAAGAATGCTATTGAGATCAATCCTAGTTATCCTGATGCCCATTTTGGGTTAGGCCAACTATACTTAGATATGAAATTGCTGGATGATGCGTTGGCTGAATTTAAAAAAGTCACCGATATCAACCCCCATCATGCTCTTGCATACTATCACCTTGGGTTGGTTTATTACGCAAAAGGGGACACTGCTAGTGCTGCAAATGCCTATAGAAGGTCAATAGAAATTAATCCTAAAAATCCTGAGGTGCATTACAATCTCGGAATTGTTTATTCTGATGAAAGATTGTTTGATGATGCCATTGAAGAGTTTAGTACTGTTGTGAGGCTTGATCCAAACAGTGCGGAAGCCCACTACAGGCTCGGTAAGGCCTATGCCGATAAGAAAGTACTTATGAAAGCTATAACTTCAGTACAAAAGGCAGCGGCAGCTCATTATAATATAGGGAATCCTTATTCTGATAAAAGGGCCCTTGACGAGGCGATTATCTCATTGCAAAAAGCTATTGAAGTAAACCCCTACAACCCTGAGGTTTATTTTGATCTTGGTAGTGCATATTCACAAAGCAGAATTTTGGATACCGCTGCTGAATCTCTGGAAGAGACAATTAGAATAGATCCGAATTTTGCAAAAGCGCATTACGGCTTAGCTATCATTTATGAGAGAAAAGGCATGAAAGAAGAAGCACAACGCGAATTCTCAGTTTATCAAAAACTCTTAGGCGAATGTAAGAAATAACAGTACATTGTATTTGAGAAATAGGAAACAAGAGCGGATCACTAATAAAAATGATGGCCTGCTTTGTTTGACTTTTCCAGCCGTGTCTCTGCCAAACCATCCAGTTTGGCCTTTGTCATTCCTAACTTGGCACAAAATATTTTCATTGGCAACTTATTTTAGATGATGCAGAGATTTTGCTAAAAGAAAAAATAAGAAAGAGGCCGAAATGGCCTCCCTCTTATTTATTAAAATATTTCTAGTCCCTGATCGATATCTCATTATTTTTCCTTAATCGTCATCATCGTCATCATCATCATCATCATCATGTCTCTTTCCCTTGTTCATTATTCTTATTTTGTCTTTCCCTTCGAACTTTGAGCCATCACTTAATTCCCCGGATACGGTAAGTTCTTTTGATATTCTTTTATCTCCATGGTGTTTACGAAATTTCAGATTAAGACCCAAATCCAGATCTTGTACATTAAATGTTGCAATAAATCGCTCATTAGCTACTTTTCCGTCAATGGCCCTGGCCCCTTCGCATTCAACAGAATCCTCTACGATGTCATTAACACTATAGGGGGAAGGGAGTTCGATAAATGCCTTAAACTTACCATGGCTTCTGAGGTTTATGGTTTCAGGTTTTATCTCAACATCTTCTACATCAATAATTCCCGATGTGGGGGATGCTTCAGGTGTAGGAGAAGGACTTGCAACTGGTGTCGATGTTGCCGTTGTTGACTTTGACATTAAGCCACCCGGTACTAAAATTACATCATCGGTATCTGTTGAGCTGTTCAATATACTTGCCAACATTGACGACTCTGCTGGAGACGATGACGGGGTTACTGAAGGCGTTTCTGTTGGAGAACTTACTGGCGTTGGAGATGCAATTGTTGTAGGTGTTTCAACTGGAGAACTCGTAGCCGTTGGTGATGCGGTTACTGTTGGTGTTGCATCAGGAGATGTTTCTTTTTTTATCGCAACATTAATAATTTCAAGTTTGTCATTTTTATTAAGTCCTTCAAGGGTAAAGGTTTCATGAGCATATCCGCTGATAATTTCAAACGATTCTGAAAATGTTTTAGGATTATCGTTGACTTCTGTTTCTATAACGAGTGTGCTATTTTGAGTAATAAATTTATTATCGGGATAAGACTTCAATCCGCTTATTTTTAATTCTACTTTACCTTCGTCGTCTATGCTGATTTTTGCATCTACTTCCCTTTCGTAAGAGTTTAAATACGCACCGGTTAAACTTGCCTCATACAAGTCTTTACCGTACCCATTTGTAGTAATTAGCGCAGGCAAACTTGCAGCAAGCAAAACCCACCCTAACAGGGTAAAACGCCTTTTCATAGCCTTCTTCTCCTTTGCAGTAATATTGATAAAAGATAAATTACTAACAGCTTATTTTGTGTCAATATTTGCTATATAGCATATATTTTATTTTTTGCAACTGAAAAAGAATTTCATGTATCTGAAAAGGAGTTTAAAACCATTTTAAAGACTAAACCCTCGGAGTGGAAAGGCTTAACAGAAATGCTACTTGTGGATAAAAGTTAGCTCTATGGGAGAGAAGATACTATTCTTAGCCTAATGTATATAGAGAAACGGGGGTGGTTATGGGTGAAATAAAAAACTTAAGCAACATCTATCTCTTTTGCAAGATAGACATCCTGAATGGCATGGAACAGTTCGATTCCTTCTTCCATCGGTTTTTGAAATGCCTTCCTTCCGGTAATGAGTCCCATTCCACCAGCTCTTTTGTTTATTACTGCTGCCGTTACGGCTTGTTGTACGTCATTGTCGCCGGAGGGGCCACCGGAGTTGATGAGTCCAATTCTTCCCATATAGCAGTTTGCAATTTGATATCGTGTTAAGTCTATTGGATGATCGGAGGTTAATTTTTCATAAACAAAGGGGTGTGTTTTACCAAACTTAATGGCGTTATATCCCCCATTATTTATTGGCTGCTTTTGCTTTATGATATCGGCTTCTATGGTAACTCCTAAGTGGTTTGCTTGTCCTGTTAAGTCTGCAGATTCTTCATAATTAATACCATTCTTCTTAAAGCTTTCATTGCGCAGATAGCACCAAAGTACGGTAAACATACCTAATTCATGTGCATGTGCAAAGACGCCCGTAATCTCTTCTATTTGTCTGTGTGATTCTTTTGAACCAAAATATATAGTGGTACCTACTCCTACGGCACCCATATCAAATGCCTGCTCAACGGATGCAAACAATCTTTGATCATAAGAATTGGGATAGGAAAGAAGTTCATTATGATTAATTTTCATAATGAAAGGGATCTTGTGGCAGTGTCTCCGGGAAACAATTCCTAAAATTCCTAATGTTGAAGCAACTGCGTTACACCCGCCTTCAATGGCAAGCCTTATTATATTTTCAGGATCAAAATAAAGTGGATTGGGGGCAAACGCAGAGCCTGCTGAGTGTTCAACGCCCTGATCCACAGGAAGTATTGAAAGGTACCCCGTATTAGCTAACCTTCCATGGCTAAAAATCGCTTGTAAACTTCTCAAAACCCTATTTGATCTATCCGAGATAGCAAAAATTCTATCTACAAAATCTGGTCCCGGAAGATGCAGGATATCCTTTGCGATGGTAGTACATGTGTGGTTTAAGAGATACTCGGCGTTATTTCCTAAAATTTTGGTAATTTTATCCATCATAGGAAACGTGTAAAATGTTTCGGTTTAATCAAGGATGATTGAGCCGGCCCTGGAATATTCTGCTAGGTTTCTTCTAATTTTTTTTTAATCTTTTCAAATTCTGTTTCAGTAATCTCTCCCCTGGCAAGGCGTTTTTCTAAGAGCTCCAGAGCCGATTCCTTCGAGGATTCTGATGTATCGGCACCAAGTTTTTTTTGAGCGCCTCTTGAGGTTACTACAAGTTCGTATTTTATAATTAAATAAACCGCTATACCAATTACAAAAAAGAAAATTAACCAAGTGAATGGGTCAAACCACCAAAACATTGAATTTTTCCTCCTACTGGACTGGATAAATAATCATCAGAAAGGTATTCCAAAGTAATGGACGATTATTGGTAAGTATCAATATCCTCCGTTACGGTTATTATTTCACAAAACGGCCTTAACGGCAGCGGTGTAGAATGAGTTTTTATACAAGAATAATCTACTCTATCCTCAAAACATTAATGTCGTTTTTTAAAATTCTGATAATTTTGTTTACCACAGGAATTAGGTTTCTTCTAATTTTTTTTTAATTCTTTCGAATTCTTCTGTGGTAATTTCACCCCTGGCAAGGCGCTTCTCTAAGATTTCCAAAGGTGATTCTCCGGTATCACCATTAAGGACATTTCTTGTACTTCTGGTAGTTACAACAAGTCGATATCTTATAACTAAGTATACAACTACGCCAATTACTAAAAAAAAGATTAGCCAGGTAAAAGGTCCATACCATAACATTATCTCATCTCTCCTTCCTCTGTGGAATGTATAGTACAAGAACATCTGAAAGTTTATGATACCGCTTTTCTCTGCAAACTATTTTTGTATTTTTTTTCTAACCCTTTCAAATTCCAAATCGGTAATTTCTCCCCGGGCATAGCGCTTTTTTAAAATATCTAAAGCTGATTCCCGGGTATTAATTTTTTGATAACGTTGATAGCGCTTGCTCGTTCTGTATTCTAAAAAGAAGTAGACTACAAAACCGATTATAAGAAAATCCATTAGCCAGCCTGCCATGTAATGTCTCCTTCTATTTATCTTATATGGCTATTCCTCTCTATGAAATTCAGATAATCTTACTTAGGTGCGTTCTTTTAGGAATTTTACAATTTGAGCGCAGAATGCCGGTAAATCATAAGGATTCCGTGAAGTGATCAGATTACCATCGACGACGACTTCCTTATCAATAAATTCTGCACCCGCATTGATAATGTCATCTTTTATCGCATAAAAACAAGTTGCTTTTTTGCCTTTCAATATTCCTGCTGAGACCAAAACCCAGCCAGCGTGGCATATTGCAGCAACAAGCCTTCCATGCTCGTACATATCCTTTACAAAGGTATTTATCTCCTTATATCGCCTTAAAACATCGGGGGCATATCCACCGGGTACAACAACTCCGTCAAACTCACTTACGTGTGCTTTTTTTACTGAAAGCTCTTCTTCTGCAGGATACCCTTCTTTACTTTTGTATTCTTTTTTTATTCCTGGACCTACAAATATCGTTTCTATGCCTTCTTCACGCAACCGTAAGTAAGGATACCATAACTCTAAAACCTGATAATGGTCTTCAACAAGCACCGCTACTTTCATTACCCTTCACCTCCTGTGAAAAGAATCTGTTATGAAAAATCTTTCAGGATATCTCTTATATCAACATTTTCTATCTGTTCTTCTGCCAAAGACATCCTTTCGCTTAGCCCGGTCTTTTCTTCATATGTATTCTTTTCAATCTTGTAGATTATTCCAACAGGGATTTTATCTCCCCATTCGGATGATTTCTGGAATGCTGCCAGTCTATCTTCCGGGTTGTATGAATTGTCATCATTGACTCTATAAATCCTCTTTGAATACCAGTCAAAAGTATTTTTCTTGTTAAATGATACACAGGGCTGTAATACATCGATTAATGCAAAGCCTTTATATTTTATTCCTTCAACTATTAACCGGGAAAGATGTTCGAAATCTGCGGCGTATCCCCTTGCAATAAATCCTGCGCCTGCTGCGATTGCCATTTCTAAAGGATAAAGAGGTTCTATAATTACGCCCTCAGGTTGAAATTTTGTTTCGTATCCGGGGTCTGTAGTAGGTGAAGCCTGGCCTTTTGTGAGGCCATATATCTGGTTGTTATGGATAATCAAGGTTATATCCAGATTTCTTCTGATGTTGTGAATGAAATGATTCCCTCCCTCTCCGTAACAATCTCCATCTCCCGTACTAACCACTACGGTTAACTTATGATTTGCAATTTTCGCCGCTGCAGCGACGGGAACTGCCCTTCCATGAAGTCCATTAAAGCAATTGCATTTTATGTAGTGTGGTAATTTTGCAGCCTGGCCTATTCCTGACACGAATAAGACATCTTTCGGGTTTCTGCCAAGTTCGGTGATGGCCCTCTTTACTGCATTGAGAATACCGAAGTTGCCACATCCGGGACACCAGGCAATCTCATCGCTGCTTCTCAGGTCTTTGGCTTCTACCATAATTATTTCTCCTGCTCAATTTGCTGAATAAGGGTGTCTAAATTAAAAGGCCTGCCGTCATATTTTAAGATAGACCTGTCTGCATTGATTCCAGTTTCCCGCCTTAATAATCTGGCAAGCTGAGCACCAGCATTATTTTCTACAACGATAATTTTTTTTGCCTCTTTTAGCAACTCAGTCATGTCTTCAGCGGGAAATGGCCAGACCTGTGGCAAATGAACAAGACCTATTTTTTTATCCGGCATCGACTCCTTTACTTCCCTCAATACACCATAGGTAGAACCAAAACCGACAAGAATACAATCAGACCCCTTTATATCAAATGCTACGGGCTTTTCTGTCTCTTTCGAGAGGCCCGCCATCTTCTTATAAAGCCTTTTTTCTACCATTTTCGTCCGTATCCCGGCATCTTCTGTTATGTGTCCTTCTTCTGTATGCTCATCGCTGTCTGCATAGATAGGGTCATCTATCCACGAAGGTATTGCCCGTGGAGATATTCCCGATTCAGTAAGTTGATATCGTTTATAATTCTTTACGTTTTTGGACGCTTCTTTTGATATGATATGTCTCTGCACTTTTACTTTATTGAAATCAAACGTCTCAATATTTCTATATGAGTCGGCTAAATGCTGATCTGACAGAATCAGCACAGGTATTTGATATTTTTCCGCCATGTTAAATGCCTTTAGGGTTAGGTAAAATGCCTCCTCTATTGAGCCGGGCGAGAGTATAAGCCTTGCAAATTCACCATGACCTGCAGAAATAAGGTAATCAAGATCCGATTGTTCTGTTCTTGTTGGGAAACCGGTTGCGGGGCCCGGTCTTTGTCCTTCATAGATTACAATGGGGGTTTCAGTCATACCGGCAAGACTAAAACCTTCTACCATGAGTGCAAACCCTCCACCAGAAGTACCACTCATTGATCGGACTCCTGCAAACGATGCCCCAATTATCATGTTTATGGCTGCAATCTCATCCTCCGCTTGTTCAACAATCATGTGAAATTTCTCTGCATAATGGGCCATGAGATTTGTAAGTCCGGTAGAAGGCGTCATTGGGTATGCGGAATAAAACTTACATCCTGCCGCAATCGCCCCTAACCCTATTGCATCATTGGCAGTCATTAAGAGAGTTTTTTTTGCATTACCCTTTTTTATTTTAAATATATCCCGTTTAAAATTATTTTTGGCAAAATCATATCCTGCCTGAGCCGCTTCTATGTTCTTTTTTACAATATCTTCTTTCTTATCAACAAATGCGGCTCTCAATACGTCATCTACATAATTGAAATCTGTACCAGTCATCTCTGCCAAAAAACCACAGGCAACTGAATTAACAAATATCTCATTTCCTCCAGTCTTTTGCGCTATGGCATACATCGGTATATCAAAAAATGCTGAATTTTCTTCTGTAATATTAAATCTCTTCCTATCCAGAATTATTACACCATCCTTCGATATACTTTTTCCATGGATACCAACACTCGGTTTGTCTAAGGCTACCACAATATCGGAGTTTTGACGTAGTGTATATAAAGGCCTATCAGAAATCCTTATTTGATAAAAATTATTACCTCCCCGTATTCTCGACATGTAATCCTGATTGGCAAAAAGATAAAATCCTGCATCCTTGAACACGTTACATAATGCCCCGCCTACGGTTTGCATTCCCTGGCCTGCTTCACCAGCAATTTTTATCGTAAGTTCGTTATCCATACAGCACCTCACTTATTCTTTAATTCCTGCTACCCCGCCTCAGGATATTGTTCAGTGGACATCCTTTTTCGCAATTATACATGATAAATTTATTTGCCGTGATTGCTCTCTCAGGATATAGGAAATCTCATAGAGTGACATATCCACAACCAAAAAGATACAATGGGCAGTAAGCAAAAAGTGATACATTATTACTGTCAACCGCTTATGCTTATCTAATAGTTACTAAGAACTTATACAAAAAAGAAGTTTTTATGGGGTAATGCCCTATTACGGCTATTAAGTAACTAAGTTAGAAAAATATATGCCAATAATACCTATGATGGAGGAATTAATGAAATTTTATCTTAGGAATCAACCCGTAGGCCTCTTGAATTACAAAAAACATGAGATGCTATGAACAAGACTAATAAAAACTATGCCAAGATAGTGAAAGGCAATCCCCATAAACTCAGCTCATACTGCAATATCAAAAGAATTGCCGTACACGCATGAGAATGCCTATTGCAATAAGAGGATAAAAGTGTGACATGGCGCAGAAGTATGACATTTACAGAAGTGTGGCATGACACAGTATTGCTATGTAAAAACTTGCTTCTCCCATTTTCATGATGACAAGTTTTGTAAGTTTTTGCTATTCACGAAGGACATGGGGAAATATTTTGAAAAAATTAGTTATTTGTAGTTACTATGAACAACCACGAATAACCTAATAACTATGAATAACATCCAAATACTTCTCGATAACTTCGCTAAGGATAGTATTTTCTTTTTCAGGGCAGGAAGGGGACAAGGAGATGTAGTGTTTGATTTTGCTATTTACGATAAAGTTCACGTCGGGTCTTTTATTACTTGCATACCCTTTTGAAGTGCCTGTTTATTAATGAGAAATAGGTCTCCCTTTTTTCCTTTTATCATTACTTGTAATTGACTCAAAATTTGATTGGCAGAAAATAATTGTTTTATTGCCAAATAAGCACCGAGCACAACAATATTCGAAACCAGCACATTTCCCAGCTTGCTGGCAATCTCTGTAGCCGGCACTCTGTATATTCTTGCTTCAGGGATGTTGTCCGGTGCTACCATGGATGCATTTAAAATAAGGAGTCCATTGGGTTTTAACATCCCTTTAAATTTCAAATATGATGGCTGATTCATGACAATAAGGGTATCGGTCTCTTCGATGAGTGGAGAGAAAATTTCCTCACTTGAAATGACAAGGTGGTAGACGGCTGTTCCGCCTCTAACCTCAGTACCATAAGAAGGAAAATAAGTTACATACTTTCCTTCAGTCATGGCTGCCTGTGCAAGGAGTTTTCCCAGCAACATCATCCCTTGTCCGCCAAAACCAGCTAAAATTACCTTCTCCGTCATAAGCTTAGTCACTGATGAACATGCATTTATATGAATAAAGTCACTTTATAAGACAGATCTCTCATATGGTAAACTAGTTTTTATGCTCCCAATCCTTCACTACACCTAATGGGAAGGTACTGGACATCTCCTCATCGATATATTTCATCGATTCGTTTGCATCCATTCGCCAGTAAATTGGACAAGGAGATAAAATCTCTATAAGAGAAAACCCTCTTTTTTCAATCTGGGTCTTGAACCCTTTTTCAAGAGCCTTTTTTGTCTTTCGAATGTTTTCCGGGGAAGACAGACAGACCCTTTCAATATAACTACTGCCTTCCAAAACTGCCAAGAGTTCACAGACCCGGATGGGATAACCATGGTTTGCCGGATTTCTTCCTGTAGGTGTGGTAACCGTTTTTTGTTTTATTAAAGAGGTCGGTGCCATTTGACCATTTGTCATACCATAAATGGCATTATTGACAAAAATAAAAGTAATATTTTCTCCTCTGTTGGCGGCATGGATAATCTCCGCTATCCCTATTGCCGCTAAATCACCATCTCCCTGGTAAGCAAATACGAGGTGGTCAGGATGAACCCTCTTGATGCCTGTAGCAACAGCGGGCGGACGGCCATGAGCAGCCTCGCACATATCAATATCAAGATAGTTATAAGCAAGAACAGAGCATCCTACGGGTGCCAATCCAATAGTTTTTCCCCGGATATCCCATGCATCAATAATCTCTGCGATTAATCTCAAGACAATTCCGTGGCCGCAGCCAGGACAAAAATGTGTTGCCGTATCTATAAGTGTTTTCGGCATTTCATATATTGCTTGCATATTCCTTAACCTCCGCTAATTGGAGTAATTTACTTGCAGCCTGGTCATCTGGCACAATTTCCACGATCTTTCTGATTACTTCCAGAGAAGTAGGTACACCTCCACCTGTCCTTCCATAAAAATGAACAGGACATCTTCCCTCCACCGCTAGCCTCACATCTTCAACCATCTGTCCGGCACTCATTTCAATGGTTAAGATACACCGTACCCTCTCTGATATCTTCCGGATAATTTTTTTTGGAAATGGCCATAAGGTAATTGGACGTATCAAACCTACCCGAAACTTAAGCTGCTGGCTCCTCTTGACGACTTCTTTGCATATCCGCGCAGAAGTACCGTAAGCGACCAAAACAATGTCTGCCTTTTGAATGTTAACTGTCTCATAACGTACTTCATGTTCTTCAATTTTCTTATATTTTTTCTGCAAATGGGCATTAAATTCTTCCAGTTGGCCTTTAATAGGATAAAATGATTTTATTACCCTCTTTTTTCTACCTTCAGCACCTGTCAGCGCCCAGTCTTTATTGGGGAGAACCTTTTTCGTTTTTTTATGAAACTCCACGGGTTCCATGAGCTGTCCTATTTGTGCATCTCCTAAGATTAAAACGGGGATTCGGTATTCGTCTGCGAGGTCAAAGGCATCATAAACCAGATCTGCCATTTCCTGAACAGAACACGGTGCAAGCACTATCGTATGGTAGTCACCATGCCCTCCTCCCTTTACGGCTTGAAAATAGTCTGCCTGTGACGCAGATATATCGCCTAATCCAGGTCCTCCACGCTGTATGTTAATAATTACACAGGGGAGTTCACTTCCTGCCAGGTAAGAGATTCCTTCTTGCTTCAGACTTATACCGGGACTGGACGAAGATGTCATTGTACGACCACCCGCTGCTGCACTTCCGTAAACCATGTTGATAGCTGCAATCTCGCTCTCAGCCTGAATAAAGGTTCCACCAACTTGAGGCATCCTTACTGATATGTAATTGATAAGTTCATTTTGAGGTGTAATAGGATATCCATAATAATACCTGCAACCCGCTAGTATAGCTGCTTCTGCAGCTGCTTCATTCCCTGTTAATAATTGTTTCATTATTGATATGCCCCGGTAATTGAATGTTAAGGAATTTCAACAGTGTTTACCTTTTCAGGTGTTTATCTTCTTATAATAAATTTCTATCGCTACGTCAGGACACATTATTGCACATTTTTTACAACCATCACATTCAGCACCTTCTCTGAACTTTACCGGATGCAATCCATGCTCGTTTATCGTATCGGAGCTTACTAACGATTTATTATGACATACGGGTATACAGAGAAGGCACCCCTTACAATAATTTTCTTTTATTTTAATTACGGCCATAATTCGGCTGTCCCCCCCAGTTTAATTTCTCATGCAATACTCCGTAAAATGTCCTTGCACCGGTGTAAATCATTTGTACCTCAATGTCTGATCGTTCTACTTTTATCCTGTCACCCATTTCTAATTCCATAAAGACCTGACCATCCACAGTTAGGCCGGTACCATTCAACTGGGATAAGAGTTCCATTTCTATCTTTGTATCTCCCGATACGACTAATGGTCGGTTGGTAAGCGTATGAGGGCATATGGGTACGATAATAAATGCATTTAATTCGGGAGTTAAGATTGGTCCTCCTGCCGACAGAGAATGTGCCGTTGAGCCTAAAGGGGTTGATACGATTAAGCCGTCGGCTCTGTAGGTCGCTACGTCTTCCCCGTTCATTTTTAATCTGATGGAAATTAACCTCGACAAAGATGAGCGGGAAACCACCGCATCATTAATGCCTGTAGACTCGTTGATTATTTTACCTTCACGTTCGGTACTGCATAAGAGAAGCATCCTTTTTCGTATCTGATAATCTCCGGCAAATACCTTTTCTAAGGAAACCTGGACATCCTTCTCCATAAGTTCTGCTAAAAAACCAAATCTCCCCATATGGACACCGATAATTGGTACCTGATTTTTCCCTAGTTCTCTACAGGTAGAAAGAATTGCTCCGTCGCCACCGAATACTACGGCTATTTCGGCTTCCCTTTTTCCAAAATTTTTTTCTTTCGATAAATCAATAATGTCAATGCCGACGTGCTTCTCAAACCACGGTTTTAGCCCGAGAATCGTATCATAAATCTTTTTCTTGCTTAAGTCACCCAAGATGAGGATTTTTTTCATTTGTTTAAACAGATAATCGTCTCTTTTCAGTCTTGGTAAGCGAACTTTGTATGTCCATTAACTCAAGTGTTGAAATAAACTTATCGGCAATCCCGTTCTCATCCAAACATATGTTTTTTAACACCAGAGTCCGGGGACCATGTTCAAGAAAATGATCAGGGATACCGATTCTTACAATCTTACTAACATCTTCCCTTTCATCGGCAACAAGCTCAAGTACTGCAGAACCAAAACCTCCCATTAATACATGATCTTCTACTGTCATGATCAATTTATGGTTTCTGACAAGTTCCAAAATAAGTTCTTTATCAAGGGGTTTTGCAAACCTTGCATTAACTACAGTAACTTCTATACCTTTTTCCCTCAGTTTTTCTGCTGCACGGAGGCATCGGGATACCATGGCGCCATAGGCAAGAAGAACGCCTTCTGTTCCTTCCCTTAGTACCTCTGCCTTTCCGATTTCAAATGTTTTGTACTGCGGGTCGAGTTTTTCATCGGGAACATCTTCTTTCGGGTAACGGATTGCCACAACCCTGCCTGAGTCCAGAGCAATCTTTAACATCGATTTCAATTCATTCCCGTCTTTTGGAGCCATTAAGATAATGTCCGGCAGATTACGGAGATAGGCGATATCAAACACCCCATTATGTGTAGGGCCGTCATTACCGACAACTCCTGCCCGATCTAAAGCAAAGACAATCCCGTTTCGCTGCAGGCACGCATCATGAAAAACCTGGTCATAAGCCCTTTGTAAGAATGTTGAGTAAATAGCCACTACGGGTTTTAACCCTCCTGCGACCAGCCCATTTGCCAGACCAACGGCATGCTGCTCGCAAATCCCAGCGTCATAAAATCTATCAGGAAATTTCTTCCCAAAAGAAACAATACCGGTTCCATCAGGCATGGCAGCGGTAATGCCAACGATTTTAGGATTGTTCCTTGCTAGTTCTACGAGAGTTTCCCCAAAAACATCGGTATAAGAAATACTCTTCTTGTCCTTTACCGTCTGGGTAATCTTTCCATTGCACATTTCAAATTTACCGGCACTGTGGTATTGTGCCGGGTTTTGAGATGCTGGCTCAAATCCTCTTCCCTTTTCCGTTACCACATGCAAAAGAACGGGGCCGGTGAGGTGCTTAATATCATTCAATGTTTCAAGTAACATCCCGAAATTATGTCCGTCGATTGGACCAAAATAATTAAACCCAAGGTCCTCAAATATCTGGCCGGGAACAACTCCTCTCCTTATTAATTCGATGATATGTTCTAATGTCTTTTCAACTGGTTTGCCAAGTACGGGCAGGATGTTTAACAGATTATGAACATCTTTCTTAAGATCAGCAAATAATGGGACGGTTCTGATTTTGTAAAAGTATTTTGAAAAGGCACCAACGGTATTAGAGATAGACATTTCATTATCATTTAATACCACTAATAAATTTTTCTTAAGATAACCAGCATGGTTCAATGCCTCCAGAGACATCCCAGCCCCTATGGCTCCGTCGCCCACAACAGCAACTATTGACCTCTTGCATCCAAGAATTTCGTCAGCACAAGCCATCCCGAGGGCTGCTGATATAGCGCACCCGCTATGACCTGTGGTAAAGGGGTCATATATACTTTCGTTTTTATCTGGAAAGCCACTTAATCCCTTATACTGTCGTAAAGTTGGAAACTTTGATCTCCTGCCGGTAAGGATCTTATGAACGTATGCCTGATGGCCTACATCCCATACAAGTTTATCCTTTTTAAAATCGAAACAGTAGTGCAGTGCTATAGTCAATTCTACTACACCAAGATTTGAGGAAAGATGTCCGGGATTTTTTGAGACAACGTCCACGATTAATTCCCGAATTTCTGCTGCTAATTTCGGCAAATCTTCTACCTTTAGTTTTTTCAAATCCTCTGGATATTCAACACGATCCAATAATCTACTCATATTTCATCAGTTGGTTATTAGTCTAAAATTTAGTAATAAAATATTTTTTAAAAATTGGTTATTTGTAGAGACGCAAAATCTTGTGTCTCTACTATGAGTAACGTCTAAATACCTAAGGTCTCCCGATCTTCGTGGATAAAAATTTTGGTGCAGCTTCGCTGCGTTAGGTATTTAAGTACCTGGACAGAAATTTTTGTACCTTTTTTCAGGAGCATTCTCAAATTGGTTCAATTGTCCACGATTGAACCAACACCGGAAAAATAAAGGTACAAATATTTATGTCCAGATACTTATTCCTGTTTTGTCTCAAAGGAGTCTTCTCTATGAAAATCCTTTGTGTGGATTATACCATTTCCATCCTTCACTAATATTTGAATCTTTTTTTCTGCATTCTCCAATAGGGCGATGCACTGCTTATACAGCTTAATGCCATTTTCGTATTCGGACAGAGTGTCATCTAACGATAAATCTCCCTTTTCAAGCCGTTCAACAATTTCCTCTAATCCTTTTAGTACATCTGCAAATTTTGTCTTAGCCATGAATTAAAAATCTCTTAGTAATTTGAACCTTCATAAAATACAGGTATCAAAGTTGCCACAAAGCTACTAAGTCACAAAGGAGAACTTAGAGTACTAGTGCCTCTGTGGCAGAAAAAAGTCGCCAAAGGCCTCATTTAATGCTTAGGAAATTCAAATTGTTAGTTTTCCTCCCCCTTGATGGGGGCGGTTAGGTGGGGGGTGGAAAAGCAAGCTAATCACCCTCCCTTAATCCCTCCCATCAAGGGAGGGAAAAATTTATGTTTTAAGTCGCCGAAGGCCTCATTTATTCTAATATTTCAACTATTGAAGATATCAGAGTGCCATGGAAAAGGCGTATCCTTACCTTTTTCCCAATGCTCAGTCCTTCGGTTGACTTGATAGGTTTATTATCTTCCGTGTCTGTTATGATCGAATAACCCCTACTCAATACTTTTAATGGGCTCACGCATTCCAGTCTGCTTGCAAGAGTAATCAACCGTTCTCTTTCTAATTCCACTTTATGCTTACTTGCCACAATGAGCCTCTGGATAATCTCATCTAATTCTTGTTGTGATCTCAGAATCTTATCAAAAGGTCTTTTCAATGAAAGACTATTTTTCATTCCCAGTACCCTGCTTTTAACAAGCAATATTTTATTATACAAGGCTTGAATAAGTCTAGTTTTAATTTTTTCTAATGAATCTTTTAGCTGATCGTAGCATGGTACAACTAGCTCTCCTGCTTCTGTAGGAGTAAGTGCTCTCTTATCCGCGACCAGATCTGAAATTGTTACATCGATCTCGTGACCCACTGCAGAAATAATAGGAATTTTTGAGGCATAAATACTTCGGGCAACTACTTCCTCATTGAATGTCCATAAATCCTCAATGCTGCCCCCTCCTCTTCCCACAATCATTATATCGATATCGGGCATACTATTCAAATCCCTTATTGCCTGGGCAATTTCCAGTGCCGCACCTTCCCCCTGGACCTTTACCGGGTAAATAAGAATCTCTACCCTGGGAAATCTTCTGTTGATAACCTGTAAGATATCCCTTATTGCAGCGCCTGTTGGTGATGTTACAATGGCTATTTTTTGGGGGAGGAAAGGGATTGGCTTTTTATGTACCGGGTCAAATAAGCCTTCTTTTTCAAGTCGCTCTTTTAATTGTAAAAAAGCTAGCTGTAACACCCCAATACCCTTTGGTTCAATATTTTCAATAATAAGTTGGTATTGCCCGCGCAGTTCGTACACGGTAACGGAACCAAAAGCGAAAACTTCCATTCCATCTTCCAACTCAAATTTTATACGGCTTGCAGTGGATCTGAACATTACGGCCTGAATTTGCGCATCGGCGTCTTTCAGGGTCAGATATACATGTCCTGATATGGGCTTTTTTACATTGGATACTTCTCCCACAACCCATATATGAAAAAATTCCTGCTCAAGTGAACCGCGTATCCTTCTGGTTAACTCAGATATCGTTAAAATCTTGCTTGTATTTTCTTTATTATGAGGGTTCATGAATAGGGGTAACGTTTCAGTGAAATTCATCTAATCAACCTCTTTTACCTCAATTCTCTTTATGCTATCAGCCTTTCCCGTTTGACTATCCACAACTACCTTTACGCCTTGTATCCGAGCATCTTTTTCTGCCACTTCAAATCGGGTAGGCATCTGTGTTACAATTGCCCTCAATACACAGTCAGTCTTTCTACCCAGAACGGATTCATGTGGGCCCGTCATTCCCAGGTCACTGATAAAGGCTGTTCCTTTGGGCAAAATTCTTTCATCAGCGGTAGGTACGTGAGTGTGTGTACCAACTACGGCACTTACCCTGCCATCTAAATACCATCCCATTGCGATTTTTTCAGAAGTTGCCTCTGCGTGTATATCTACAAAAATTATTTTTGTTTCTCTTAAGATATTTTTCAGCATCTCATCTACCCCCCTGAAAGGACAATCTACTGGCTTCATAAATACCCGCCCCAGTAAATTAATTACGCCAATCGGGTGTCCCGTGGCAGATTTTTTTGTAACATATCCTTTCCCGACTGCCAAAGGTGAATAATTGCCTGGTCTGAGGATATTTCTATTGGTTTCCAGGAAATGCAATATTTCCCTTTTATCCCAAACATGATCCCCTGTAGTGATCACATCAATACCATAAGAGAATAGCTCTGTTGCTATCTCTCCTGTAATACCGGCTCCTCCAGCCGCATTTTCTCCATTTGCAATACAGAAATGTATGTCTTCCTTATTGATAAGTATTTTTAATTTATTCTTTAAAATGATACGCCCGGGTTTTCCTACGATATCACCAATAGCCAAGACGTTAATTTTCATTGAGTATTCTTTCTGTAAACATGCTTAAATTTTTCCTTTAGACGCTTTTCGACTTCAGATGGTACAAACTGGCTTACATCTCCTCCCAGGCTAACAGCTTCCTTAATTAATGTAGAATTTAAGAACGAGTATTGTTCGCTGGTCATAACGAATACCGTTTCGACCTCCTTGTTTAAAGCCCGGTTTGTCAGTGCCCTTTGAAATTCGCTTTCAAAATCAGAAACGGTACGTATACCACGTAAGATAATATTTGTTTTTTGTTTTTTCAGATAATCAACCAGCATACCATCAAAATAATCTACTTCGACATTTTTCAAACCTTTAACATGCTTCTGAATCATCTCCATTCTCTCTTTGACTGAAAATAGAGCGTCTTTTATTGGATTACACCCCACGGAGACTATGAGCTTGTCAAAGATAATGCTGCCTCTCTTGATTACGTCAAGGTGTCCATTCGTTATGGGATCAAATGTTCCGGGGTAGACTGCTCTTTTCATATCATTATAACTTTTGATATCATCCTTTAAAACCAGAAACGTCTTGGTCTTTCCATTCCTCTTGGTATTATATCAAACCGGAATGAGTTATCATTCCTTACCGGGTTCAATTCAAGGGTAAGGCTGCCTATCCAGTCATGAAAATAATGGGATAATACAAAATCTGTCTTGAGGTTTGTGGACTTACTCTCTCTATCCCCGTCGTCATCTTCCACATCAAAAGATTTTAAATCATACTTTTCTATAAACTCTACACCCCATTTTTCATTAATCCGATAATTTGTCGCTAAAATAAGAGCGGAACTGATGTCTCTGATAAATCTGTGTCCGATGAAGTACTGCCAGTTAGGAGGATTATAAACCTCAAAACCCGCAGTGAGGACATCAAAACGGAGCTCTTCTGTATTAAATTCGTTCCGTTCGGATATAAAGCTAACTACATCGGTCAGCTGGCTCCGGAAGTCTATATGGATAAAGTTGTCTTCTCTTATCGTGATTCCGTTTATACCTTCATTGGTAATACCAACATTTGTAGGGAACATATAATAATCTATGTCAAAATAAATAAAATCAACCGTTTTCTCATAGCCAGGCTGCCCTCGTTTTGTCTGTAATCTGTTTTCTACACCTACTACAAGTACCTGTGATGAGTCTAATGCGTCAATTTCGTCATGCTGATATAAATCACCCGGGTCTTTTGTAACAAGGGGGCTATACGTATAGCGCAATTCGGGAATAAAGATGTGCCGTAATCGGTTTATCCGCAAAAAATCATTATAAACACTATACGTCCTCCAGTGTGTTGAACTCCAGTCAAGTCCGAAGGAGCCGATGAAACGCCCTGTGGCAGGACCGTTGGCCTCGGCAATAAGATCTGACGTATCGACGCTTTCCGTATAACCTGTAGCCCTTCCTTCTATAAATGGTACGATATGGAAAAACCCTGGTTTAAATGGTATATCGATACGATTAACTGTATCAATCCTTACTACGGGTTGGGGTTCTACCGTCTCCTCTATAAGATCGATCGTATCATCAAAATACGTTACCGCAGACTCAGAAGTATAAATAAGCCGGTTGTCCCAAACAGGTTCTCCGAGAATTCGATAAGCTACTTCGGGGAGACGTTCTGCATATCTTCTTTCCCTTAATGAATCCACGGTTGTATCAAACCCGTTTATCTGTTCGTTAGCCAGGAATGTTACTGCCGTAGTATCTTGAATTTTTCTTAAGTATAATACCGTTTCACGATCTTTTTCTTCCTTAAATTCATCTGGGAAAAATTCCCTGAGGAATCCTGGATCGCTTAAGTGGGAAAACTCCATATCCAACCGCCAATCATCGGGCAATTCTTGACGGTGTCTCCAGAGTACCGTGCCACGGTCCTCTTCTTCAACGGGAATGTGACCAATGTCAAACTCTCCATGATCTTTTATATAATACGAATCAATAAAACCATACAGGTCTTCTCCCTTGTATTCAAAACCCAATCCTGTGCCCAGTCCTCTCTTTTGTAAGTAATCAAGATGCAGGATAAGATCACTCCAGTCTTTCTGTTTTCCCCCTGTTACGGCAAATACATCCCAGTCTGTTTTGATAAATGAACCAAAACGCGAAGAGCTTCCGAATTCCCAATCTCTTAAAATTCGTTCCCTTTTTCTTACATCAAGGGATAAATATGGCAGATAAGCTACCGGATATTTATCGAGATAGAGCATGTTATGCGTTGAGGATACAATATTATGTTCTCCCCTTTGGACCAGCCGTATCTTTTTACCCTTAAAATGGTAATGAGGATGTCCGAATCCACACGTCGACAGTGTACCATTTTTAATCTCATATTGTCCTTTACTTACGTGTTTGATTTCTTCTCCGCTAATATAAGCAGATATCCCTTCCGGAGGCATTTTCCCTTTTCTTTTTCGCTGACGTAACCCTGATTCAGAAACATCTCCTGCCTTATCTTTTTCCTCTTTTAGAAAGGTTGTTTTTATTTTGGCATTAAGCAAAATTCCCTTATCTTCTTTTACACTCTCAAACATCTTATCTGCAATATAAACGTCTTCTTCACGATGTACGGTCACATTCCCTTCAGCATAAATTTCACTAAGAGGCAGTTCCGCATCCTCAGACTCACCCATTTCATTTTGGTCAAACCATAAAATTACATTATCAGCATCTATCGTCATGTCTTCCTTTTTAATCGTTACATTTCCAAGGGCTACGACAATGCGTCTATCTTCTTCCTGCCATGAATCAATATTATCTGCAATGATGTCTACTATTTCCTCCTTGGGAGTGCCGGGGGGAAGAACTTTTTGAGGTGGTTCAGTAGATAAAAATTCTTCTTCTTTCCTTGTACGGATTTCTTCTCCACGCATAACAACCTCAATTTCTTGTGGTTCTTCAAAGGTCTCGATTGGCTGTTTCTCCGGATTGACCATAATGCCGGTTGTTGTTTCAAACCTTAAATATACCTGCTCATACTTTTCATAATTCTCATCCTGCAAAATGGTTACGTTACCCTCAAAGTACACTTCAATAGTTGCTTCTCTGTACTGCATGGCCTCTTCTTCGTGAAACCAGCAGACGGCTTTGTTTGCAACAATTTGGAATGGTTCCTGTAATATCTTTGCATCCTTATCCGCAACAAAAACTCGAATCCCGTCTTTTTTCCATGTACTAATATTCTTAGCTGATAGAGAAAGAGGGCGCTGTTCTATATTTTTAACCGACAGCAAACCTTCCGCACAACAATGCTTACCAAGGATAAGTGCCAGAAAAAGAATAAAAAGAATTTGTATTTTTTGCATTGAAAGGTTTAAAAAGGTTATTTTGAAAAAAAATTCCTTATGTGTGTAACCACATAATCCTGTTCTTCCTGGGTAATTTCAGGAAATATGGGGAGGGCAAGTGTTTCATATGAGGCTCTTTCGGATTCTGGTAAATCACCTTTTTCGTATCCTAGGTGTTCAAAACACTTTTGTAAATGAAGTGGAACAGGATAATAAGTAGCGGTTTCTATCCCCTGGTGCTTCAAATATTCCATCAGTTCATCTCTCTTTGGAGTTGCTATTACATACTGATGAAATATATGAGTATTATAGGGCGCTGTTTTAGGTAATTGAATAGGTAACCCTTCTAACTGTTCATGATAATACGAAGCGACCAGTCTGCGTCTCTCTGACCATCCATCCAGGTATTTTAATTTCACTGATAATACAGCGGCCTGGATGGCATCCAGTCTTCCATTAATACCAATATGTGAGTGATAATACTTAAGTTTCGAGCCATGGACTCTTAAGAGTTTAATAAACTCTGCCAGTTCATCATCGTTTGTTGTTACAAGTCCCCCATCACCATAACCGCCGAGATTTTTCGAAGGATAAAAGGAAAAACAACCAATGTTTCCAAAGGAACCCGCTTTCTTGCCTCTGTATATTGAACCAATTGCTTGTGCAGCATCTTCGATAACAATCAAACCATTTGCATGTGCGATCTTAAGAATGGTATCCATATCGGCACACTGCCCATACAGGTGGACGGGCAGGATCGCCTTTGTCCTCTTGCTTACTACAGATGCGATCTTATCCCCATCAATGTTATAGGTAAAGGGATCTATGTCTACAAATACAGGTACTGCCCCTAAGCGGGCAATTGAACTTGCTGTAGCGAAGAAGGTAAAAGGAGTCGTAATAACTTCATCGCCGCTTTTGATACCACATGCCATTAAAGCCAGCAGTATTGCATCTGTACCGGAAGACACGCCGATGGCATGCCTCGCACAGCAAAATTTCGCTATACTGTGCTCAAATGATTCGACAAAAGGGCCCAGGATAAAGGATTGGCTGGCTATTACGTCCAAAACGGCTTTATTTATTTCTTCCCGAATACTTTCATATTGCCGTTTTAAGTCAAGAGATGTTATTTTCATCTATAAATAAACAACTATATGTGAGTTGATTAAAACTTTATGATCGGCTTATCTTTACTAATGAATCAAGTTTTCAATGCACGCTACCGGATTCAGGATGTACGATATCATGTATCATGCATCTCGCATTTCATCGGTCTGAGGCTTCGTCCCGCTTGGCCTTGATTCATAAATTTGCTGAGCAACAATATTTGCACGTCAATTTCGTCTGCGCATTATATTGAGAGTGTTACGTTTTGTCAATGAAAAAAGAGGTTTAAGCTTCTGAGTATATGGTAAACATTAATCTTGATTTTGATTCTGTCTTTTATGTAAAATTTGAAGTGCAAATCAAACAAAGCCCCTATAGCTCAACTGAATAGAGCGTTGGCCTCCGGAGCCAAAGGCTGCAGGTTTGAATCCTGCTGGGGGCGCTTATCTTATGCGGGTTTTCAGGATAATTTGACGGAATTTAGACGGAAATGTTAAAACTTAGACGGATAAAAAATATCTGGACGAGGATATCGACTTTGGAAAGAAGGTTATATATGTGAAGCACAGAGATGGCTTTGTGACGAAGTCAAGAAAAGAAAGGGCGATTCCGCTCAACTCAGAACTTGAAAAGAAAATAGGGGGGAACGGTATAAAAGGGAGGGTTTCCAGGGTTTATGTTGACTGGCTTAGTAAGCGGTTTAATACGCTCATGGACAGTATAGGATTGAAAGACGTGACAGTGCAACCCTACGCATACCTTCGCCTCGCACCTTGCCATACAGGGCGTGCCGCTATTCCACATAGCGCAATGGCTAGGGCACTCCACAACTCATGTCACCGAATTGTATGCACACCTTTGCCCACAGGATCCAGGAAAATCGGAAATAAACAGGCTGAGCTTTTAGCCTTCAAGTCTCAATCCCCGAAGCGCTGTTCTTCCTCTTACTCTATAAAATTTTTGCATTATCAACCCTCGGTAACTTTACTAGCAGCATCGACGAGAAAAACCGAACGCGGCACACCACGTTTTTTTGCCGCCTTATCGATCTTACGAAGAATCCTTTCGGGTACCGTTATGTTGATCCGCACCGCCTTGCCAGACATAAACGAAAGATCAATGTCCACCAGCACCCAAACACCACCCTTATAATCGGGATGCTGTATATATTTATCTATACTTGATGGCTTTGGCACCTTGGTTTCACCTTCAAGATGGCATTCTACTGCCTCCTGAACATTCGCCAGCGCCTCTTCCAGGGTATCACCGGCGGTGAAACAACCAGGAATATCTGGAATAGTGACGCCATAGCCACTATCTTTTTCTTTGTGAATTACTACGGGAAAATACATAAAATTACCTCCATTTCCAGCCCGCTTGCCTGAAAATACTTTTCAATGTTCCAATCGGATAATCCTTCTTAGGATGAGCAACCGTAACAATTCCTTTTTTATTCGGGTGCTTAAACTTCTGGTGGCTTCCCTTTGTGTTCACCCTTACCCATCCTTCACTTTCCAGTCTCTTAATGATTTCCTTACTGTTCATGATTATATTATACACACCATACACACTATTGTCAAATGGTTTTTAATTTTTTTCTTACTGTTTTAATAGTAAGCAGATTACAAGAAAAACTTATGTATACAATATATTGTATGCTTAAAAATCAAGAAAATCAGAAATGAAAATATATTTGTAAATGAAAAATACAAGACAATAAGCGGGTTTGCTGTCGCTGGCCAGGGCCCTCAAAACTCGCGGCTCTGCAGCAGCTCCTAAAATACAATATATTGTGTATGTCTAAAATCTTAATTCGCTTACTTTCCTATTTTGTTTTTACCCCAAACAACAAAACCCATTATGGTAAATCCAATTAGAGCTGTTGTGATCATGCCGATAGTGATTTTCCAAAACGTACTCTTTGCACTGTTTGACCACGTCATCAACTCCTTGATAAATTCATGTTCCTGGTAGTGTCGTTCCCTCTCAATGTAGAAATCTTTGAGCCTTTCGTCAAATATTTTTCGTATAACCTTCTCGAATCTTTCAATCTCATTATCCGACATGGTCTTTTACCTTTCTTAGATGTACGTCTTGCTGACATATCGTTTGTTTTACGATTGTTTTGCCGTTAATCCCAGTTCTTCCTCAACATTCAGGGCTGTTGAGGAATGCGCTTTTGCCAAGTAATTCCTAATATCTTCCCAGATATTCCGCTTGTCCGGATTGTCTTTTTTCCAGGCTTCAATTGCGCCTGCTTGATCTTTCAGAAGATCGCTTCTTTTCTGCTTGTTCCCAAACTCCGTTTGGGAACACGATGTAAGTCGAAACTCAGTTTCGAGTACGTTGAACTGGTTGTTATAAACTTCACGCTACTGATTTATCGAAACAGAGTTTCTTGGATTGTGCATTCCCAAACGGAGTTTGGGAACGAGTTACGCGCTGCGAAATGGCGCAGTATTTGAGAGAGATTTGACATGGTGCCAGAAGACTGGATCCACAATAAATTATCAGATATCGCAATAATAAATCCAAAAAACTCCAAGAAATTAGCCGATAATGATTTGGTGACATTCTTAGCTATGTCTGATGTATCAGAGGATGGAAGAATTCTTAATTATCAAATAAGGAAATACAAAGAAGCTTGTGCTGGATATACACCATTTGAAAATGGTGATATTATCATTGCAAAGATAACCCCATGTTTCGAGAATGGCAAAGGGGCATTAGTTACAAAGTTATTAAATGGTGTTGGATTTGGAAGTACAGAATTCCATGTGCTTCGTCCCTTAAAAAACAAGACCTCCAAAGAGTTTCTGTTTCAATTCGTAAGTAGCAAATACTTCAGAAAACATGGTGAAGCAAACATGGTTGGAACTGCCGGGCAAAAACGTGTTCCTGCAAACTTCATTTCAACATATAGGTTTATTTTCCCTCCGTTACCTGAACAGGAAAAAATTGCAACAATATTTACTGTCTGGGATAAGGCTATTGAGAAAACTGCAAACTTGGTCGAATCCAAAACAAAGCTTAAAAAAGCCCTCATGCAACAACTCCTTACAGGCAAGCTGCGGTTTAATGAGTTTTCCAAATTAAAATTCCATAGAATCGAACTTGGAGAATTTCTGATTCCCACACTAAGGCCAGTTCCAAGGCCAAACTCAGCATATACAGCATTGGGGATTCGCAGTCATGGTAAGGGTACGTTTTTAAAGGCAGTAGAAAATCCTGAAGCAGTAATGATGGACACACTTTACGAGGTTAAAGAAGATGACCTTATCGTAAATATAACCTTTGCATGGGAAGGTGCCATTGCAATTATTAAAAAATCAGATGAAGGAGCTTTGGTTTCTCATCGGTTCCCTACGTATGTTTTCAATAGAGACATAATCATTCCTAAATATTTTAAGTACGTCATACAATCAAAACGATTCGTTCATGAACTTGGACTCGTTTCACCAGGTGGAGCAGGGCGAAACCGTGTCATGAGTAAAACGGGTTTTCTCAATATAGTTGTGTCTATCCCACCAATAGATGAACAGCGAAAAATTGCAGCAGTGCTCAATGTAATTGACAATGAAATTGAATTCTTAAAGAAAAAACTGGAATACTTAAAAACCCAGAAAAAAGGCCTCATGCAAAAACTGCTCACCGGCCAGATTCGGGTAAAGGTGTAGCCCTGCTTGTTCCCAAACTCCGTTTGGGAACACAGTGTTAAGCGAAACTCTGTTTCGTGTATACCTATCAAATATCAAAACGAAGTTTTTCTGCCCATTGCGTTCCCAAACAGAGTTTGGGAACGAGTAGATTTGGGGACAAGCAGGCTGGCCAAGGGAATAAAAATGAGAACCAGATATAAAATAACCGAAAAGGAATGCATCTATTTTGTTACTTCGACAATCGTAGAGTGGATGCCTGTTTTTACGTCTCATACATACTGCGATATAATTATGCAGTCATTAAACTATTGTAAAACACACAAGGATTTGAAACTCTATGCGTATGTAATCATGGACAATCATACACATCTCGTTGTCAAAGCGCCTGCGTTATCAGAAACATTGTCTTCATTTAAGAAGTTCACAGCAAAAGAAATCATTGATCAGTTAAAACAGGATAATAAACAATGGCTACTAAGTCAGCTTGCATTTTATAAGAAGAAATACAAGACAGAAAGTGACTATCAGGTATGGCAGGAGGGCAGTCACCCACAATTGATGTTGAATGAGGAAATACTGAGGCAAAAGGTTGAATATATTCATTGCAATCCGGTAAGACGCGGTTTTGTTGATTCACCTGAATACTGGCGCTACAGTTCTTACAGAAATTATCATCTTAATGATCATTCGATTATTCAGATTGATGAATTATTGTTGTAAAAATATTTTATTCCCCTGCTTGTTCCTAAATTCTGTTTGGGAACACGGTGTAATCTGAAACTCTGTTTCGCGTGTGTATCGAAACAGAGTTTCGCAAGCCATTGCGTTCCCAAATGAAATTTGGGAACGAGTAGATGAGTAGAAAGGTGTAAAAAGGAGGGCATTATGCAACAAGCCCCATCAATGAAAGAAGATCATATATCACAAATACCGGCTTTGCAGT
Source organism: Candidatus Jinrextremum sp. (assembly GCA_039794405.1). Taxonomy (GTDB): domain Bacteria; phylum Planctomycetota; class Brocadiia; order Brocadiales; family Brocadiaceae; genus JBDIVL01. Next base: position 16,663 of record JBDIVL010000018.1, on the reverse strand, counting down.
TTTTACAGAATCTTGGATATACCTACCTAGCCCCTGGAGAGGCGCTTGTACTCCGTGGCAGTAAGACACGGAATGTAATACTGGATGGGATTCTCACAGAGCAGCTTCGCAAGATGAACGTGGTGCGATACAAGGGACAGGAATATCCATTCACGGAAGGCAATATTTTTTCTGCTGTTCAATCACTAAAGGATATTGTTTACGATGGGCTTGTGCGTACAAATGAGAAGGTGTACGACCTCCTTTGTCTTGGCAGAAGCCTTCAGCAATCAATTGAAGGTGACATCAAAAGTTTTACCTTACAATACATAGACTGGGAATATCCCGAAAATAATGTCTATCATATTACGGAAGAATTTAGTGTAGAACGTGCAGGAAGTAAAGAGGAATACAGACCGGATATCGTACTTTTTGTAAATGGCATTCCACTGGCAGTTATTGAATGCAAACGACCTGACCTCGGTCCAGGAAAGGATCCCATTGAGCAGGCTGTCTCTCAGCATATCCGTAACCAGAAGGATGACGGTATCCCTCAGCTTTTCCTGTATTCTCAGCTTTTCCTAGCAATCTCTAAGAATGATGCGAAGTACGCAACAACCGGTACTCCCATGGATTTTTGGGCAGTATGGAGAGAAGACAAAGATGTGGACGAAGAGATACTTTCTCTCATAAATAAACCTCTTTCAAATGCTCAAAAAGATAAACTGTTTCAGAATAGGTTTAAATATGTCCGTGCGAACTTTGATTCAATTGAGAAATCAGGTGGCAGGGAAGTTACTGGGCAGGATCGCGCCTTATATTCACTTTGCTATCCAGAACGACTATTGGAGTTGGCATACCGCTTCATACTTTACGATGCAGGAGAGAAGAAGGTAGCGCGGTATCAGCAGTATTTCTGTGTGAAGAACATAATGGAGAGAATCAGGACATTTGACAGCGAAGGAAGGCGCATCGGCGGCGTCGTGTGGCATACTCAGGGAAGCGGAAAGTCGCTCACTATGGTTATGCTTGCAAAGGCAATTGCCCTTGAAACGAGTATAGAGAACCACAAAATCATACTTGTTACCGACCGCATAGACCTTGATGATCAGATTTATAAAACCTTCCACCACTGCGGAAAAGAGGTTGAACAGGCAAGGACAGGTAAACATTTAATGGAAATGATCGAAGGTCATAAAGAACGCATCATTACTACGGTTATCGACAAGTTTGATGCTGCTATCGGCACCAAGGATTTTTGCAATCACGATCCGAATGTTTTTGTCCTCGTTGATGAAGGTCACAGAGGACAGTATGGGTCACGCCATGTAAAGATGAGAAAGACCTTGCCGAAGGCTTGTTATATAGCCTTTACTGGCACACCAATTATGAAAAAAGATAAAAATACTGTAGTTAAATTTGGCGGTTTAATTCAACCATCATATACCATCTCTCAAGCAGTAAAGGATAAGGCTGTAGTCCCATTACTGTATGAAGGTCGTCATTTCGAACAGAAAGTAGACGCTGAATCTATTGACAGTTGGTTTGATAAGATTACAGAGAAGCTGACAAAAGAGCAGATTGCTGATCTCAAGAAAAAATTTGCAACCACTGACCAATTGAACAAAGCAGAACAAAAGATTATGCGTATTGCATGGGACATAAGCGAACATTTTAAGAATAACTGGCAAGATACCCCATTTAAAGGGCAATTAGTTACACAAGGTAAGGAAACGGCGCTCCTATACAAAAAATACCTTGACGAGTTTGGCATGGTATCCTCTGAAGTCCTTATTTCCGGCCCTGATGAACGAGAAGGTGAAGAAGATATTTACAAAGAAAACAAAGAAGAGGTTGTCCATTTTTGGAAGGCAATGATGGCAAAGTATGGCAGCGAAAAGGAGTACAATAAGCAGATTATTAACGCCTTCAAGTATGGCGAAACGCCGGAGATTATTGTTGTTGTAGATAAACTCATCACAGGTTTTGATGCTCCACGAAATACCGTCCTTTATCTAACACGCATGCTAAAGGATCATGCCTTACTTCAGGCAATTGCCCGTGTGAATCGTCTTTACGAAGGTAAAGAATATGGCTATGTTATTGATTACAGAGGCGTGCTGGAGAATCTCGATCAGGCGTTAGACCTTTATAGTGCACTGCCCGATTTTGACAAGGAAGACCTCTTCGGTACCTTAACAGACGTATCCGTTGAGGTGCAGACCCTTCCGCAGAAACATTCTATCCTTTGGGACATATTCAAAGAGATAAAGAACAAATATGATGAAGAGCGATACGAACGCCTTTTGGCAGATGATGCTTTACGTGCACGGTTTTATGAGAGATTTTCTGAATATAGCCGTTCCCTAGCTATTGCGTTATCAACAGTCAGTTTTATGGAAAACACGCCTCAAAAGAAAATTGACCAGTATAAGAATGACCTACGGTTTTTCCGTGATTTACGGCATTCCGTCCGGAGACGCTATGCTGAAGTGGTTGACTTCTCTGAGTATGAACCAAAGATAAAGAAATTGATTGATACCTATGTTGGAACGGGAGAGGTTGAACAGATCACAGAACAAGTCAATATCTTTGATAAGGAAAAGTTTGCTGAAGAAGTCGAGAAACTTAAAAGTGATGCTGCTAAGGCTGACACTATTGCACATCGCACCATGAAAACTATTACAGAGCGCATGCAAGAAGACCCTGTTTTTTACAGAAAATTTTCTGAACTTCTGCGGGATACTATTAGAGCATTCAGGGAAGGACGTATAAAGGAAGCTGAATACCTCAGGAGAGCGAAAGATATTATGAATTCTGTAATTAATAGGACAGGCGACGAAGTTCCTGAATCCCTGAGGTACAAGGAAACGGCAATGGCATACTATGGAGTTGTCCGGGAAACCATGGGAAAATATGGAACAGAGAGTTCCTGCACTACTAAGGCAGCAGAGAAAACAAGTCTTATAATTGACGAAATTATCAGAAGGATGCATATTGTAAACTGGAGCACAAATACTAATATTCAAAATCAAATGCGTAATAAGATTGAAGACTATCTCTTTGAAATAAAGAGCGAACACAATATTGACCTTACTTTTGAAGACATGGATTCAATTATGGAGCAATGTCTTGACATCGCAAAAGCGAGGGTTCCATGATTTCCAGGAAGAGTAAGGAATGTAGTATCAAATTTGGCAAGGAACGCATAAAAATATTCTTGTCATTTAAGGAGCGTAAAACCCTCAAGATAAGTGTGCATCCGGACAAAACGCTAACAGTAGATGCCCCTAAAGGAAAAAAATTACATGATATTTTAGCAAGGATAAGGAAACGCACTCCATGGATTATTAAGCAGAGAGATTATTTTGAACGCTTTCAGCCGCTGCTTACACAAAGACAGTATGTAAGTGGAGAATGTTATTATTATCTCGGCAGACAATATCGCCTAAAAGTTCGCAAAAATTCTGAACAAAGTGTTAAACTCATTGGTAAGTACATCAATGTTTATGCATCGTATGTGAACAATTCCAACGAAATAAGAAAACTCCTTCAGGGTTGGTATCGAAAACATGCCGAAGCAATTTTTTCTCAGCGGCTTAATCTCTATAATAAAGTCATTAAACGCATGAATGTAATCTATCCAGAAATAAAGATTCGCCACATGAAAAAGAGATGGGGAAGTTGCGGAAAAGCAGGAGCTATAGTGTTAAATACAGAGTTGGTTAAAGCTCCTTTGCACTGTATCGATTATGTAATTATGCATGAAATTTGCCATCTGAAGATCAGTTCCCATGATAACGGATTCTACAAGTTACTCGAAAAGTATATGCCTGATTGGAAACTCAGAAAAGAACGGCTTGAAAGGGTAATCATATAAAACTTATTACCTAATCTGAAAGAGTTTTCAAACATTAAGATAATCTCTTCATAGATATACCGTTCAAGTTTTTATTATAATCGACATTCAACAAGAGGTTTGCTCCTTAAGTTATTGATTTATCAGTGCTTATCTGTTTAAGCAATATATGTGTGTATTTACCAACTTATTGAAATAAAGGCACTTATAAAAGCCTTCCGAATGTCGGTTATAACGCTATTTCTTATATTCACAAGCAAATCTGAACCTGCATAGGCGTTTTCCTTAAATTTCTCTTAACATTAAGGGGAAATTCATCGTTGTTTCAGTTGAATGCTACAGGGGGCCGTGTTTTTTCCCTAAAGAGGATCACTTCAGTTATTAAAATGAATTGAATTTTAAATTGCATTGTTTATAATTTACTCCCATGGATATCCTATCGATTCTTATGATCGTTGGCGGTCTTTTTGTCTTTGAGACGATAACAAGCATAGATAATGCCATTATCAATGCCGAAGTACTTCATACCATGAAGGAAAAGGCCAGAAAGTGGTTTTTGCTGTGGGGGTTTATTATTGCCGTTGTTATGATAAGGGGCATTCTCCCCTGGCTTATCGTATGGCTCACCACACCTTCTTTAGGTCCATGGGGTGCTGTGACGGCAGCTTTCAACGGAGATCCCAAAGTAGTGGAAGCCATCGAAATGTCATCCCCTATTATCCTTATAGGTGGGGGCACCTTTATGATTTTTCTCTTTTTCCACTGGCTTTTCATGGAGCCGAAAAGTTACGGGATCTATGGAGAAAAATTTTTCCAGGAAAAAGGGGTTTGGTTCTACGCAGTAGTTTCGGTCATCCTTACAACCATTGTCTGGTTTGCCACAAAGCAGAGTCCAATGATGGCCCTTGGAGCAGTCATGGGCTCTACGGTTTTTTTCATTACTCACGGATTTAAACAAAACGCCGAACAAAAAGAAAAACAACTGATGTCAGAAGGATTTTCTGATACAGCAAAGATATTTTATCTGGAAGTTATAGATTCTACTTTTTCTATTGATGGAGTTCTTGGTGCTTTTGCTTTTACCCTGTCTGTACCTCTTATATTGATTGGTAATGGCCTGGGGGCCTTTGTTGTACGCCAGTTGACAATTGGCAATATAGATAAAATCAAAAAATATATTTTTCTCAAGAATGGTGCCATGTACTCTCTGCTCTTTCTGGGATTAATAATGCTTTTTGACAGCTTTGGCTTCCATATCCCGAGCTGGGTATCACCTGTTACAACCACTTCTATCGTTGGCTACTTCTTCTGGCGGTCTACACGTCATAATAAACAAAAGATGCAGTTACCTGTTTCCACGTTAAATTCTTAAAGCAGGCAAATTTTAGGTTATAGCCGTTCTTGACCACGGTCTCCTTTTGTTTACCATTCCCTGATCTCACAACGATATGTTACCATCGAATCATTTAGGCATGGTTTTTGCCATTTTAATAAACCACACAAACGATGCCATTGATAGTTTTGATTGTCTGTAAATCATGATTATAGCCAACAAAATGAAGCTTCAGACCAATGGAAAGTAAGATGCATGACACGATGCAGGGTGTATGATATCGTGCACCCTGCATCGTGTATTTGTATTACGCATTGAAAACTTGACTCATCGGTAAAAACAAATCGGTTGTAAAATTTTTAACATATGTATATGCAACACGGTGTCCCTGTGGAAGTTAAATATCCTGATCATGGCATATAGGTCCTCTATCAGTATTGTATTTTGGACGGTTTTCGGGGCTCAGTGTGGTATTAAATTTCTATGGTCAGAGCACATCGAAAGGAGGCATTTGTATGGAGATTGTTTTAGAGCATGTTGCTATATTTACCATGATAGTCGTAGGATTATTACTTGTTTTTTCCTTTGTCCGGTACGCATGCCCGCGGGTTGGCACCATATTGCTTATATTATTTGGCATAGGCATCATCCTTTACGGTTTACCGTTTCTGCGTTATGGTTATAGTGATGCGAGAAGTGCATTCGGTGTTTTTCTCATATTATTTGGTGGTGTTACTATTTGGAGGACCCTTGCTCTCCCAGGCCGTACAAGAACATCCGGGTAGAAAGGAAACGACAAAATCATGAGAGACATATCTTCAAACCGTATCCTGGCTTTAACAGAAGGACGTATTTCTTACACCTTTTGCTTTCTTATGATGTTGTTTTTCTTATCTAGTGCATCTGTTTTCGTTGTATCAGCGGAAAATTATTTACCCCGTTCGCTTGAAAAATCAATGATAGACAGCAACAAAAATAACCCGGATAAGCCAACAAGAATGGAGAAAGAAGGCTATTATAAACTTCCTTTATATTTCATTCAAAATAATGGACAAATGGATGAACGGATAAAATTTTATGAGGATGGAGGTCGTCATGCTACATTCTTTACAAACAGGGGGATATATTTTTCATTTGTGGATAATCAATATTCGGACGTTGTCAAACTTACTCCCTTAGGTATCCATAAAACACCAAAAATTATTGCAGAAGATCTGCAGAAGAATAAGATCAACTACTTTACCGGAAACGATCCCGGAAAATGGAAGGCCAATGTTCCTACATATAGGGCCATAACTTATAAGGGTATTTACGAAGGTATCGACATGAGGTTCTATGGGAATAACCGTCAACTTGAATATGACATAATTATTAAGCCCGGAGCAGACTCATCCTGTATTAAATTTGCTTGTAGCGGAATAGAGGATCTCACGATTAATGAGGAAGGGAACTTAGAGATATACCTTAAAGGGGGTAAGTTCATTCAGAAAAAGCCGTACGTTTATCAGGAGATAAAAGGGAAAAGGATTGAAATAGACGGGCGATTCAAGGTTAAAAACTCTAAGATAAAAGATAAAATTGGAAAACCTGAAGTCCGGAAGCCGAAATCCAAAATCCGAAATCGGAAGTTTACTTACGGTTTCCAGGTCGCATCTTATGATAAAAGGTACTCACTCATCATAGATCCTATTTTGGTTTACTCTACATACTTTGGTGGAGGTGGCCAGGACTGCGGCCGTAATATTGCTGTAGATCCATCAGGAAATGTGTATATTACAGGGGAAACATGGTCTCATGATTTTGTCTCTTACGAGAGTAAAGCAGGGGAGGTGAGGTTTCCTGACGCCTTTGTTACAAAGATAGATGCTTCAGGGAATAGTCTTTTATATTCAACATATTTAGGAGGGAGCAGTGATGATGTGGGCAGAGGGATCGCTGTTGATACTTCGGGAAATGCTTACATCACTGGTGTAACTAATTCTACTGATTTTCCTACGTCTTCTGCCATTTCCAAGAGTAAAAGAGGGGGGGCTGACGCCTTTGTCACAAAACTTGATGCCTCCGGTAGTCTCATATATTCTACGTATCTCGGCGGCGACAATTTCGATTGGGGTAATGGGATTGCCATTGATGCCTCCCAAAATGCATATATTACTGGGTGGACAAGTTCTCAAAATTTTCCCGTAACCTCTGCCACCTATAAAAGCACATCCGGAGGATACCGTGATGGTTTTGTTACAAAGTTTGGTACCTCAGGGGCCACTCTTGTTTATTCTACATATCTGGGAGGAAATAATGATGATGCCGGTAATGGAGTAGCTGTAGATATTTCAGGAAATGCATATATCACCGGATATACCAACTCAACCAATTTCCCAACGGTCTCTGCTGCATGCGGAGACTATGCAGGAGGATATCATGATGCATTTGTCGCAAAGCTCAATGCCTCAGGCAAGTACCTTATTTATTCTACGTATTTGGGAGGAAATAATGATGATGTTGGCTATGGAATAGCCATAGACACCTCCGGGAATGCCTATATTACCGGAGTAACGTGGTCAACAAATTTTCCAACAGTATCCTCTGTCTATAAAAGCCTTGCGGGAAATAACGATGCCTTTATCATAAAACTCAATCCTTTGGGTAATAATATTAACTATTCTACATACCTGGGAGGAAGCATGTACGACGGTGGTTATGGGATTGTTGTAGATGCCTCCAGGAATGTGTATGTTACTGGAGTGACCTGTTCCCATGACTTCCCGGTAACCTCCTCAATTTATAAAAATGTTGCGGGAAACGATGACGCCTTTATTACAAAACTCAATTCCTCAGGCAACAGCGTTATTTGCTCTACATACTTGGGAGGGAATGAGAATGATGTTGGTTATGGGATTACGGTAGATACTTTCGGAAGTGTGTACGTTACCGGGCAAACATGGTCTGATACCTTTCCAACAGCCTCTGCCATTTATAGGGGCAGAAGGGGAGATAATGATGTCTTTATCGCAAAAATGGCGTTTATGGAAAACAAGATCCATGGGTATGTAGCAGATAGTGAAAATAATCCCATCGAATCAGTAAGTGTGCGGCTGAAAGGAATCGGGACGATATCTTCCATGAGCACGTCTTCCAATGCAGAAGGATTTTTTGAATTCGAAGGTTTGGATATGGATACGTATATTGTTTCTGCAATAAAAAATAGTTATAAAGAGACGGAGCAAAAAGTAAAGGTTGAAAAGGGTAAGATGAAGATAATTGTAATTAAGATGAAGAAAGAGAATTAGGAAGTTATAAAATACCCGGCTATTAGTAGAGAAAACGAAATCCAAATAGGTTATGGGATGTGCCATGTCGCACTTCTGTGCCGTCACATGTGTGCGTCAAACACCTTTATGGTTCGGTTACTGCAAATCATTGAGAATCTATCCCAAAACCTGGTTTCTGTATTGAAAACTTCTTTTTCTATGAAATTCAAAAGTACGAAGATAAGGATAACAGACCCTTCATGAGAAAGGTTCGTGGAGGGATGGGTATAGAATTTATCGTAAGGAGAAAAAAAATGCGTGCGATTTGGACAGGAGCAATAAGTTTTGGACTTGTCAATATCCCGATCCGGCTTTATCGTGGTGCAATCGAAAGAAAGCTTAAATTTAACTATCTCCATAAAAAAGATCTGTCACCGATTCGATACTCTCGCATTTGTCTTGAAGATGGACAGGAAGTCCCGTATGAAGAAATTGTGAAAGGCTATGAGTATCAAAAGGGGGAGTATATTGTCTTAACCGACGAAGATTTTAGAAAGGCAAATCTTCGGAAAACCGGGGCTATCGATATAATCGAATTTGTAAAAGAAGGGGAGGTTGACAGTATTTACTTTGAAAAGCCTTATTACCTGGAACCCGATGAAGGATCGGAAAGAGCGTATGCGCTGCTTCGTGAAGCACTACTGCGTTCAAGAAAAGTGGGAGTAGCCAAGTTTGTTTTGAAAAACCGTGAACATCTTGGCATCCTGAAAATTGAGGGCAATGTAATAGTTCTCAATCAACTCCGGTTTAAAAGCGAAATACAGGATGCTGAGAATTTGAAAATACCTCCCTCCAGGACTAGAGAAGAAAAAGAAATAGCATTGGCTGTTGAACTCATCGATCAACTTACAGAATCATTCAAACCAGAAAAGTACCATGACACGTATAGTGAGGAGCTTGAGGAGATTATTGCCGAACGGGTACAAGGTAAAATCCCGTCCCCAAAAGAAGAAGAGCCCACACCAACACCCATTCCGGATTTGATGGCTGTTCTGAGAGAGAGCTTAAGGCGAGTGAAACAAAAGGCCTCATAGCGCTGCGAGCCGCACAAAATCCTTGATATAGAATACTGGATTATTGTTGTGAAAAAAACTTCAGTACTCCTTTGTTTCATCACTTCATACCAGATGAGTAGTGCCATTTACTGGCGAGGCGGAGCCTCAGACCGATATTGACAATCGGGCATGTAGGGGCGTATTGCATACACCTCTACGGCTGACCGCCTATTCAATTCCGGTTACTTTAAAATCTGGCTCATTGGTAAAGATAAACCGTATATAAAGTATTTAAAGAAAATTGTAACAGTTTATTGCAAAGTTCTTCACAATGATGAGCATAATGTACTATAATAACTCATTTACAACTTACCGTATAACAGACAACAGAAGAAGAGCGGGTAAAGAAGTTTTTAACAATTACAGGGTTATTGAAAAGATAGAAAGGATTTACCAATAATTCAGCATGAGAGCAATATTATTCGATATGGACGGGGTACTCGTTGATTCTATGCCATACCATGCGGAGGCATGGAAGATTACTTTAGCAGCAGTGGGTATTACTATAGATAAGTGGGTGATTTATGAACTTGAAGGTGCAAATTCCAGGCAGGTGATTGATATATTGTTCAGGCAGAATGGTCGTATTCCGACTGAGGAAGAAATACAAGAGCTTGGCAGAAAGAAACTAGAAATCTTTGAACAAATAGAACGGGTAAAACCTTTTGATGGTGTAAAAGAGCTTCTTGATACATTAAAGCCAAAGTATAAACTTGCTGTTGTTTCAGGTTCGAACCGGGTAACAGTACATACAATAATAAATACCTTTTTTCCGGATACCTTTGAAGTAATCATCGATGGGGAAATGATGAAAGAAAGTAAGCCATCACCAGAACCGTATCTTTTAGCCGTTCGCAAGCTGGGCATAGCAAGGGAATGCTGCCTTGTTATAGAAAATGCCCCTCTTGGGATACGTTCAGCAAAAAATGCGGGGCTGCGATGTATAGCCATTCCTACCTATCTCGATAGGGAACTCTTAAAAGAAGCAGATTTGATCCTCGATAACCACAAGGATATGGCAGAATATATTACGAAAGGAAACAAAGTAAATACTTCTTTAGGTGAGATTTTTAAAGGCAGTGATTCGGTTAAAGTAATAAATCCTGGGAAGAAAAGATAAGTACTGCATAATTCATGACAGTATAAAAAACTTTTCCTGTAGTTTCTCTTTACGGATGAGTTTCGTATTAAAAGTAATCAGGATTGAATAAGCAATCAGCTATTGGCGAACAATCTGAAGCTTTTGCCCAATGCTGATTGCTGAAACTCACAACTTCATTCGCCCGTGAAGTCTGTGGCCTCATGCACTTTTTCAATATACCTTTACTTCTTCAACCTCGAATCGATCATCAACTTTTTTCAGATAGCCCATCCGGACTTTGGGGTCATGTTGAAAAATTAAGAGCCAGTGTTCTTCAAACGCCTGCTTTAATATTTTCTTTTTGTCTTCGAGACTTTTTAAAGGAAATACATCATATGCAGCAATGTAAGGATAGGGTAGGTGGGCAGTCGTAGGTACAAAGTCTGCAAGAAATAAGGCTACTTGTCCATCTGATTCAATTTTTACACATTGATGGTGTCTGGTATGGCCTCCCATTTTTATAAGAGATATCCCCTTATCCACCTCTGTAATTTCTTCGTTTATCAGGCAGAGATTTTTGGGTTCACTGAGGGGCAGGAAATCCTCTGTGATGTAACTTGCCTTCGTTCTTTCGTTAGGGTTTAATGCATCCTCCAGCTCTCCTTTGTGAATAAAGTATTTTGCCTTTGGAAATGTAGGAGCGATCTCTCCATTCTCATTAAAAATAGTATTTCCGCCAGTATGGTCAAAGTGAAGGTGTGTGTTGATGACAAGGTCAATATCTTTGGACTGATAGCCAAAACAATACAAGGATTCCAGGAGATGAGGTTTCTTTTCGATGCCATAAATCTGGCAAAATTTCTCTTTGTGTTTTATTCCAATACCCGTATCGATCAGGATATTGTATTTTTTTGTTACGATCAGGGGACAATGGAGGGATAATCGTACCCTATTTTTCTCATCAGGTTGGTATACCTTCTCCCAGAAAACCCTGGGTACAACCCCGAACACCGCTCCACCATCTAAAGAAAAATAGCCATCCGTGACCGGGTAAATTTCAAACTTGCCAAATTTCACTATCGATGTTTCCTGAGAAAATTTTGTTTGGGATTTATCTTTATAAATGGTAGCTATTCAGGTTGGCAGGTTTACGGTTGTTTTCCTTTCCTCAAACCTTTCAATCTTCCTCTCTCTCTAACCCTGAACCGTGAACCCTGAACCTGAGCAGTTACTATGAATGTTCCAATGTTGAAAAGAAGAGTGCAAATGGTATTATACGAAAAGCGATAACGGATTACCATATTCTTGTAGATAATTTTTATTGAAAAAAAAGTATGGATTATGTAGTCTAGTCGAACGTTAGCTAGCCAGTTTGGTATTTTCTTATGAGAAGAAGGAGGACTTGAGTTATGAAGATTATGATTAAATGTATACTTTGTCTTGGATTTAGTGTTGCCTTCAGTAGTGCATTTGAGAATATTGCTTTTGCCTGGTCAAACGGTCCCCTGGCCTATCGTACCGGTGCGCCGGGTGATAACGGCACATGTAGTGCGGATGATTGTCATAACTCCTTTGACCTCAATTCCGGAAGTGCTGTATTTTCCATTACAGGCCCCGACACCTATACTCCTGGCAAGACCATCAAAGTAAAAATTTCATTTCAAGAATCAAGCGGAAAGCTACACGGGTTCGAGATGACTGCTCTCGATGGTGATGGTAAAAGGGTTGGGAAGTTCAAGAGCATAGGAAAAACCACGCAGGTTATTCCTCCAAACGACTTCCGGGGACTTGAGGAGGAGGATAAGGGGAAGTATATCGAGCATACAGTTAAAGGTAATAAAAAGAAAAGATGGGTGGTTAGGTGGAAGGCTCCTGCTAATGCTACGGGGACAATAACATTCTATGCCGCCGGAAATGAGGCTGATGGCAATGGTAGTCGAACCGGCGATCACATCTATACGGCTACGAGAGATGTTAATGGTGAAGATTAATGAGTCTGTGCACTTTTGTGGCTAAATCTGCTGAAGGTTTAGTTAAATGGTAATTTACCAACAACAAAACAGGAAGCAATGTATCTTTCCTTCTATCATGGTCTTATCTGAGAGTGTTTATATAAAATTTTAGGATGCAAGATAGCTTGTCTATACCAAAGATATTAGGAATTTTTTCCATATGTATCATGATCTCTTCCTTGGTCCATTTTGCTCAAGCTGAGAATATTACGGTGCAAACAGACAATACTACGGGTACAATAACAGGTTTAACCGAATCAAGTGGTTTTACTTATAAAGACTTTATCTCAGGGAGTTTTCGTGCTCAATACGAGGGTCGCTGGGCAGAGGGGGAAGAGGACCATGATATGTATGAATATTTCCGCTTCCGGACAAAGGATTTTTACAATGATAAAATAAGCATAGCTGGTTTTGGAAGATTATCAGAGGATTTCGACGGACATGAACCTAAAGATGGGGCGTTTAGAGATATCCTTGATACTTATGAACATAGCGTAAACGGACGCATTTACTATTTATATGCGGATATTAAGGACCCTGTTATTGACAAATCCTCCCTCCGTATCGGGCGGCAGTATGAGTATTCTCTTGAGACTATCCTGTTCGATGGCGTAAGATACGAGCAACAAATCGGTCCTGTTGGTACTTATGCCTTTGGAGGTTTGAGATTTTCGCAATACAGTAACGCATATTTTGATACGGTAGCAGGAAGCGGGGTGGCTTTCCGGCCATTGATGGATACTCGTGTAACCCTGGACTACGTTCATATCGAAGACGATGAGTTCGATGATGATGAAGTGGGAGTTAATGTTTGGCATAAAGTATATGATGATTTAAATTTTTATGGAAGATATACCCTCCTGGATACGCTGCCAAAAGATTTTCTTGTCAAATTGTCCTGGGACAAGATTGACTGGGATGCAAATGTACAAGTATCATACTACAGGTTCCTTCATTCATTAGCAGAACACAGTAATAATATCTCTCCTTTTTATGAAATCCTCGGTTCTTTCAAGCCTTTTGACCTCATTAGCTTAACAGGTTACAAGGGTTTTGGAGAAAAGTTTGGAGTATCCAGCGGTGTGGATTATCGGCGTCTGATCGATGAAGATGATGAAAACACCTTTAACCGTGATTATAACAGGTCATTCATTTCTTTCATGATAAATAATGTACTTCTGAGGGAATCTAAATTTGCCTTTACCTTAGAGTACTGGAACATTGAGGGTATTGATCACAGCGCAGATCTTTCAGTTGATTTTGATAAAAAAATAGGTAAGTTTGACATCGGTGGTGGTACAGGTTATTCTGTATACAAATATAATTTTATCGGAAGTAACGATCTGGCGGCCGTTTTGGATGATGAATATACAAGGGACATCGAACAAAAGATCAATGTTCGCACTTATTATCTCAGGGTTAAATATTCGTTGTCGAAGCATTCGGATGTGGGTATGCAATGGCTGACTGAGGTAAGCGACACAGATCCGGAAACCTACCATCAACTACTCCTTTCTTATAGTAGAAATTTTTAATATGATACGGAAAAATACCTGTCATCTCATTTTCCTGATAACCATATCCTTTCTTTTCCTGTTAGGAGGATGTAAGGAGTCTGAAATTCACTACAGCCATGCCAAACATATTGAGAGGGGATTAAAAGATTGTAATACCTGCCACCTTTATCAGGAGGACCTCGAACCGAAATGGCCTAAGATGGCAAAATGCCTTACCTGTCATATGAAGGATTTTAATCCCAACAAGCCTGAGTCGTGTTTATTGTGTCATACAAAACCAGGGATGAAAATAAAGGTTAAACATAATATCCCTAAAAAATATCAGGATTTAAAGTTTACCCATAAGGTTCATCTTGAAAATAATATCGCATGCAATCAGTGCCATAAGGGTATTGAGAAGAGTGATGCTATTACCCTGGATCTTATCCCTGATATGTTCGGTGGCTGCATTCCATGTCACAAAGAAAGAGGCGAAGAAAAAATTGCGTGTGATGTTTGTCATAAGCACATTAAAAAGAATCGCATGCCTCTTTATCATGAAGACCGGTGGGTCAAACATGATGATCCGCGCTGGATACAAAAACACGGAAACGAATTCTATTATAGTGAGGATTATTGCAAGCGATGCCATGCGGATCTGAACTGGTGTGTTAATTGCCATCAGGATCAAAAACCAAGGAACCACAATAACGCCTGGCGCAGAAAGACCCATGGGTTTGCTGCATCGTGGGAACGGAAGAAATGTATGGCATGTCATCAGGAGGATTTTTGCGTCCGATGCCACGAGAATACAACGCCGTTAAGCCATACGGCATCCTGGGGTGGTGTCAATACGAGGAATCGGCATTGCCTGAACTGCCATTTTCCTGTATCGATGGTCTCGTGTACCGTATGTCATCCGAGTCCTGAGCATCCTTCCGCAGGCAGCTCTCCGCATCCGCCTTTTGTTGGTAATTGTACTCAGCCTGGCTGTCACCCGGCTGGCAGGGCTGGTGAACCTCCTCATCCTAAGCCTGCCGGCATACAATGTACCGTTTGCCATCCACAATAGAAAAAAAGGGCTGTTGATAAACATAAGAATAGAAGGATGGATTATATTCCTGTGTAGGTTGGATTGAGGAACGAAATTCAACAAAAACCTTCAAGAGTATTTTCCGTGTTTTCATATGAGGAGATGGGCACCCATTCACCCATCTACCCCATCCACTCATTTACTCAGTTTCTGTATTTCTATTCTTCCGTACTTCAGTAAGGCAAATGTTAATAACAATCTTTCGGTTTGAAACAATAAAGTTCAGAAATGCAAATGCAAGTTGAAAAGATCCTCTCCCGGATGACGATTGAAGAGAAAGTAGGGCAATTATTCACCGTTTTCTTCAATGGTTCTGCGTATTCTGGGGCATTAGACCGCACAATCCGCGAGTTACATATTGGCGGCATTATCATCTTTAATCATAATATTGGCTCGCCTGAGGATGTTGCAATTATGATAAATAAGGCACAGGCGGCGGCCACTAACAGCGGGGCAAAGATTCCTCTCATCGTAGCAGTAGATCACGAAGGAGAACCGGTAAATCGTTTTGGCAATAAGCTGACGCAATTTCCGGGCAATATGGCTATTGCCGCCGCCGGTTCGCCTGAAAACGCGAAAGCCGTAGCCCGCTCAATGGCAGAAGAATTAAAGTTACTGGGCATTAATATGAATATGGCCCCGGTTATGGATGTTAACAGTAATCCTGATAATCCCATCATTGGCAGACGCTCTTTTGGTTCCAACCCCAACATTGTTGCTCAGTTTGGAACGGCAATGATAAAGGAATTTCAGGCAAACGGTATCATTCCTGCTGCCAAACATTTTCCGGGTCACGGTGATACCTGTGTTGATTCACATAGAGCACTACCAATGATAATACATGACCGGGGTCATCTGAATAGTGTTGAGTTTCTGCCCTTCAGATCGGCTGTCAGCGCCGGAACAGATGCTATTATGACCGCTCATGTGGTCTTTCCGGCAATTGATTCGAATTATGATTTGCCCGCAACGTTATCAGGAAGGGTGTTGACGGACTTATTGCGGGGTGAGTTGGGATTTCAGGGATTAATTGTAACAGACTCACTTGGTATGGGAGCGGTAAAGCAGAGGTATGGTATTGCCGATGCTTCTGCAAGAGCATTTCAAGCAGGTGCAGACCTGCTATTATTTGGAAATGATCCCGGCCAGACGCCAGAAGAACAATATCCGGCTTATCAGAATTTGCTGGCGTTTGTCCGAAAGGGGATTATTTCACAGGAACGTCTCGATATCTCAGTTCGGCGTATTTTGCTGACCAAAACAAAAAGGGACATCCTTGACTGGCAGCCTGCTTCAATACCAGATATAAAATCGAAAATTCTCACACAGGAACATCTTTTACTTGCCGGAATCATAGCCGAGCAATCCGTAACCTTGCTAAAAAATGATCGTCATCTGCTACCCATCAAAAAGGGACAAAGGATACTTTTGGTCTATCCCGGTTCCT